>PKYZ01000168.1 GCA_003132865.1 Bryobacterales bacterium
TCACCGCCGGGGAGAAGGTCACGACGTCCGTGCCGGGATCGAACACCGCAATCCGTGCTTTGGCGGCCGCATCGCCAGAAGCTGTCACCCAGGCGGCGATGCTGTATACATGTCCGGGTTGCAAGCCGGTGATATCCTGATAAACACCGCCTTCGCCCGATGTTTCCATCAGGCTGTAGGTTCCCGTGTGAGCGAGCGCGCTGCCGACGCCAATTTGTGCGGACAGATAAGTGCGCCAGGGCGAGAGATCGCGATATTCGAAACTATAATTCTTANNTGTCTTAACGAGCCCCGAGATACTTTTGGAAATCAGAGCGAGCGAACCGGCAGGCGTCCGCGGGTCAACCGGGAACCAGCTTCCTAAGGCAAAATCAAGTCCGCAAAGACCTCGATTCACGCCCCGGCTCCGGGCCCACAGGATCGCCGCATTACCGCCGTCATCCCCAGCCTGAGACAGGTTCCAGCCTTTTGGGAACCAGCCGCTGTACCCGTTGAGAGTTGGAATCTCGAACTGCTGGGCTAGCAGCATGGCATCGGTCTGTGTCACCAGTGGATTCACTTCTCCGGGGCCTTCGTTGAAAATGAAGAATGCGGAGCAGCTCTTCGGAGGCGGCGGAATCCTTTCGAATCTGTGCGCTTCCCCGAGCCTGCCGATGATATGGGTCGGCATCGAGTTCACTTGCTCGGCGAGCAGCGCGAGGGGCAACAGAACCGCCGCCAAACGAACCCACAAGCGACGGCCGGATTGGGCCTCCAGGAATGCATTCACGCCAGCCACGCAGACCAGGACGACCCCCACATTGAGCACCAGGCTGATCCGTTGCGGTACCCGGATGGCGGAAGCGCCTGGAACCACCCACCAGACGATAGCCCACCCCGTGATGCTTCCACGCACCCTGACGCTGGTTGACCACAGCGCGATGCATGCCAGGGAGATAGCGCTCAGCAATACAAGCGACTGCTTCTCGCATGAGTACCGGCTGTACCGGGAGCGATACAGGCGATGGGCGAAGTAAACCGCCGAGGCAGCAAAGACACAGACAGTAAGGACCGGCCAACCGGCCGGGTATTCATGCACACCACCCGCGGTCCTAGCGTCTTCGATCCGGCGCGCGAGCCCTCCCCAAAGCAGGTTCTCCCTGCCTACGTCGAAGCCACCCAACAGGCCAGGCATGTAGTAGAGAGCTTCTCCCAGGCTCCTTCCCCTGTTGTGGCCGAGCACTGGCAAGTACAGAGCGAGCAGAGGAACGAGGGCCAGGGCGAAAGCGCCAAAGCCCAGCAGGAGGTCGAATTTTCGCATCCAGAGGAGTTGGGCTCCTCGCCGCACAGGCCAGGTCCTCCGCTCGCTAAGGGTGGAACAAACTACAAAAAAGGCAAAGACCGTCATGGAAACGAGAATCGCAAACCAGCCGATGTAAAAGGACGTGAAGAGAAGAAGGGCGACCAGTACACCGAGAGCCGCGATGTAGAACCGCGCCGGATTCCGGCTGCTTGCCCGCCAGTATTCGATCGCCAACAGGCACAACAACGGGACCAATGTTACCGATGCCAATTGGGGGTGCACGATCTGTACGTAATAAATATTCGAAACCGCAAACAACGACGCTCCGGCGATCCGCAGCCATGGATCGAGCCGCAGAAGCCGCCGGAGCAGCCCCAGCATCGAAGCGAATCCGACTCCGGTAACCAGCATCATGGTGGCTTGGAATGCAAGGTACCGGTCCAGGCCCAAAAACCTCAGTGCCGCGTAGGGAAGCGCATCGAGGAAAAGCGTATCGCTATAACCCAGAACTCCCCGCTCGGGAAAGAAGAAGTTCGGTGATGCCGCTTGCGCTTGCCCATGAAAAACCTTGACCCAGTGCTCCAGGATTGTGACACAAAGCCGTCCGTCTCCGGAATCGCTCAGGATGCGATCGAAGTGCGACCAGAAAAACGGCCTGAAGACGACGATCACGCATAGGAGTCCGGACGCGCATGACAGGGCTGGAAACCAGCGTTCGGCGAACGGCTCCCGCGTGCCGGGGCCGACGGCGCCGTCGAACCCGTCAGCAATCCGAGGAACGGATTGGTTGTTGCCGCTTGTCTTTGGAGTCTCCATCTTTGCGCCCGATTGCCAATTGTAGTCTCAATTGCCTCGGGTCGATACCTTGGGGTGCACGACTTGAATGTGGGTGATTTAGGCGGCCGCTGAGCGAGAAGCCCAGTAGTCTTCGAATTTGCCGGATAGGCGGTTGCAGCGTAAGGCGAGGATGGCATTGGCGCCGGGCGCCGCCCAAACATGCCGGACTGCTTGAGACGGGACCCGATAACCGTCCGGCATCCTGCCTCGATCACTCCAGAGCCGAAGAAGAGACTAATGCTTACGGACNNGCGTCGCGTAGCTCCGCCTTGCGGGTAGGGAAACTGCGAAGCTCATCAACCACGTTTTCGACCCTGCCTCGGTTTAGTTTTTGGATCAGCTTCTTGGCCCAACGCTTACGCTGCTTCTCATCGGAGGGAAACAACTTGGCCGCCACATCCCAGAGATGCTCGCGGGCGTGCCATTTATCGACGATCTGTATGGCACCGGCGAAATGTTGGCCGGCGAGGTTCCAGATCCACTCGGCACCGTCGCCCAATACCACTTTCTTTTTGGCCCGATCCCAACCCCGTTCGAAGGCTTCCACATAGAGGCGGCGACCAAACACTTCGGCGGGAGGGGCAGCCGGGTCTTCACCCAAATGCACTACCCGCACCGGGAGCCGGGAATCAGCCGTGTCATGATAGAAGTGATCCGCATTCATGGCCGACCCAATCGTACTTTCTACCCCCGTCCTCATCCACATTGCCGGACAGATCCACGTCCCGCTGAAGGGCATGCACGCGGTCATCGAACTGCTCGACGAAGGCTCTACCGTGCCGTTCATCGCGCGCTATCGTAAGGAGGCCACCGGCAACCTGGACGAAGTCCAGATCCGCGATATCCAGGAAAAGCTGGAATATTTCCGCGAGCTGGAGGAGCGCCGGAAAACCGTGCTCGACACGATTGCCGAACAGGGCAAGCTCACCCCGGAACTCGAGGCGCGCATCCACGCGGTGCTCGAAAAGAACGAGCTGGAAGACCTGTACATGCCCTACAAGCCGAAACGCCGCACCAAGGCGTCGATCGCGCGCGACAAGGGGCTGGAACCGCTGGCGCAATACCTCTGGGACCAGACCGGCGACGCTTCCCTGGCCGAATTTGCAGCCACATTCGCGAGCGCGGAAAAGGGCGTCGCGTCCGCGAGCGAAGCGCTGGAGGGCGCGCGCCACATCATCGCCGAGTGGGTGAGCGACNNGAGCCGCGCCATCGAGGGCGTCGCCGACTCCGAAGGCAAATACCAGATGTACGCGCAGTTCAGCGAGCCGGCGAGCAAGATTCCGTCGCATCGCATGCTGGCCATCCGGCGCGGCGCCAAAGAGGGCATCCTGATCTTCGAAATCGAGATGGACCGGGTGAAGCCGCTCGCGTGGCTGCGGTCGCAGGTGGTGCGCGCGGCGGGCGAATGCGCGCCGCACCTGG
>PKYZ01000329.1:0-11500 GCA_003132865.1 Bryobacterales bacterium
CGCGAAGTAGCTAGCTAGCTAGTGCCGAAGTACGGCGTCACCACCGCAATCTGCGTGGCCGACACATAGACGATCGGCGCAGGCACGCCGTCGAACAGCACACGCACGCCAGCGACGGTGTTGCTCACCAGGCCGTTCGAATCCAACGCGAGCCGGGCGAGCGCCGTGGGTCCCATGCCCGATCGCCAAACGATCACCATCTGGCCAGGCGCGACGGCCGTCGCGTAGGAGGCCGCATTGGTCACCGCCGCGACCACCGGCTTCGGCACAGGCAGGCTGGCTGGCGGGATTACNNCGTACTGCCAGACCTGGGCGGTCTGGCCCGGCTGGAAGTTCGCGAGGCTGAGCGTGCTGGTCAGGCCGCTGCCGGTTTTGTTGATGACTACGGCCGTCAGATTCAGGTCCGAGCGCACGGCGGCGTAGACGGCAAGCTGGCTCTGATCGGCGCTGGAGGCCTGCACGCTGGTTTCGCCGAACGCGCCGCCAATACCATCGTAGTTGCGATACATCTGGAAGGCGAACGCGCCCGGGTCAGTGGGTTTGGGCGGTCCCCAAAGCGTCGCCAAGTCCAACCCCTGCACGCGCGGGATGTAATACGGGGCAACGGGCGCGCCGTTGTTGGCCGTGTCCACGATCCAGTAATCGCCGCTGACCACGTAAGTGGGATCCCAGAACTCGCGCGTCGATTCCAGGCGTAGCGCCTGGACAGCAGCGGATTCCGGCGGCGTGTTCCCGCTGGAATCGGCGTCGTTGAGGGCGGCTGGCGCCAGATAGGCGTGCATGTCCACGTAATCCAGCAGCCGCTGGCCGTGCTGCTGTTCGTATTGGTTGAACTGCTGCAGATACCAGGCCAGCAGGGGCGTGCCGCCGTGCGCGTTGCGGTCCACCGGGTTGCTCCACCAACCGCCGCCCGAGTTCTGACCGGACACGATGTCCTTCTTCGAATACCAGAGCGACGCCCAGTTATCGCCCACCGGTCCGCCGACCAGTGCGGTGGGATCGGCTTGCTTGATGGCTTCGGCATACTGGGTGTCGACGCTAAGCAACTCATCATAAGTGTACGGGTTGGGATGGATGTCGCGATGCGTGCTATCCCACCAGATAGGCTCGTTGTCCAGGTTCCAGATGGCGATGCCGCCCTGGTTGGCCGGGCCGTAGCGCGTCAGCAGGTTTGCGATCCACTGGGCCTGAAAGGTCTGGTCGAACTGCGCATAGTCGTCCGTCGGATCGTTTTTGGTGATGTAGACGGGGTTGGTGCTGCAATCGGAAGCGTACACGATGCCATCGCCGCACGTCACGGGATGGTATTGCGCGTAGGGATCTTGCGCGCACTGCGGGCCATACTTGGAGACGTCGAAACTGCACATCATCTGGTTCGCTTTGGGCAGCCACCCGAGGATCGGGACGGTGCCCAACATTTTGCCGCCGGTGATGCGCACCTGGTCGGCGTACTGGTTGAACGAAGAGCCGTTACCAGCAGTCCATCCACAGCTACTGCATATAAAGTTACCTGGCAGCACCTCGTAGTACCAGTCGTTGTCGAGGTTGGGGACGTCGAACTGCCAGTGATAGGTGCTGGTGTTGTTGCCGCCCCAGCGGCGCGCGGTTGCCCGGATGCCCTGCGCGGCGGCGAGCGCGGCGGGGAATGCCGGGTCCGTCGATGCGGGAAGAGTCCAGTAGAAGTTGATGCCGTAGATGTCGGGCGAAATCGCGTGGCGGTTGGCGTTGGCGTCGATCGACAGCGCTGGTCCGGGTGATTGCGCGTTAGCGCTCCAGCCTGCGAGACAGAGGGCCACGAATAGAACTGTCTTCCGCATGACGACTCAATTCACCGCGACGGTCACGCCAGTTTGACTGGTCACGCCGCCGATGGTGATCGAGACCGGCACGGCGCTGCCAGGAGTCACCGACTCCGGGATCAACGCGTTCACCTGCACCAGACCCGCGGTGGCGTACGGGGCTTCACCGCAGTAATTCAGCGTCGCGGTCTGTCCGCCGATCGTGGCCGAGCAGTTCAGGTTCACCTTGGGCAGCGGCGTCCCCGAGATCCGGCCATCCACGCCGGGCGGTGTCGTCACTCCTTCGCCGGTGCCGTAGATGAATACATACTGTCCACGCGGCGCCGGGTTGGCCGGGCCGTTGCGGCTGTAATCCTGGTTCAAAATTGCGCCCTGGCCATGCCCCGAGGAATCGTTGGTGAAGATGGCGGTCTTCGAGGCCGCGACTGCCACCTGAAATGGCGCGGACGCGTTGCCCCGATACACCACCATCACGTTGACGGTCTTCTGCCCGGCGACCTCATAGGGAACGACCGCGCTCAACTGCCCGGCGAGCGCATAGATCATGGGCGCCGCGTAGCCATTGAAGAATACCTGGACGCCGCCAATGGAACTGCTCAGCGTGCCATTGGTGTTGACCTGCAGCGGTGTCGGGGTGGCCGGTCCCAGCGACTGTCCCCAGACGATCGCGATCTCTCCGGGCGAGACGCCGGTGGCATCATACGAAGCGGCGCTGGTGACTGCGGAGACCACCGGTTGCGGCACGCTCATGGAGCTCTGCGCCTCCGGAATTACCAACAGCGTCATCGAGTACGCCGGAAACGTGGCGGTAAGGCTGTTGCCGGCGACATTGATGTCCGAAGTCTGGCGTACGATGGCCGCGAGATTCGTCTGGCTGTACTGCCACACCTGCGCTGTGCCGGCGGGCGCGAAGTTGGCGAGGCTGATGGTGTCGCTAATATCGCCAGTGGTCTTGTTCAGCACCAGCACGGTCAAAGCCGAGTCCACGCGCTGCGCGGCGAAGATGGAGAGCGTATCCGGATCGCTGCTGGTGCCCGATACGCTGGTGCCGCCGAACTGGCTGCCGTTGCCGTCGTAATTCAGGAAGATCTTGAACGCGAATGCGCCGGGATCGGTGGTTGCCGGCGTGCTCCAGAGCGTTCCCAACCCGAGTCCATAAGCGCCGAAGATGCTCAGGATATCGGCTTGCGCAATGGCACCGGTGATGCTGTTAAGCGCGCCCCAACTGTATTCGGTGATCGCCAGGTTCGTGCCGGGATAATTCTGGGTCACCCACTGTTGCATTTGCGGAATCAGATGCGGCGCGACTTCGGCGCCGGTGGCGTCGTTAAAACCGCCGCCGGGCACCATATAGTTAGGGTCCCAGAGCGCGCGCGTGGAGGTCATGCGCAACGTTTCCATGGCGCTGTCGCCCTGCGAGCCGCTCAGGCCACTCGGCGCGATGTAGGCGTGCACGTCGAGGTAGTCCAACAGCCGGTAACCGTTCGTCTGCTCGAACTGGCTCATCTGTTGGAGGTAATACGGAACCCACGGGACGCCGCCGTGCGCTTTCTGGTCGGTGGGATTGTCCCAGTATTGAAATGGCGACGTGCTCCAGCCGCTATCCATATCCACCCTGGAAAAGAGCATCCCCGACCAGCCCCCGGGCACCGGTCCGGTAATCAGCGCCGTGGGGTCCACTGCCTTCACCGCCTTGGCCCACTTGATATTGCGCGCCAGCATGTCGTCGTAGGTGGCCGCCTGGGGGTAAACATCAATGTGGTTGGAATACCACCATTCCGGTTCGTTGTCCATGCTCCACAGACGCACGCCACCCGCGTTGGCCGGGCCGTAGCTAGTCATGATCTGCTGCACCCATTGCTGGGCGAAGGATTGCGTCACGGGAACGTAGGCGTCATTGGGATCGTTCGCCACCGGGGCGCCGCTGACGAGCACGCCGTTGCCGCAGCCGGGATTGTCGGGGGCCGTCGCTTTCTGCGGGCCGTACTTCGTCACGCTGAAGCTGCATTCGCCGGCGGCTTTGGGAGACCAGTCCATCAGCGGAATGGTTCCCAGGCTCACGGTGCCGGCGGTCAGGTTGGCTTCGTGGAACGCATCGAAGCCGGGGCTGACGCTGTAGTTCTCGTAGCACCACGGGTTGTCGCCGGTGTTGTTCTTGACGCTGTTCTGCCAGTTGAAGCTGGTGGCGTCATCGCCGCCCCATCGGATCACCGGAATGCGCATCAGTCCCATCAGCCCGTTGTCGCTCCACTCGTTGATGCCATATATGTACGGACTGATGGGATGGCGGTTGGCGTTGGCGTCCACGGCCAGCGTGGGGGCCTGGGCGTACAGGCCCAGTACGGAAAAAGACGCTACCAGAAGATGCAGACGAAGCACCATGACAACACCTCTTTATCTATGTTATAGCGCTGCACCGCCCGATTCTGGTCCGGGCGCGGCTTACTTCGGTGTGGACTCAACAAGTGGAGAGTATGAAATCGAAGAAAGCTTGGGCCGGAAAAGGGGCCGAGCGGCTAGTGTCCATTATTGAAGCACATCTCGGCCAACTGTCCCACTCCGGCCGGGCAAAGAAGGTTTATGCCTTTCATGAAGCCGTCGCCAAGGTCGGCGCGCGCGCGAAATCCGGAGGATCCCGCTCCACGTGTTCTGGTACTTCCACTCTTGCTGCCGCAAACCGCGTGCGCTAGAATCGGGAGATCGCCAACCTGGTCAAGAACAATCTGGTGGCCGCGTACCTGCTTTTGGTGGGCTTGCCAGTGCTGGGTCTGCTCGGCATTCTGGAGGCCGGGCGAGGCATCCCCGCGCCGCTCTCGATCGGGGGCGATTGGACGCTCGAGTTCGATCCCGCGGCGCAGTGCGCCACTGGCCCGGCCGGTCTGCGACAGCCGGCTTTGAACATTTCCCAATCGGGCACCGGGGCCCTCATCACCGTGAATGACGGCCACGCGACCATGCTGGAAGCCACCGTCAACGGCGCGACTCTCACCGCCAAATCGCTGACCGCTACCATCTCCGGCAAACCGGGCGCGCGCACGCTGGAAGGCAAGATGAATTTCGATGGCTGCGCGCCGGTGGCCTTCCGGGCGGTCCATCTGGCTCCCAAGAAGCGAGGCTAGCGATGCTCGATCTCTTCCATCTCGTGCTGCAGATTGCCGTGATCCTGGTGGCGGCGCGCATCGTGGGGTTCCTTTTCCAGAAGATCAATCAGCCGCAAGTGATGGGCGAGATGGTGGCGGGGATTCTGCTGGGGCCGTCGCTGCTCGGCTGGCTCGCGCCGGGCGTTTCCACCGCGCTGTTCCCTCCCGCGAGCCTGGGCTATCTCAACGCGCTGAGCCAGGTGGGGCTGGTGGTGTTCATGTTTGTGGTGGGCCTGGCGCTGAATCCCTCGGAACTGCACGGCTATGGCCACGCGGCGGTGCTCACCAGTCATGTGAGCATTGTGGCGCCCTTCTGTCTGGGCGGCTTGACCGCGCTGTATCTCTACCCCCGGCTCTCGGACGACGCGGTCACGTTCACCGGTTTTGCCCTGTTCATGGGTGCCGCCATGAGCATCACGGCATTCCCGGTGCTGGCGCGGATTTTGACCGAGCGCGGCCTGTTGCGCAGCCGGATGGGCACGCTGGCGATTGCCTGCGCGGCGGTCGACGATGTCACCGGATGGTGCATTCTGGCCTACATTGTGGTGCTGGTGCGCGTGACACACGCCGCCAGACCGGCTTGGGTAACGATTGGCGGCTCGCTCGTCTATGTCCTGATCATGCTGTTCGTGGTGCGCCGCATCCTGCCCGCGTTCGAGCGCGAGTTTCGCAAGCGGGACCGCCTGAGCGACAATCTCATCGCCGTGATCGTGGTGCTGGTACTGGCCTCCGCGCTGGCCACCGAGTGGCTGGGCATCCACCTGTTGTTTGGCGCCTTCCTGATGGGCGCGATCATGCCAAAGACCCCCGCGTTCACGCTTTACCTGCTGTACAAGTTCGAATCGGTGACCGTGGTGCTGCTGCTGCCGCTGTTCTTCGCCTACACGGGATTGCGCACCCGCATCGGGGTGGGCGGCGGAGGGGCGATCTGGTTTTACAGCGGCATCGTGATCGTGGTGGCTATCACCGGAAAGCTTGGGGGGTCCATGTTCGCGGCGCGCCTGGCCGGCATGCCCTGGCGCGAGGCGGCCGCGCTAGGCATTCTGATGAACACGCGCGGCTTGATGGAACTGGTGATCCTGAACATCGGCCTGGATATCGGCGTGATTTCTCCAGCGATGTTCTCCATCATGGTGCTGATGGCCCTGGTGACCACGTTCATGACTACGCCGCTGCTGGAATGGGTTTATCCAACGCGCCTGTTCAGGGCGCAGGTGGACGAGATACAGAAGAATGTGGCGTAAAAGCGCGTGGCGCACCTCAGCCCGCCGACGCCGGATCGGTAGAAACTTGAGGCAGTCGCCCGAAAGGCACCTGCTGGAGCTTCTACCGTACCCGGCCTTCGGTTTCCTCGAGGCGCTGGTGGAAATTAGCCGGTCGCGTCAAGCGCGTATTTTCCCATCGCTCTCACTTGATCGCTAGGGACCCAGTGTCGACCACAATGCGGGCAGTCATAGACTAAATTGCCGTCCGCATCTCGATGAATACGCGTTCCTGCGGCGTGGTACGGTCTACCCGCCGCATCATAGAGATAGCTCTTCATTTTGCCTCCTTTCCGGCGCGCCAAGGGCGGCGCCTGATTAGTAAATCGACATCTAACAATGTGCTGCATTTTATCGAACCTTTCGCTGGCGCGTTTCTGTGTCCTCGCGCCGAGCTTGCGAGAATAGCCTCACGAAGCCGTATTCGACTGATTTGTTGCCGGCCCAAGCCTGCCGAATACACGTTGCTGAATCTAAAGGAAATATAAATCGGATTAATTTATGCTTTCCGCGCTACACTAGACCATGCCTCGCTTAGTGACGATGTTCATCGTGGTCCTGGCACTGCTGCTGCCGGAGGCCTCCTGGGCAAGATCCTATTCGCATCGCTCACACTTTCGATCACCCGGCCCGCAATACTCAGGATTGAAGCATCATGAATCGCACCACGGCTCCTTTGCGGGTGGGCGAGGGCGCAGCCACAAGAGTGGTCGGTATACGAATCCGAAGACGGGCAATCACTACGGGCATCATGCGCACTGATTCTCGCCACCTAACCAGCGCGGGCGTGCCGAGGGCTCTCCGAGAGCGCTATAACGTGCCCCCCCGCCCGACTGCTGCTGCAGGCTTCGTCGGTTCAGGAGCGTAGGGATCTGGATCAACTTCCTACCAGGGTTGGTTGCGACGCTCTTGAGGTGGACGGCACGACTAGCGGAATCTACTTCCAGACCCAGCCCTTTCGTTGCCGTGTGACCGGAGAGTTAGGACGCCACAAATAAATGCGCCCACAAGCCGTTGAAAGGTGGTATCGTACACAACAAGCTGCCAAGTTTTCTCCAACAGAGTGGCCCAGTCAGCAATCCAGCCTTCTGGCCAACCCCTCCGCGCTGAAAGGCACCTTGGGCGCGGTATCCAGACCGACAATCCTGCGCGTAATCGCTGCCGTAGCTCCACACAGAGTTTCAGTACCGTTCGGATGCAACACAGATTGACGCTCGCGGTCACAGATGCCAGAGCCCTGCCGGGTTTGCAAACAGAAATGGAGTGTCCGAAATGTCCATACGACCACGTACGGTTTCACTGCTTTTGCTTGTGGTGCTCGGAACGCCAGCGGTCTGGGCGGCCGGAGCGCCTGCGATCTACAGCACTGTGGTGAACACGACCAACAACCACATCGCAATTACCGGCGACAACTTCAGCCCAACCGGTCTTCCCCCAACAGTAACGTTCGCCCATACGACACTGGCCCTGGTGTCCTTCACGAACAAGAGCACCGTGGCGCGGTTGCCTGCCGGGTTCAGCCCCGGCTCATATTCCCTGACAGTCGCGAACAGCAACAGCCAAACTGCAACGCTCAGCGTGACGCTCGGGGCAGTTGGGCCGACCGGCGCTCAAGGGCCGGTCGGGCCGCAGGGTTCAGCAGGGGCGACGGGGCCGACAGGATCTCCTGGACCCCAGGGACCGACAGGTCCTGCGGGTCCTCCGGGAGCGCCAGGAGCGGCTGCGATCCTCACCGGCTGGTGCGATAGCGGCGTGAATAGCGTAATTGGGCTGCTGCCTGGATTCGGTGCAGCTGATGGTCCAGGTGGCAGCAATAGCACTGGCGGTAATCCGAACTGCTTCAATGGGTTGTCTGCGTCGGCCACTGTCTCGGGCCTTCCACTGCCATCCTCAGGAATTCTCCAGAATTTGATCGTTCAAGCGTTCGGGAGCAGTTCGGCGAGCGGAATGCAAGCTCAGATCCAGGTTTATGTGAGTTCCAGTCCCACGAACATAAACGCGACCAATCTAAGTTGTACATTTACATTTGGTAACCAGCCGTCCGGCTCATTCGGCTCGTGCTCGGACACCACCGACAAAGTGAGCGTGGCGGCGGGAGACTCTATCTCCGTCCAGATGACAACCCCGGCGATAAGGGGCGCTGCTGTTTGGCTTGCGGTGTCCGTCGAAAAGCAATGATCCGAGACTGATGCGAATGTGTCCGCGGCAAGGCGAGACAGCCAGTGCGGCGCCGCGCTGGCCAGTTCACGTTGCAGGCTGAAAAACCGCGCCGCACGGTCCGGTGCCGGGTGCCCCCCGTTTATCCGAGGAGGTCCTGTTGCAACAGAGGAGTGCAGGAAGTTGGCAACCCTATTTCCCTGCTGCCGCCTTCTTGAAGTCGCCGGCTTTCACGATGGAGACCTGCGCCAGGTCGATATTGCGCCGCACAGCTTTGCCGATATCGTCCGGCGTCAGCGCGGTCACTTTCTTCTCGAGATCTTCATCCCAGACCATGGTGCGCGCGTCGTAATCCCTGGACGTCAGCATGCGCACCAACGAGTTATCCTCCGACCGGTTCACCTGCTGACCTTGGAGCCAGCCGGTGCGGTCGTCGTCCAGTTCCTTCTGCGTGAAGCCGTCGTCCAGCGCTCTCTTCATCTCCTCCTTGAACGCCGCTTCCACCTTCACCACGTTCTGCGGCGCCGCGATGGCGAACGCCTGAAACTCGCCGTCCTCCTCGTGGGACTTGACCGAAAGGCTGGAACCCACGCCGTAGCTCAGGCCATCCTTTACGCGGATGCGCGTAGCCAGGCGTGAGTTGAGGAATCCGCCGCCCAGCATGTAATTGCCGATCACCAGCGCCGGGTAATCCGGATCTTTGTCGCTCACGTGCAGCCGCTGGGCCGCGATGAACACGGCATTCTGCTTGTCGGGCGTCTCGATGGTCTGGTTCACGGGCGCAATCTTCGTGAACCCGTACTTGATGCGCTCAAACCGCGCCGGACTCTTCCACGCGCCGAACAGGGTCTCGATTTCCTTCTTCACTTCGGCCGGATCGAAGTCGCCCACTACGGCCAATTGCCCGTTCGACGCGCCATAGAACCGTTTGTAGAAGGCCTTCGCATCTTCCAGCTTCACGCTTTTCACTTCCTCGATTTCCTCGGGGATCGACAGCGTTGCACGCACGTCGCCTTTGGGGTACGGATACATCGTGCGGCCGATCTCGGTGAAGGCCAGGGACTGCGGCTCTGTCTTTCCGAAATCGAGGCCGGTCAGCTCCTCCTTGCGGATCTCTTCGAATTCCGATTCCGGCAGCGTGGCCTCTTTTAAGATTTCGCCGGCCAGACGCAACACGGCGGGCAGATTCTCGTGCGTAGTTTCGATGTTGACATTCGCGCTGGTCGCGCCGCCGTTCACGTTGAGCTGCGCTTTCAGTTTGTCGATCTCGTCCTGGATCTGCTGCCGGTTCTTGTGGGCCGTTCCGCGGATCAGCGTGGCGCCGGCCAGTCCGGCAGTGGTGTCCTTGCCGGCCAGGCTCTCCAGGTCGCCGAAGTGCAGGCTGATGACGGCGTGCACGCTGGCGCCGCGCGTCTTCTTTTCGAGCAGCGAAACCTTCATGCCGGAGGGCAACGTGTAGCGCTGAATCCGCAACTCGATATTTTTCGGCGATGGGTCGAACGCCTCGCCCGCCGCCATGGCTACCTCGCCCTTGTAGTCTTTGAGCACGGCGGCGACGTCGGTCTTGGCCGGTATCTCAGCCCGGTCGGGCTTGGGATCGGGGATGAACTCGCCGATCGTCTGGTTCGAAGTTTTCAGATAAGCCGCGGCCACGCGTTGCACGTCCTGCGGCGTGACCTGGCGCAGCAGGTCGCGGTCGCGGAACAGCAGCCGCCAGTCGCCCTGCGCCAGGTACTCGCTGAGAAACAAACCGACCCGTTCGGAGTTGCGCAAGGTCATTTCAACCTGCTTTTCGAGGCGGGCCTTGGCGCGATCCACTTCCTCTTTGCTGGGAGGCTCCTTCACGACGCCGTCGATGGTCGAGAGCATGGTGTTGCGAACGTCGTCCAGCGAATCCGTCTTGTTCAGGATGGCGCCGAACATGATTAATCCCGGCTCGTTGTACTGCATCGCGTTGGCGAATACCTGCGTGGCCTTCTTGTTGTCGACCAGCGCCTTGTACAACCGGCCCGACGACTGTTCACCCATGACGCTGGCGAGCACGTCGAGCGCGGGCTGGTCCGCGTGGCCGCCATCCGGGGTGTGGTAGACCATGAAGATCCCCTGTATCTCGCCGACTCGGCGAACCACGGTGAGCCGCTCGCCATCCTGCACAGGCTCAACCGTGTAGGTCGGCGTAAGCGTACGCGACGGCCGCGGGATCTTGCCGAAAGACTCGTTCACGAGCGCCACGATCTTCGGCTCATCCACTTTGCCGGCCACCGTGAGCACCGCATCGTCCGGCTGATAATACTTGTGATAGAACGCCTGCAGCTTGTCCATGGTCACGCGTTCCACATCCGACTTGTTCCCGATCACGGGCCGGCCATAACTGTGCGCGATGTAGGCGGCCGCCATGGTGTGCTTGTACAGCACCGCGAACGGGTCGTTCTCACCGGCCTCGAATTCGTTGCGGACCACCGAGAATTCCTTGTCGAAGTCCTCTTTCTTGATGAAGGAATTCACCATGCGGTCCGATTCCATGTCGAGCGCCCACTTCAGGTTTTCATCGCTGGCCTGAAATGTTTCGAAGTAATTCGTGCGATCGAAGGTGGTGCTGCCGTTGGGCCGGCAGCCGTGCTCGGTGAGCTCCTGCATGATGTTCAGGTGGTTGGTGCTGCCCTTGAACACCATGTGCTCGAGCAGGTGCGCCATGCCGCCCTCGCCGGAGCCTTCCTGCCGCGAGCCGACCAGGTAAGTGACGTTGACGGTGATGGTGGGTTTGGACGGGTCCGGGAACACCAGAAAGTGCAGCCCGTTGTTCAAGCTGTATTCGGTGATGCCCTCGGCGGAGGTCACCTTTTGCACGCCGTTAGGCAGGCCCTGGGCGGGGCACAGCACTGGCGCGAGGAAAACAGCGGTGACCAGGAAGAAGCTAAGCAGTCTTTTTTGGTTCATATTTCTCTCTTATCCTAACTCTGGTGGGGCAGGACTCCAGGACCCGCTCTTCCCCCACTTCACGCGTCCGCCACTTTGATCACGAGCTTGCCGAAGTTCTCGCCGCGGAACAGCTTTTGCAGCGTATCCGGGAAAGTCTCCAGTCCTTCGACGATGTCTTCGCGCGCCTTCAGCTTGCCGGCGATCATCCAGCCGGCCAGCGCCT
>PKYZ01000329.1:11521-11869 GCA_003132865.1 Bryobacterales bacterium
TCTCGCCGCCCACGTTGTCGAAATAGATGTCGATGCCCTTGCGGCAGTGCCGCGCAAGCGCCGCGCGCACATCCTCGTTCTTGTAGTCGATCGCGGCATCGAAGCCGAGATCTTCAACCGCATAACGGCACTTGTCCGGCCCACCCGCGATGCCAATGACGCGGCAGCCTTTGATCCTGGCGATTTGCCCGGTGACCGCGCCCACAGCGCCCGCCGCGGCCGAGACCACCACGGTCTCGCCTTCTTTGGGCTGGCCGATATCCAGCAGTCCGAAATAGGCGGTCAGGCCGGGCATGCCCAGCGCGCCCAGATAGCGCGGGAGCGGCGCGAGGCGCGGATCGACCTTGG
>PKYZ01000273.1 GCA_003132865.1 Bryobacterales bacterium
GCCCGGCGACTGTACACCGCCTATCGATGCTTGGATCGCAATCGCGCCCGTGGGTACCGTCGCCGGTAATTGAATTGCCACCTGGTACAAGCCGGCGCTACCAGGGCTGAGCACGGCGCTTATCACCGTCACGGGGACGCTTCCCGCTGTCACGGCTGGCGGCGTCGCCGCAGCGGGCACCCCGCTCTCAGCGATCCCCGCAAGCGTCGGCGGATTTGCCGGGCCGAAGCCCGTGGCCCACAGGATCAGTACGTCGCCGGGCTTCGCCGCCACAGTTCCCGATATCGCCGACGGGTTTACTACCAGCGCGTAATCCGGGTATCGTGACGCGATCGCGTAACTGGTCCCGGAGTATGGGAAAAATGCCGGCGCGTAAGATTGTAATCGGGCCATGAGGGCCGCACTGACTTGCCCGTTATTCGTGACCACGACCGGCACAAGGCCGCTTGCGGCATCCGTGGGCGCTTGTACGTTGAGCTGCGTGGGACTGATGTAATAAACGAAGGCCGCCCTGCCGTCGATAGTCACGCTGACGCCGTCGAGCGACGTCGGCAGATTTCCGTTCACCACTTCATTCGGCAGCCACGTGCGGCCCGGGTTCGTATTCGCCAAATTCGTGCCCTGGACCGTCACCCACGAACCGGACTCGATGCCCGGTTGGAAGCTCGCGCCGTTGACCACCGAACCGATGGTAGGTAGAGTGCTGGGCGCGGCGACCCTTAGAGACACCGAAATTGTCTGCGGGCTGTACGTCGCGCCGCCAGCGGCAATCTGAATCGTGCCAGCATAACGTCCCGCCGCCAGCGTTCCCGGGCTCACCGAGACGGACAGCACGGACGGAGCCGTACCTGACGCAGGGGAAAGCCCGAGCCATGTGGAGTTGGAAGAGGCAGTCCACGATAGAGTTCCGCCCCCGCCGTTGGTTATCGAGACGGTTTGCGCGACCGGAAGGGCACCTCCAACCGTGTAGTTGAACGTAAGGGCTTGGGACGAGACGACCAGCACGGGCGCAGCCGGAGCCACAGTCAGAGTAACCTTGATCGATACAGGGCTATTGGACGCACCAACCNNAGACAAGCACGGAAAGTGCTGACGACGCTGTGCCGGATGCTGGTGTTACCGACAGCCACGAAGCGGCAGGAGCGGCACTCCAGTTGAGCATTCCGCCGCCGCTGTTTGTTACCTGAATGGACTGCGATGCGGGAATCGTTCCGCCTGCTGTGAAGACGAATTGCAGACTTGAAGGCGCAGCCGCAATCGAGGGGGGCCGCAGCCACCATGATGTTGATGGCGTCGGAGCCGGTTGCAGTTGTTACGCCGATCTGCGCGATGCCCACGAAACTTGCCGGAAGAGAAGCCTGTATGCTGGTATCGCTCCAGCTAGAAACCTGAAGTGCAGTGGACTGCGGGTTGGATGCCGTCACACGGCAGCCTCCGCACTGTGGCGTTCCAAATCCCGCTCCNNAATATACTGCCGGAGCCAACTTGCACCGGACCGCGGAATAGACTCCGCTCGGTTGCGTGTACGGCCCGCAGTTGGATGAACCAAACGCGAAGGTGCCCGTGCCGGAAACAAAGTCGTTGTAATAGAGAAATTCCGCCCCTCCAACGGTTAGGGCGACGCTACCCCAAGAAACACTGGACGGGGTGACGTATTGATCGTTAGGATTCTCATCGGCAACGACCATTCCGCCGTACTTCGACAGGTACGGGTCCTGCGCTGGCGCCGTCCCAACAGCCTGCCAGGCCGCGCTGTTCAAAAGAAAGAAGAAGCGATCTGGTAGGTCTGATGTGACGGACTATCGATATATGCGATTCCCGGTCCGGTGCAGCCGAGATAGCCGGCTTCAACGGCTTCCTCAAAGCCGGAGTTGGTTGGAATGTGGCAATAGCCTACAATCCTTGTTCGTCCCGGCTTGGCAAAATCAAGTGATCCGCTGGTGAGCGCGACAACACCGTCGCCCGCGTCCGGCAGACTACCATCCGAACCTGCATTGCCTATGACCGCGAGGGCGTCCGTGCCCCGAAGATCGTCACCGAACTGGTTCCAGCTCGCCAAATCCCATATAAACTGGCTTNNCTGGTTTCCCAGGCCAAAGATAATATCGGCGAGCGCCGAATCAGCCTGGAATGAACCAAGGTGAGGCGTAGCAACAAATACTGCCTTCCGTATTCTCGGCGCGGACGGAGGACTGAATTCACCGGATGCCTGTTGCTTCCCTCACAGATACGAGCGGACGACAAGCCCACCCATGCTGTGCGCAATCACATCAACCTGAGGAACCGGCGTTCCGTCGCTGTAATGGACCAAGCTCAGAAACGTGCTGAGATCGGCGCCGAGTTGCTCAATGGCGCAACTTGGACACTCGGTGCAGTTTNNTTTCCAAACGTTCCGCCGGAATCATTCGACATGGCGCACGGGGAGATTTGAAACCCGTCCAGCAGAACCACGGGCGGGGCGCTAGAGCCCACCGGCACGGTCGGGAGCGCGTCAACCGTTACGGAAACCGTCGCCATCCGCTCTTCTCCCGGCGCCCCGATGGCTGAAATAGTAATCCAGTACTCACCGGGCGTCGTCGTTAGAGGGACGCCAAGAAGAATCTGATCGCCCTTAACGTTGGGCGCGACCGGAAAGTTCCGGTTTAATGCTCGGGCAAT
>PKYZ01000174.1 GCA_003132865.1 Bryobacterales bacterium
GCTTCCGCCTCCTGGTCGACCAGGCCCCTTTCATGCTTTGGTCGTCCGGCCGCGACGGGCTGTGCACGTTCTTCAATCGGCCCTGGCTCGAATTCCGAGGCCGGACGATGGCGCAGGAGATGGGCAATGGCTGGGTCCAAGGTGTCCACCCGGACGACCGGCAACGCTGCCTGGATACCTACCGGCGGGCGTTCGACGCGCACCGGCCGTTCGACATGGAATACCGCCTGCAGCGCGCCGACGGGCAATACTGCTGGGTTCGCGACGCGGGGACGGCGCAGTTCGACAAAGACGGTGGATTCCTTGGCTACCTCGGGGCCTGCGTGGAAATCCCGGCGCCGGGCCGCGCTACGGCGGTCAGCCCACTGACCTCCCGCGAGGTGCAGGTGTTGGCGCTGGTAGCCGACGGCCATTCCACCAAGGAAATCGCCGCTCTGCTGGGCATCAGCTACAAGACCGCCGATTCGCATCGCAGCCGCATCATGGAGAAACTAGGTGTGCACGAAACCGCCAGCCTGGTGCGCTACGCCATCCGCCAGGGCATCGTGCGCGCATAGATCGGACGCCGATTACTTACTGGGTACCCTCATTTTCATGGCAATCGCCAGCACCAAGCCGGCGGCCAACAAACCGGCCGTCCCCGGTTCCGGAGCGCTGGACGATGGAGTTCCGCCGATGGAAACGCTGCCGGTGATGCCCACAGTTCCGGATAAGGTGCCCTCCATGTCGGGAACAAGACTAAACGAAAGGCTGCCGTCCGGCTGGTTCACCTCCGCCCAGAACTTCTGAATCTCAGTCCCATTCAATGTGCCCGAAGGCAGCCTAAAAAACGCGGCGATCTCCGGCGTGAATCCGTACTCGGTCACGCGAAGGTCCAAGAACAGCGTATCCGGGCCGGATGGCGGCGCGGTCATGGTCAGCATGGCGTCGTATCCGGTCAGGGTGAAGGTGCCCGCTGTGATTTGCAGGTTCCCGGCGAGGTCGTAGGTGGCCGAGTCTCCCGAAATGCCGATAGGCAAGACCTCCGGATCGATCGCGCCCGTCGCCGTGAATGTGGCTCCCGCCAACTGTATTGGATCGGGGCCCTGCAACACCGGGCCAAGTACTCCGCTGACATCGAACGATAGGGTGCCGGCGGCGGCTGGCACCGGCAAAGTCACTAAAATAAGAAAAACGGTTATCACTAATAACTTCATTTAGAGTCCTCCACTCTTGACCTGCTGGGCAATACTCAATCACTCACTCCGGCGCGAATGACTTAGTCTCATGCTGACGGAGAGGTCGTATAAAAGTCAATGAACGCGGGTACTGCCGCCTGAGAGTCTTGCTAAACGGTACATATTTTCGAGGGTACCGTACTGTGGCGCTGCACGACCTGCTATCAGCCATCCCTTTAGATTCAACCATTTGGGCTTTGATCGTTCAGCTAGGACCTCCTGGTCTGTCCCAAACATAACCCCGGCCTCGGCCCCCCGACCCTGGCCCGGCGAGCGACAGGTCGCCTGCGCGTTACGGCTTCAACTCAAACGCGGCATTCACACTGTTCGAGTATCCTATGCTGACCAAGGCGCCTGGAGGATTCGAAGCAAACGCGATTCTACCGGGAATCTTGCGGGATCGAATCCGATTTCGCCGTCGATATCGACGGTGATTCCGGTGCGCTCCAGGAACGCGTGGCCTTTGCCAAACGCAAAGAGCAAGGTGGTTGGTTCGCTGCGGCTGGCGGCGCCTCAGCGCGTGCCATCATGGCAGCCACGGTCCTTGTCCGAAACGCCGGCCTTCTTGAGCGCGAGCGTGTCGCCGGACGAAAGCGTGTACTTTCCCGGCTGCTTGATTGATGATCGCAACGATAGTCTCGACGCCGACGCCGACCTTGACGAGTTTCCCGATAGTGGCGTCGTCAAGCAGCGCTTGACCATAGGCTGCGAAAGACGCGACGGCCGGCAAAGCGGCGATTTTGCGTGCGGGCATCGTAATCCTTTCGGCCTCCGCCGTGCGCGGGCTGGCCCCTCAGTCATTCTGAGCCGAATGCGGATTGGCGGCAAGGTTAACGATAGATAGCAGGCACCGCCCACGATTCCAATCCTCTTCATCACGTCTAATTACGTCTTGAACATGGCGTTGATTTCCCGATAGCTCACGGCTTCGCCCGCAAACGCAAAGGTACCGTACTCCAGCATCTCGCGGACGGCGCGAAGGGAGGCGCCAAGAGCGGCGCGGGAGAGCGCACTGCCGACGCTGACGCGCCTGACGCCCATCGCCGAGAGGACGGCCAGACTCAATTGAACGCCTGGCTGAACTTCGGCGCAGGATTGACCCCGCTGATCTGGCTGGCAAGGGGATCGCGGCGCCACCGGACATTACTGTGCGCTCAGGCATCAGCAACAGCGATCTGGACGGCCTGCGCCATTACCTGCGCTCGCTCAATCCATTCGAGATCACGTTCGGCAAGGTGAGCTTCTTTCCCGCGAGCGTGAATAGCGACAACGCCGCGGTGCTGAAGGTGGACGTCATCAGCCCAGCGCTCGAAGAGATCAACCTTGCGATGGAACAGCACGCGAACTGCACGCCGGCAGACTCCGACTACCAACCGCACGCAATAGTTGCCTACCTGAAGCCGAAGGCGGTCAAGAAGTACATAGGCAATGATCTACTGGCGGGCCGGACGATGGAGGTGTCAACACTCAGCATCTGGCCGCAGGACGGGGAACCGGAGTTCGTGCCGTTGATTGACGCGCCAGCACCATGGAAAGAGGATGACTACAACTGGCCCGGTGATGAGGTCAAGCCACCACAGGGAAAGCGGGCGAAATCATCTCCGTCGCGCACTGGTGCTAAGAAACGGCCGCGTGGCGGGCACTAAAGCTTGCATTCGCCCGATATTGAGGGGCTGCCACTTCAGCCCGCGCGATAGCTACCGATATCCGCAGATAACGCCGTCGATTGGGCCGCCGCGCCAGCGTTCCAGACGCCGGTACACGTTCCTTATTGCGAATTGGAACATCGAATCACACTCTGTGTGGGCTGTTCCCCAACCCGAGCGGCCGGTCCAGACGCTCGCGGCGGGCGTTCGCGAAGGTATCGGCGATCTCGCCGACGCTGGATCTGGGAGTCAAGCTCGGCGAAGCGGGGGACGCGATTCTCTGAGAACCCCGCGGGCGTAGCTCCGGTTCCCGGCTGAATGGGCGCATCCCCCATCACGCCGAATTCGTTATGGCATCCTTTCCGTTTGACAGGCAGCAAGACACACAGGTTGCCGTGGCGGAGGCGCCTCTGGTTCGGGAAGCTCGACGCAACGTCACACTTGAACGTCTGCCGGTGGTGGAAGAGGCACAACTGCGGCCTCTCCCGCCCGAGGCAAGCGCGTCGGCCCAGGTTGAATCGCGGAGAGCGGCCGAGCACGGCGCCTCCGGCGTCCGAGGGGCGTGGAAATGGTACATGGCGGCGGCTGCGGTGTTGGCAACGGCGGCCGCGGGTTATTGGCCTCGCGGGTCTGCCCGCGGGTTGGCACTCTCGGCGACCGATGCCACCGGGCAACTGCACATTATTTGGGATCGGAGCGCCAGGCGATTCAGCATTCAACCGGCGGATCTGTACAGATCCTGGATCGTGGCGTGCGCACCGAAGTGATGCTCACATCGAAAGATCTCCGCTCTGGCAGCATCTCCTATGCACGGCAATCCGGCGACGTAGAGTTGCGGCTGGTGGTGTATCAGCCGGGAAGGTCGGCTGTCGAGGAGATGATGGTTTTCCTCAAGCCTAAAGAAACGGGCCCGGCACCCGCACCACCGGTGGAGGCCACTGACACAAAACAGGCCGAGCGATCGCTCTTTGATAATCTGCCTGTTAAGCAGCCTCCTGTTGCTCAGGCGCGAGTTACTCCGCGGCAGGCTTCTAAATCACGTTCAGACTCGCGCGCTGCGAAGTCACGTTCTAAGGAGTCACGTCCGAAGGTACATCTTGTCGGGTCACAAGCTGCAAGATCACGTGCTGCAAAATCGCATACTGCAAAATCACGCTCTGCCAAGTCACCCACTGATGCCGGACGCTGACAGCGTAAGCGCCTAACACCTAAGCTTCCGCTGGCCCCGCGACGTGCGCAGCCAGAAACGACCATTTTGGGCCCATGTCGATTGCATCGCGGCTCTCAAAATTGAAATAGCCGGAATAGGTCACGCCGCCCCGGTCTGGCTTTCGATCAACGTCCAGCGCACGGATCTCGATCACATCGCCCGGTTCGAAGAGCGCACCGATGGCGCGCAGTGCTTCATTGACTGCTTGCTGGGCGGGCCTGGGGCCACAGCCACTCGCTGTCGGTCGCGTGCTCATCTGTCCGCGGGCATGGGCCAGCCGACCGAAGCCGCCACCTGTTCGATTAAGGACTTGGCCTGGATCAATTGATCCAGAGCCGCGCTTAGACGTGCGGCTTCCTCGGGCGCAGGCGTAGTGTATCCGCGCTCGATGAGACTGAGGCGACTGCGTGAGATGCCAGTCTTTGCACAAAATACGCTGCCCGAAATCCCAGCAGCTAGTCGTTTGGCCTTGAGATCTGACATGAAAGAAAACCTTTTCCACTAAGAATTCTAAGGCCGACTAAGTGGGGATCTGGGTGGGTATTCGACTGGTGTGAAATGGGGTGAACTGGGTATCGTACTACTTTGGTCGACGAAAACCGGCTGGGTTGTGCCGCTTTTTCGAGGCGATTGCGGTGCCGAGACGGTGGGAGCGAATGCGTATTCAAAAATGTTTACTAGCAAGAACGCAAACCAACCAGAACTACCGGATTGCGATCAGTAACCCGCCGCTCACGCCAACCGATTGCTCATGCCCTCGCCCAAAGTTGTACTCGTATCCCGGTTCCACGTACCACCCAAATCGACGGTTCCGTAACGGCCAGAACATGAAATCCAGCACGGCCTCACCGCCGACTGAGTTACTTGTCACGCTGCATCCCCTCGTATGAATCCACACCGGACCAACTCCGACCATGAACTCCGCTTTTTTGGAAAGGGTCCAAGGTTTCTTGAACAGAAGGTCGGTATCCCATTCCGTCGAGTGGCGGGCGAAGGTCGGCGTAATGCCAGCCTCAAGCTCCAGCCAGTTCTCTATAGGCGTCACTTCAACCGCCACGGTGGGACCGATGGTTGATCCGCCGTCTTTGAGATTCCAGCCGGGAGCTACCCCAAGCTCGACGACGGCGGCAGGGTCCTTCTCGACCTGTTGCGGGAAAGCGGTTCCAGAGCAGAGAAACAAGGATGCGATCAGCACAGATTGTTTTGTGTTCACAATGCCTTCACCGCCTTCCGAGCCGGTGGCGGTGTCTTCTTCGTTGCTGCTGATTTCGCTTGCGCCGTCCTCACTCCAATCGGCAGGCGGTGACTTCAGCCTTCGAAATCCTGTTTTGTTGGGCCGTGCTTCTTTAACGCCTTCGCTCGTCGCACTTTCACTGTCGCCTTCTTGGTCTTCCCGGCGCTCTTCATCTCAGAGGATTCCTGCATTTTCACGGCGTCTTTCGCCCGACTGACAGCAGCCTTCGCCTCTTGCAGCTTCTCTTGGATGTCGGGCGCACCTGATGGATATCGCTCCATCACTTCCGACACCAAATCCTCTGCGTGGGTAAGTCGCTTATGGGCTTTAGTCGATTTCATGACTGCTCCTGGTTTTGGCAATTCTTAAACGATTGAGTATAGCACTTCGAAAGAATTTTCGCGTCACTATGCGCTCCGGCCCGTCCAGTCAGACAGATGCTCGATCTCCAGCCAGGGCGCTCTGCGGACTCAAGACTGCTTTTTGTAGAACACGTACAGGAACACTGCCACGCTTAGGCTGGCCAGCAAATGAATAAACGAGGTCAACACCGTTATCGCAGCAATCGCACCAGCCATCAGAGCCGATACGTCACGAACGAAGGCGACCGCCAGCAGAACGGTCAGCAGCCCCATGCCGATCAATGCGAAGAACGCCGCGCTCTTGAGGGTCATGACGGGAGTATAGCACTTGCCGCCGAATCGTTATCGGTGCGAAGAGTTTATTGAGCCAGGAGTTTCCGACAAGCTATGATGCAAGTATGGCCGGTGAGATGGTTTGGGAAAAGGACGGTAGTTCGTTGGAGATTCGGACACAGGCCCAATTGCCGGATGGAAGGCCCGCCCTTGACGAAATTGTTGCCGGTGGCGCTTTCGTTCACCTGGAGCAGATGGCGCACGATCACTGGTGGATGGGTCTGGAAGCTGGTGGAAAGCACTTCCATCTGAACTTCGGAGTCCAAGGTGGGCGCTTGTGGGTTCGTCTGTCCGACCAGGGTGACGAGAGCGCAGAATGGGAAGGCGACCGTCGGGAGAGGCCGATTCCGGGAGTCGATGAGTAGGCCGTTGGCCGGTGTCCCTGCCGCCTTTGCCGTGGGAGCCTTCACCGCCGCTTGGCCTTCTTAGCTGCCGCTTGGCCTTGTTAGCCGCCCCTTGCGCCTTTTGCCGTTCCTCCCTAACAGGAATTCGACCTATTTTGACGTAAAAAGGGGGGTAGCTGGAGATGCGGAAAACGAGCTTTCAGCGGTCAGCGATCAGCTTTCAGCCCTGATTTTATTGGGGTTCGAGTACTGTTGACGGCGCCGGAACTGCCCGCCGGCATCGCCCGCGTGAAGAGCGCGAAATCCATCGGAGTGCGCGCCGGCAACCTGGCTCAAGCTCCGGCAAGCGCAGGCGCTCCTGGACGCGCCGGACATCGCGATCACCAAGGGCCTGCGCGACCGCGCCATCATCGCCCTGCTGCTCGGCGGTGCTACGCCGGTGCGAGGTGGTGGCGCTCACGGATGGGCGCTGTTCGGCGGATTCACGCCGGAGGCGCCCGCCGCCGCACGGGCACGCGACTACGCCACACCTGTCGGTATCGTGACGGGACGCTTCGCGTCTGCGATCTCCGAATCGCGCTTTGGCGCGCCTTGCGGTCCTCGGCGCGGCGGGGCGTGCCGGCCCGCAAGAGCCGCGTAAACCTAAAAACGGCAGTTAGAC
>PKYZ01000790.1 GCA_003132865.1 Bryobacterales bacterium
TGCCCGTGGTAAACATTCTCACCAGCACCGGCGCTCTTCCAAACGCTGCCGGGCCACCGAGCGTGGCAACCCTCCTCGACACCGGAAACGTACTGGCCAGCGGAACGAGGTGTACCTATAGTGGATGCGGGCACGCGCCCACTAACGGCTGCTTCCTGTACACTTCCTCCAGCAACACGTGGTCTCAAGCCGGCGGTATGAATCAGGCTCGCATCTCCCACACCTCGACACTGCTTCCCAGCGGCAAGGTGTTAGTTGCCGGGGGCTATACCAGTAATCACTTCACCCCTCTCAACAGCGCTGAACTGTACACGCCGTAGTCTTCGAAGTAACACACTGGCGAGCAATAATTCCGGCTTTTGACGATGTCGGAATCTACGACGCGGGCCTTGCAGGCATTTGCAGGCAAGGAAAAAGCCTGCAGAACGAAAATTCTGAAGCAGGAATCGTTAATCGGAACATTTTGCGCGTGAACATTCCATGGCCTGCGGCCACAACGGGTATGAAAAAGACGCGCTAGCGCGCGTTGGCGGCCTGAGAGACCACCGCAGGCCAAGGGCCTGCCCCACCCAAAGTCAAAATCTCTAACCACCCTATTCTGTGCGCGCTTGAGGCAGGGTTTTTCGAAGGATACTCCGAGGCCGTATGTGGCCCGGCGCGAGGAGGGCCGCTCACCGATCCGGCTACTCGTGGTGCAGCGCCTCCATCGGATCGATGCGCGTCGCGCGCCGCGCCGGAACGTAGTTCGCGATCAGCGCCACCGTAAGCAGCAACGCGGCGACGCCCGCCATGACGCCGGGATCGAGCGGCGCTACCCCGAAGAGCAGCGCGCGTAGGGCCGACGCCAGCGCGGCGGCGCCGGCCATTCCAGCCAGCAAACCGATCAGCGCGGTCCGGATGCCGCTCTGGATTACCAGCGCCTTCAGTTGCCCAGGCGTAGAGCCAAGCGCCATGCGCAGTCCGAACTCGCGGGTCCGCTGGGCGACGCCGTAGGAAACGACTCCATGAATCCCGAGCGCGGCCAACAGCATCGAGATGCCCGCGAAAACCAGCAGCAGTATGGTGGAAATGCGCGGCGCGGTATCGGCCAGCGACATATAGTCGTCCATGCTGCGGATCTGAAACACCGGCTGGCCCCGATCGACCGACCACACGGCCTGCTTCACGGCTTTCACCACTGCCTGCGTATCCATCGTCGTGCGTACGGCGAGCGCCATGGCCTTGTCCGGCATCTGCTCATAGGGCGCGTAAATGGTAGGCTCCGGCTGTTTTTCCAAGCCATAATGATGCACCTGGCCCACAATGCCAACGACTTCCCGGAATTCACCCCACAGCCGCATGCGCCGGCCGATTGGATTCTCGTTGGGCCAATACTGGTGCGCCAGCGTTTCGTCGATCAGGATCACCTGCGGAGCGTCGGCAACATCGCGATCGGAAAGCAGTCTCCCCCGCAGCAGCGCGATTCCCATCGTGTTTAAGTACAGTGGACTGATGCGCCGAAAGTCGGCGACCAATTCCTGCCCCGGCGGCAGCGGGCGCTTTTCGATCGTGAAGTACTCCCGGTCGTTTTGCTGACCGAGCGGAAGCACATCGGTAAGACCGGCGGATTGAATGCCGGGTATCTGTTCCACTTTGTTGAGTACGCGCCGGTAGAAAGCGGCCTGTTCGCGATCGCCCTTGTAAAGATTGTCGGTAGGCAGGCGCATGCGAAACGTCAGGACATGATCGGGCCGTATGCCGGGATTCACGTGTTGCAGATTCACGAAGCTCTTCATGGCGAGTCCGGCGCCGACCAGCAGCATGCTGGCCAGAGCCACTTCCCCAGCCACCAGCAAACTCCACACCCGCGTCCGGCCCAGCGACGCGGAAGACGCCCGGCCGCCTTCCTTCAACGCCTCGTTCACGTCGGCGCGGGCGACATACAGCGCGGGAATCAGTCCAAAAACCAGCGCGGCCCCGATGGAGATCGCCAGCGCGAAGCCCAGCGCGCGCGCATCCACGCCAATCGCCGGCCGCACGATCTCGGCTCCGGCCTCCGCCATCGGCAGCGTGCCGGGCAGGACCGCGCTCAGCAGGTCGACGCCCCAAACGGCGAAGCAGACTCCCAGCGCGCCTCCCATGAGGCTAAGCAGCAGGCTTTCGCTCAGAATCTGCGCTATCAGACGGCCGCGCGGCGCGCCCAATGCCGCGCGAATCCCCATCTCCTTGCGCTGGCCCGTGACGCGCGCCAGCAACAGACTCGCCACGTTGACGCATGCCAGCAGCAGCAGAAGTCCCACTGCGCCCAGCAGCAACAGCAACGCGGGGCGGATGTATTCGAATAGCCCCTGTTTCATCCCCACCACGCTCACGTCCCAACCCGCCAGCCTGGGCGTCTGCGCATCGATGCGGCGCGCGATGGTGCTCAACTCGGCCTGCGCCCGAGCGATGGTGACGCCCGGCTTCAGGCGGGCCATGACGCCGAAATCGTGGTCCACGCGGCTCTTGGCGCGCAGTTGCGCGACCGGCCATGGCACGTATAGGTCGGTCGGCAGAAAATGGTAGAAATCCGGAGCGAGCACGCCGATCACAGTGTACGGCTCGCTATTCATGGTGAACGTTCTTCCGATGATGCGTGGGTCCGATCCGAAGCGGCGCTTCCAATACCCGTTCGCGAGCACGGCCACCGGGTAGCGCGCCTGACCCGCGCCCTCAGCCGCCGTAAATCCGCGTCCGAGAACGGTGCGCGCTCCGAGCATCGAGAGGAAATTGGTGGTCACGCGAAGGCCGGTGACCTGTTCGGGCTCGCCCTCACCGGTCACGGTGCCGGTGCCGACCTCGAGCAGCGCCATCTCCTCGAAGGATTCACTCTGCTCCTTCCAGTCGAGGAAATTCGGCCCGGACGGCCCTTCGCGCTTGATGCCGTCCTTCAAATCCGTCTCCCAGATCAGCGCGAGGCGATCGGCGCCAGGATACGGCAATGGACGCAGCACCACCGAATTGACCACGCTGAAGATAGCAGTGTTCGCTCCGATGCCCAGCGCCAGGACCAGCAAGGCCACGATGCTGAAGCCGGGCATCTTGCGCAAGGTGCGCAGGGAGTACCGCAAATCCTTTAGGAGACTGAGCATTTGCTTGTTCGTGAAGCAAGTGAAGGGCCGTTCGAGGGACTGGGCAAGTGACTGGAACTACTGACTGACGCGGGGATCGTGCGTGGCGTAGGTGTCCGTTTGTGGGAATCGCTCGTTGGGTTCCGCGCGTGTTCCGTCTCCTTGGTGAGGTTGAAGAAAACTCCCGCTGTCGGTTCCGCGTGACCGGGCCTGCCAGCAGGCTGACAACGGCGTCCGCATCGGTCCAGGAGCCGCCTCTGGGGGCCGCCGACGAACGGGCGCCCTTTTCTTGGGACGAATCGTGTTAATTCGCGTGACGACGCATAGATGTATGATGCTTGTAGAACGGGTCGCTCCCGCACATCGACGTGCTCAGGGCGGTACTCTAATACGCCGCCGGATACAGCCTATTAAGGTACTTTAAGGTACGCTTGTGAAACGACATACGCAGTTGGGGGTTGAGGATGATTTCTTCAATACGCCCCGTGATTCATCACGAGTCAAGCGTCAGATCGTCATTGAGTACTTCGACTACTACATGAAAGTAATGGCCCGGGACGGCAAAACCGCGGGCTACGTCGATCTCTTCGCCAGTCCCGGGGTATACGATAGCGGTGAAGAATCCATACCCATTCTCATATGCAAACAAAGTAGCGGCGGACGCGCGCCTCCGGGCGTTTGTGAAGCTCTGGTTCAACGAAGGCGACGCCAAGAACTATGAGAAGCTGCAAGCCAACGTCGCCGCCGTACCAGGCATCACTACGCTGGCCCACAGGCCAAGAATCACGTCTTCCCTTATTTCTGAAGAGTTCTCGCCGAAGCTCTCCGGCATGCGTACGCCAAGTTCATTTTTGCAGATCCGTGCGGCTATAAGGGCCTATCGCTCCACTTGATCGCGTCTGCCCTGAAACCTTTCGGCAATGATTGTGTCTTCCTATTCAACTACAACCGCGTGAACATGAAACTCGGCTACGAGGTGATGAACGATTCTGTTAACGCTTTCTTCGAAGCAGCCCGAGCGGAGCGCATCCGCGCAGCAGTCCGTTCGGTACGCAACGCTCAGGAGCGGGAACAAATCATCTTGAGCGCCGTGGAGGACGCCTTGAAGGAGGTCAGGGCGCACTCGCTAGAGTTCGGCTTTCGAACGCGGGAAGGTGGTGGCGCCAGCCATCACCTCGTGTATGCTACGAAGGAGGTTCGGGCGCTGAACAAGATGAAACGGATCTATACCAAGGCAAGTTCTGACCAATGCGACGGCGTGGGATCGCTCGACTATGATCCGCGCGACGCTGGCGCGTCGGCCCTGCTCTTCAGTCCGCTCGATGAAGTACGACAACGGCTACTCCAGACCTTCGCTGGACGCACACTGACGTTCGATGAACTGATCGTGGCGGAGGGTCCACACACGACGTTTACGGACACTGCGTATCGAAATGCTTTGCTGGAGCTGGAAGAAGAGCGCGGCGTCGCCTTGGAGCCATCCGCCGAGCAGAGGCGGTTTCAGCCGGGTGGAGAACGACGAACGCTGCCGGGGTCAACGCGCATAACATTTCCAGATCTAAAGGAGGGGAACTGAATGGCCGCTAAATCAGCGATTGAATGGACCGGGTCTACATGGAATCCGTCCACTGGGTGCGATGCAATTAGTCCTGGGTGCGAGAACTGCTACGCGGAGAGAATGTCGTATCGATTGAAAGCCATGGGGCAAACAGAATACCAGAACGGATTCAAGCTCACCCTACACCCCGACACCCTGGAACTGCCGCTGCACTGGAAGAAGCCGCAACGCATCTTCGTGAACTCCATGAGCGACCTCTTTCACCACGACGTCCCGGAAGAGTATATCCAGAAAGTGTTCGCCACCATGGGCAAGGCCCATTGGCATCAATTTCAGGTACTGACGAAGAGATCCGGCCGCCTGCTGGCGATGTCAGAGCGACTCCCTTGGCCGTCCAATCTTTGGATGGGCGTCAGTGTTGAGAGCGCCCTCTACAAGACCAGAATCGACCACCTTCGGAGGACGGGGGCGACGATCAAATTTCTGTCGTTGGAACCGCTCATCGAGGACCTCGGAGAAATCTGCCTTAACGGCATTGACTGGGTCATTGTGGGCGGAGAATCGGGCCCCGGCGCCAGGCCCATGCAAAGAGAATGGGTAGACGATATTCGTGGACAGTGTCAGAGGTCGAGAGTGCCTTTCTTCTTCAAGCAGTGGGGAGGAGTTCAGAAAAAGCGCACAGGGCGAAAGCTGAACGGACAGACATATGACGCGATGCCTGCCCCTTTGAAACAGGATGGCGTGTCGCTTCGCGTGCTCTGACCGAAGGGCCGTTCCTCATCTCATCCGGACAGTGGCCCGGACGAACACTGAAGCATTACTGATTCACCCCCGACGCCAAAAATCCCCCATCCACCGCGATGCACTGCCCCGTGATAAAACTAGCCGCATCGGACGCCAGCAGCACAGCCGCACCGATCAGTTCTTCCGGTTGTCCGAATCGCCCCATCGGCGTGCGCAGTTTCAGCTCGCGGCCACGCTCGGTGCCGTCGAGAAGCTGCGCGTTCAGGTCGGTGCGGAAGACGCCCGGCGCGATGGCGTTGACGTTGATGCCGTCGCGCGCCCACTCCACGGCCAGGTTGCGCGTGAGCGCCAGCACCGCGGCCTTCGACGCGGCATAGGCCGTCACTTCCAGGAAGCCCACGAAAGAAGTCAGAGAGGCTATGTTGACGATTCGCCCGCAGCGGTTGGCCGCCAGCGGCCGGTAGAACGACTGGCAAGCGCGCAGCATGCCCGTCAGATTCACGTCCATGATGCCATTCCATTCGGCTTCGGTGACGTCCGCGGTGGGCTTCCGCTGGGTCTGTCCGGCGGCGTTCAGCAGCACATCGACGCGGCCGAACGCGGCCAGCACGGCGTCGCGAAAGCGGTCGATCGACTCGCGGGAGCCTGCATCGCAGGCCTGGCGCAGAGTCTTGCGGCCGGCGCATTCGATCTCCAGGCAGGCCTCTTCGATCAGCGGTTCGCGGCGTCCAGTGGGCACCACATCGGCGCCCGCGGCGGCCAGTCCGGCGGCCAGTTTGCGGCCGAGGCCGGAGGTGCCGCCGATAACTACGGCCACGCGTCCGGTCAAATCCATCAGGTGTTTGGTTGGCACGATTTTCCTTTCTTGTCCGCTCCCTCACGGTCGCGGCTCGGTATCCTAATCCAGATGCGCGGCCAGAGTGCGCGCGGCCAGGTCCGCATCCTTCTCGAGGAGGCCGGCGACGCCCGCGATCCAGGCGCCTTTGGCGAACACGAAGACGGGGTGTCCCGCGTCCTGGCCGAAGTAGCCGCCGAACGACGGGATCAGCTTCGCGCCGGCCAGCGCCTTGTTCCAGTCGAGCAGGAGGAACGCGGCGTCCTGCGGAGTGGGTAGCTTGGCGACGAACATACTGTATTCGATTTTGCCGTGCCTGTAACGCGCCAGCGTGCCGCCCGGCATGAATGACTTGCCCAGGAGTTGGTTGTCCACGACCTGCGTGTCCACGCGGTTAAGCAAGGGGAAACGGCGCGATTCATCCGTGGGCTTGCTGACCGCGGCTGGTTTGGCGGGTTCCGGCGCGGACGGCTTCGGTTCGCCGTCGCAGGAGATCAGCAGCGCGGCGGCGGCGAGCAGCGGAAGAAAAAGAATACGCATTCGACCGCAGTATAACGCGCCTGGAGGGAAGCAGTTGTGCCGTCGGACGCTTCTACCAGATCGTTGGGACTTCGTACTCGCGGATTCGGCTGTCAGAGGTGGCGAGCATCAGACCTTCCGTCCGAGCCTGCGCAATCAGGAGCCGGTCGAAGGGATCGCGGTGGATCGGGGGCAGTTCGAGGATCTCGGTGATATGCTCCGGCCGTACCATCAGCACCGGCCACGCGTTGAAGGCCTCGGAGAGCACTCTCTCGATGGGGACGTCGAAGGAGAGCTTTCCGGCCTGGAATTTGAGCACGATTTCCCAGGCGCTCACCACACTGACACGAATGTCCGACCACGGGGAGAGCACCGCGGCATGCACCCGCTTTGAGAGTTTCGGATCATTGCCGAGAATCCAAAGCAACGCATTTGTGTCGAGCAGGATTGACTGAGTCACACGTAGGGTTCAAATTCCGGAAGGATGGCGTCAAAGTCTTCGGCCATGTGAATCTTTCCCTTAAGCGCTCCCAGTGGGGTCGAGCGGCGGCGGGCTGGCACACGAGTAAGCAGCGCCACGGGTTTGCCGTTGCGGGCAATGACAATGTCCTCGCCGGCCGCGGCCCGCTTCGCCAGCCGGGAAAGACTGCTCTTCGCATCGTGCATGTTCACGACTTTCGGCATGATCCTATGTTAGCCCATTTCATCGGGCTAAGCTAGCGGGTCTGGAGACCCGCTCTGGAGATTGGCCAATTCC
>PKYZ01000315.1 GCA_003132865.1 Bryobacterales bacterium
TCTTATTTAATCCCTGGCGGGACGATTCAAGCGGGCACCACTTATCGCATTAGGGCTTTCGGTACATGCTCTTCTACTGTGGCATCGAACACGAGCCACTTCTACATCCGCTACGGCAGCGCGGACAGTTCCAGCGATACGGCTTTGTATTTCCCGACCCTAACCTCCACCACCGGAGCGAGCGCTATACCCTTCGCCGTGGATATGATTGTGACTTTCCAATCCACGACAGTATCACAGGCTCAATACGCCTATTGGCAGACCGGCGCCAGTGGATTGACGAACACTGCGATGGTCATTGGCAGCCCAAACCAGGTCACTGGGTTGACTACGACCGGAAACAATTACTTTCAGCTTAGCTATTATTCTTCGGCAGCTACGACGGGGGCTAACATTTACCTGGCAACGATAGAGTTGGTGAAACCGTGAAACAGTCAGCACCGGCATCGTTCCTTTGCCTCGCGCTGCTGTCCTGCGTTGCGCTCGCGGCCCGCGCGATGGCTACCGATAACTCGCGATAACGTGCCGCCGCAACATTTGACGGTACAGTGTCAATGTTCCCAGGGATTGATGCCCACGCAGGCGCGCGGGGCAGTGGCGGAGAGGGCAGGGGAGCAGTCGCCACTGCTCAGGAAACAAGCTAACCAAATCGATACCATGATCGTCTACAATTGTGCACAATCGAGGCATATGGCCAAACCCACCGATCTGGTCCAAGGGACCCTGGACCTGCTGATCCTTAAGACGATCTCGCTCGAACCCAAGCACGGCTGGGCGATCGCCAAGCGCATCCAGCAGGTTTCACGAGAGGCCCTCCAGGTGCAGCAGGGTTCGCTCTACCCGGCCCTGCACCGCTTGGAGCAGCAGGGCTGATCAAAGCTGAGCGGCGGTCAACCGAGACTGGCCGAATGGCGAAGTTCTACTCCCTCACCGGCGCCGGGCGCGCCCAAATGAAGAAGGAACTGGCAACCTGGAGCCGGCTCTCGGCCGCGATCAACCTGGTGGTGCAAGAGGTTTAAGGTGCGAGCCCTCCGCAAAGTCCGTCTCCGACTCCGCTCACTGTTCCACCGCAGCGCCGTGGAATGCGAGCTTGACGCCGGACTTCGCTTTCATATCGAACGGCAGATCGAAGAGAACCTGGTCTCCGGCATGGCGCCCGGCGAAGCCTGTAGGGCTGCGTTGCGAGCGGTCGGAGGCCTTACCCAGTATCAGGAGGAATGTCGAGACATGCGCCGTGTAAAACTTATCGAGAATTTCGTGCAGGACCTGCGTTTCGGTCTCCGCACCCAACGCCAGGCTCGGGCCTTTACGGCGGTCGCCATTCTCACCCTGGCCCTGGGGATCGGAGCGAACACGGCTATCTTTTCGGTGGTGCGCGCCGCCTTGCTCCGCCCGTTGCCGTATGCCCAACCGGACCGCCTCATCACCGTCGGCGAAGTGCGAGGCGAGGAAGAATTGTCCCAGGCGCTAAGCCCGGAGTCCTGGAACGCCTCTTACCCGGATTACCTCGACTGGCGGAAACAGTCGAAGGCCTTTGAATCGCTGGCCGGTTTCACAGGCGATGGTTTCACCTTGCGCGGCGCTGGTGAACCGGAAACCGTCAGCGCCGTCCAGGCCACCACCAATTTTTCCTCCACGCTGGGCGTCAAACCGTTCCTCGGACGCGATTTCCGGGCCGGCGAAGACGTCGCGGCCGGTCCCCTTGCCGCCATCCTCACGCATAGTTACTGGAGAAGCCGGTTCGGCGGAGATCCGCGGGTCGTCGGCCGCTCCATCCAACTGGACTCCAATAACGTCACTATCGTCGGTGTTCTTCCGGCGGGGTTTGAATTCGCGCCGCGAGGGAACGCTCAGCTCTGGGTACCCCTGCATATCACTAGAGATCTGGTCACCAGGCGCAGCCTGCGCTGGCTGAGCGTCATCGGACGGTTGGCCCGCGGCGCAACTCCCGCGCAAGCCCGGGCGGAGATGAACCTGATCACTGCGCGGCTGGCCGCCGCGTACCCTGCCCAGAACGGCGCGGTCCGCATGGCCACGGCTCCGCTGCGCGATCGCATCGTCGGACAGATCGGGCCCCTGCTTCTGGTGCTTTTCGGCGCTGTGGCATTTGTGCTGCTGATTGCCTGCGCCAATGTCGCGAATCTACTGATGGCTCGCGCGACGCGCCGCAGGAAGGAATTCGCCGTGCGCATCGCCCTGGGTGCGGGCCGCGGCCGGTTAGCTTCGCAACTCCTGGCCGAAAGCCTGATCATCGCGTCTGGCGGCGCCGCGCTGGGTCTGTCGATCGCGCAGTTCGGAACGCGGCTGCTCATCGCCGCGATACCACAGGCGGTGCTCGATTCGATGCCATTCCTCCGCGACGCCCACGCGGATCCCATGGTGCTGGCCTTTCTGTTCGCCACCATGATCTTGACCGGAGTTGCATTCGGCCTGGCGCCCGCCTTCGAGGTCTTCAACCGCCATGTGGGAACGACGCTCAAGGACGAAAGCCGGGGGACCTCGGGGGGAGTTCGCACGCGGCTGCGCCATGCGCTCGTGATCGCGGAAATCGCCTTCTCGCTCGTGCTCCTGGTGGGCGCCGGCTTGATGCTGAAGAGCCTCACGGCGCTCCTCGACCACAATCCCGGCTTCGACACTCGTCGGCTGCTCACGTTCTCGGTATTTCTGCCGCCGGTTCGCTATCCCAAGGATCCCGACATCGTCCGCTTCGACCGGGATTTCATGGATCGCATGCGCGTCCTGCCGGGCTTCGTGGGAGTCGCTTCCACCAGCGTGGTTCCGCTCACGGGCGGCGGCAATACGATCCGTTTCGCGATTGAAGGCCATCCCACGGCCACGGGACAGGAGAACGAATGCGATATCCGCGATGTTTCCGCCGGATACTTTTCCATGATGGGAATTCCACTGGTGGCGGGCCGCTTCTTTAACGATGCCGACGATACCCCGGCCGGGCCCATGCGCGTCATCGTCAACCAGGCCTGGGTGAAACGAAATCTTCCGGGTGAGGATCCCATCGGAAAACGCATTAAATTCACATATTCACCCACGGAACCCTACCGCCAAATGGCCGGCGTGGTGGGGGATATCGCGGAAGCCGGTCTGGACAGCGCCGGTGAACCCATGCTTTTCGCGCCGTTCCGCCAGGACGCAGGCCGGTTTATCACTTACATGGTGCGCACGGCGGGAGATCCAGGCCGCGCGATCGGCGCCGCCCGCGCCGCCTTACGGAATGCCGATCCAGAACTGATTACGATCCTTCCCATTACCATGGACCAGATCATCGCTCAGTCGCCCTCCGTGTTTCTCCGCCGCTACCCGTCCTTTCTGATCGGAAGCTTCGCCGGGCTGGCGCTGATTCTGGCGATGGTCGGGCTGTATGGCCTGATTTCTTATTCGGTTTCGCAGCGCACACGCGAGTTAGGCATTCGGATGGCTCTGGGCGCGCAACCGGGCGACGTGGTGCGCCTGGTGTTAGGGGAGGGAGCGCGCCTGATCACCATTGGCGTCGGAGTTGGCGTGTTCGCGGCGCTGACGCTGACACAACTCATGCGCAGCCTGCTTTTTGGCGTCAGCGCCGTAGACCCCCTGACTTTCGCCGGCGTCGCTCTCCTCCTGACGCTGGGGCCACTGCGGCGTGTTACATTCCCGCCAGACGCGCCATGCGCACGGATCCCATAATTGCTTTGCGCTATGAGTAGCTCATGGTCCTTCGGACCACAACGAAGGATGAAAGTGTGTGTCGGTGCGACCACAGTTTAACCGATATCACCGCGCGGACATTCAGGCTGCGCGATAGCTAGCGATATTAGTAATTAAGGGCCGTGGTAGAAAGCTCGACTGTCTGACAACTCTTCGCGCCGCGTCGCAAGGAGCCGTGTCCGATGCCTCAAAAAACACGCCGTCACATCGCAACACACTCCAATACTTCGTGGCTGCGTTCGTGTAGCCGAGCCTTGATTGAGGTATTTTCAATTCGGCTCAGTTTTACTCGGCCCTCAACGCCTGCGCGGGATCAGTCGAGGCCGCGCGTTGCGCCGGAATCAGGCCGGCCACAGATGCGGCCAGGGCCAGCGTCAGAATCGATGTTACCAACACGCCGTAATCCATACCCTTAACGTCATAGAGCTGCGACGCGACGAACCGCACGCAGAGCAGCGACGCGGGAATGCCGATCAGCAGGCCCAGCGCGGTCTGGAGCATGGCGCCGCGCATCACCATCGCGATCACCCCGCCGCGGTTTGCGCCGAGGGCCATGCGAATCCCGATCTCGCTCGACCGCCGCGCCACGCCGTAGGCCGTCACACCGTAGAGCCCGACGGACGCGAGCAGGAGAGCGAGGGCGCCGAATAATGCCGTGAGCCGCGCCACCATCCGTTCCTCGGTAAACCGGTCTGCGATCTGCTGATCAAAGGTCTGGAAGTTCACGACCGTCAGGTACGGATTGATGGTCGCCAGTGTTCGCTGCGTGAGCGCCGCCATTTGGCTGATGGGTCTCTCGGTTTCCAGTACCATCGCACCGGCATACAGCGATTCGTCTTTCTCGATGGGACCTTTCGCGCTCGCCGGCCGCTGCATCATCGGCAAAAAGTACATGCGATGCTCTTTCCAACGCACGCTGGTATACGTCGTATCTTCCACGATGCCTACGATCTCGTAGTCTCCGGATGATTCCGGGCCCGTGCCGAAATGCCGTCCGATCGGGTTTTCGCCGTTAAACAACTTCTTGACAAACTCCTGGTTCACCACCGCCACCGAGGGGGCGGTCGACGTGTCCTTATCGCTGATCCCGCGTCCCATCACGACGTGCGTTCCCACGGAATCGAAGTATTCGGCGTTGACCTTGACGATGGATGCGCCGACATCCATACTCGGCTGCCCCTGCACCTGTACGCCGGTGCCCCAGTTGTTGTCTTCCATCGGGGTATATAAGCTGATGCCGACCTTCTTCACCCCCGGCAGTTCATGAAATCGCTGCTCAATTGTCCGGTACAGAGCTTCCAGTTGCGTTGCCGCATAGCCCGCCGCCTGAGGGTTGATATGAGCGATATACCGGTTCCTGGCATCGAGCCGCAGGTTGGTATGCTGAATATTATTCAGGCTCTGCGAGAATAGCCCCGCTCCTGCCAGCAGCATCAGCGACATGGCCGCCTGCAGCACGACGAGTCCGCGCTGCAGTAAGGTGGCGCCCGACCCCGTCGTCCGTGTGCCGGTCCGCAGAGCATCCGCGGGCTCAGCCTGCGCGGCAATCCACGCCGGCGCCAGACCAAAGAGGATGCCGGTAAGCAGCGACAGGCCGCAGGCGAAGGCCAGCACGAGAAGCGACGGGCTCGCTTGAATGGGCAGGCGCGACGCGTCGGAGAACGCCAGCGCTAGAAGCATGCGCGTTCCAGCGTAGGCGACGGCCAGCCCTGCTATCCCGCTCAGCCCCGCCAGCAACACGCTTTCGGTCAGCAGTTGCCGGATGATCCGCCCTCTTCTCGCCCCGAGTGCGGTCCTGAGGGATAGCTCCGCCTTGCGTCCCATCCCGCGCGCCAGCAGCAGGTTCGCAATATTCGCGCACGCAATCAGCAGGACCAGGCCGGATATGATCATCAGGAGCCGCAGATTGGAAGCATATGCTTCTTGCAATGCCTGGATGCCGGAGCCACCCGGTGTCAGCACCACATGGACTTTCGCCAGCAGAGTCTTGCCTTTGCCGGAGGAAAAAGTCTGGGTTCCTGCAAACGAGTGCTTCACCAGCGCGCTCAGCTTTTCGCGCAGGGCCGTCATGGACACACCGGGTTTCACGCGTCCGACCAGATACAGCCATCTTGCATTGGGATCATGCACGTAGGGAGCATTCGCCAGTACCGGCATGGCTTCGATGGGCAGAAAGAATTCCGGCGGCGTGCTCGACAAACGGTCGCCATAGAACCCTGCCGGAGCGATTCCGACGATGGTCACCGCTTTTGTATTGACCCAGAACGTGCTGCCCACCACCGAGGCTTCGCCGGCATAGTCGCGCTGCCAGGCCCCGTAACTCATCACGGCCGTCTTGGGCGCGCCCGCAACGTCATCGGCGTCGCCCAGCAGTCGCCCTGCGTGTGCGCGCAGGCCAAACGTTCGGAAATAGTTTCCGGACACGAACTCACCCATCACCGAACGCGCACCGGCATGGTCCCCCTCGCGCCGGGCGATGATTGGCCGGTAACCAAAGCCCGCCTGCATCGCCGCCAGTTCCTCGAATTCCGGTGCGCTTTTCTTTAAGAGCAGCCATGTTTCGGTCGGAAAGAATGTGTAATCGCCATTGTCCTGCGCGCCAGTGCTCACGCAACAGTCGTTGTTGTCTCCAATCCGCACCAGCGTCTTCGGATCGGTTACCGGCAGGTTCTTCATCAGCACTGCATTCATGAGCGTGAAAATCGCCGCATTCGCACCGATCCCCAGCGCCAGTGTCACTATGGCCGTCGCCGTAAACCCCGGTGTCTTCCTTAACTGCCGCAGCGCAAAGCGCACATCCTGTATCAAGGTCATTTCACATTTGCTCTCACGCCGAAGCGCCAGATTCAGACAGGGCTGCAGGTTGTTTTCTTGATCGCCGGGGAATGCCTCAGCGACAACTCTTCCAAGAACGATTGATTCTCCAGTATGACGACCAAGGAAGGCTTCAGTTAGCGGGCCATAGCCATTTTTGATGAGGAAAGGCCAACTTCAATTGGCGGAAACGACCGCAGAGCCTCGAAGCCGACATCCGCCACGAGACCGAAAGGCCCGCGTCTGACCGATTGATCTCCGCATGGGCTGCAAAGAACAGGGACGTAAGGCCGGGGCGTCGAACAGGCGCGGCGGGCGCCGCTTCGGGCCGCCTGGTCGTGCCCGCGACCGCCGATCCGACAGTCCACGGCCACGACGCACAGCACGCCTACTGACCGCGCCTCGCGCAACCTGGTGCGCGCCACGCGCTGCCGCACGCAACGCGGGCGGACGCGCCGGGCGGAAGTGTGCGCGGACGAAGACCGCGGGCGACGGCGCGGACAGGTTCGGAGGGCTCAGGCAGCGGCACACTCCAATCTTACATGGCGCCCGCGCGCCTTCATTGATGCCGCAGCGCCACCAACGGGTCGACTCGTGTGGCGCGCAGCGCCGGCGGATACGAAGCGATCAGTCCGATGGCCAGCAGCGTCAATGCCACCAGCGCCTGCGACTCCACGTCGATTCCATCCAGCCCGAACAAAAGTCCGCGCGCGAAATGCGCCAGCCCGGCTGCCAGTAGACTGCCTAACGCCAGGCCCGCCACCAGCGGACGCCCACACTCGCGCAGAATCGCCCACAGCACGTCGCCGACCTGGGCGCCGATCGCCATCCGAATCCCCACTTCGCGCGTGCGCAGCACCACGATATAGCTCACCGTGCCGTAGATTCCCATGATCGCCAGCACCAGCCCCAGCAACCCCACCGCCGAAGAAACCAAAGCCGCCAGCATGGCCACGATGAACGCCGCCGTCTGCTGCAGCAGGTTCTCCAGCGTGGCGCAGTTTGCCACCAGATTCGGATCCACCGCGGTCAGCAACGGCTCGATCAGCCGGATCGTGTCCGCCGCCGGCGTGTTGCGAATCCGCACCAGGATGGGATAAGTGGCCGCGCGATCGTCGGGCAACTGCAGGTAGATGCGCTTGGATACGGTCGCGCTGAAATCGGTCGTGCGCGTATCCCGCGCCACGCCCACCACCTGGTAGGAGAGTCCATCGGCAACCAATTCGTTCGCGCGCCGCGGCAGTTCGTCGGTCGCGCCCAGCCGCACACTGCGGCCGATCGGATTCTGGCTGCCCCACAATTCGCGCGCCGTCGACTCGCTCACCACCACCGTGCGCTCGGCCCGAGCCGTGAATCCGCTGCCCAGCATCAAGGGGATTCCCAGCGTCTCAAAGTAGTTCGGCTGCACGTAGGTGTAGTGCAGAATCGCCTGCCGGCCTAGCCGCGAAGAATCCGCGCGCTCCAACGTGGCGGCCGCCGTGCGCGATTCAATATCCGCCGGGAGGCGCGCGTTGGTCATCGCCACCACCCCTGGGAGCCGCGCCAACCGGGCGCGCAGTTCATCCACCAGAGTGCGCTTGCGGCCCGCCGTGTATTTCAGGCTATCCGGAAACTCGACATGGAGCGCCAGCACCTGCCGGGTCTCATAACCCGTGTCGATGGCCACCGCCCGGATCGAGCTGCGAATGGCCATGGCCGCCGCCACCATGAGCACCAGCGACAGCGTGACCTGCGCCGCGATGAGGATATCCTGCAGGCGGCGCGTGCCGGCCGTCGCCGTGCTGCCGGACGATGCCGGCTTGAGCGCTGCCCGCGAACTCTCCATGGCCGGCGCCAGCCCGGAGATCATCCCTGCGATCAGCGACACGGCGCACACATACGCGAAGATCGCCAGGTCGGGCGCCACATCGAATACCAGGCCTCCGTATTCGCCGGGGATCAGGTTGGCCGCAGCCACCGCAGTCTGCTTCAGCAGCACCCACGTGAACAGCAGCGCCAGCCCGCCGGACATCAGGCCCACCACCGCGGATTCCGTCACCAGTTGCCGCACGATCCGCAGCCGGTTCGCGCCCAGCGACAGCCGGATGCGCAGTTCGTCGTCCCGCGCCCGCATGCGCGCCAGTTGCAGGCTGGCCACGTTGGCGCATGCCACCATCAGGACCAGCCCGGCCGCCGCCATAATCAGCGCGATGGAGAGCGTCAGCCCGCGGTACTCGCCCAGCGGCAGCGGAAACGGCGAGCCGCGCCAGACCAGCGCCGTGGCGGGCTTCGCCGCATCCGACCGCGGATCGTGCAGCGCGCGCAGTCCGTCGAGCGCGGCGCTCAGTTCCGCTTGCGCCTGCGCGATGCTAGCGTGCGGCGCCAGCCGCCCAAAGAGCCGGTATCGCTGCGCCTCGCGATCGCGCAGAAACTGTTCGTCGGCGTGCAGCAGCGGCTCGATATCCACCGGCGCCCAGAAGGCCGGCGCGCCTACCGACGTCCCGCAGAAGTCATGCGGCGTAATTCCAGCGATCACCACGCCCACGCTGTTCAGAAAAACCGTTCGCCCCACCACCGCCGGGGCGCCGCCGAAGCGCTTCTGCCAATAGTTCTCACTGATCAGGACCACCGGGTTCTTGAGGAACTCCTCATGCCGGTACGATTCGAAATCGCGCCCGCGCACCAGCCCCACGCCTAGCACCCGGAAATAATTCGCGGACACTACGAACACGCTGGCGAACTCGGCCGAGCCGGTGCTGTTGTTCTGTAGCAGCGCCAGCCGCCCCAGCATGGTTCCGCCCGCAGGAATTGATGGCGTGGCCCCGTGTCCGAGGGCGCGCGCGGAAATCGTCAGTTGAGCGGGCCGGTAGGCGACCAGTCCGCTGAGCGAGTGCATGGCGTCGCGCAGCATTTCATAGTCCGGATAGCTGAATGACCACTGCGCGCTGCCGGGCCCGCGCTTCAGCGCCAGGTTCACCATGGTCGACGGGTCGTGCGCGTCCAGCGGCCGCGCCACCATCGCCTTGTAACCTGTGTAGACCGCCGTATTGATCCCGATGCCGGCCGCCAGCGCGACTACCGTCAACAGGGTAGACGCGGGACTGCGGGCCAGCAGCCGCAGTCCGTGGCTCAGGTCGCGTACAACGCTCTCGGAGATCATTACAGCCCAGACGAGCGGCACGCCCGATTATTTCAGGCTGGCGCGGCGTAGGATACGATAGTCACCATGAAGATGCCCACTGCCCGCTTTACCCGGCGCAACATATTACAACTGCTGCCACCCGCGCTCGTCGCGCCAGCCCTCCCGGCCCTGGCGCAAAACGGGTCGTCCCACAGCATGCCGGCCGAGCCCCTGGACCTGGATCCCCAGCGCATCGCCGCCGCGCTATCCGCCATGGTGGACGACGGCCGCACCGCCGGCGCGTCCGTGCTCATCTGGAAAGATGGCCGCGAAGCCTATTTCGGCTCCGCAGGCTTTGCCGACCGCGAGGGAGGCCGCAAGATGTCGCGCGACACCATCGCCCAAATCTATTCCATGACCAAGCCGGTCACCGGCGTCGCGCTCATGCAATTGTGGGAGCAGGGCAAGTTCGGCCTCGATGACCCGCTGTACCGCTATTTACCGGAGTTCGAGGCCATCCAGGTTTACGCCGGCAAGGATTCCGCCGGAGCGCCCATCTATCGCGCGCCCGCGCGTCCCATCGCGGTGCGCGACATCATGCGCCACACCGCCGGCTTCGCCTATGGGCCGGGCGACACGCCCGCGCACGATGCCTACGTGAAAGCCGATCCCATGTCGCTGAATATCGACTTGGTCGAGATGGGCCATCGCCTGGCCAAGGTGCCGCTCCTCTTCGACCCCGGCGCGCGCTGGAGCTACAGCATCGCCGTGGACGTCCAGGCGCTGCTGGTCGAGGCACTATCCGGCCAGAAGTTCGCCGACTATGTCCGCCAGCACGTATTAGAGCCGCTCGGTATGCGCGAGACCGCCTGGCGCCAGCCTGACGAGCGCCTGCCGCGCCTGGCCGCCATGTACCGCAAGTCGGAAGGCAAGCTGGTGCGCGATGCCGACGCCAACACCCGCCGCCTCAACTTCCACGACAACCGCCTCACTGGCGGCGGCTTCGGCCTGGCTTCCACCGTCGATGACTATATGCACCTGGCGCGCATGCTGCTCAACGCCGGCGAGCTCGATGGCGCCCGCATTCTCAAGCCATCCACCGTCAAATTGATGTCCACCGACCAGTTGGACCCGCGCATCACCGAGCGCCTCTTCCTCCCTACTAAAGGCTCCGTAGGCTTTGGTCTCGATTTCGCCGTGCGCGTGTCCCAGTCGCAGAAGCCCGAAGAAAACCGCGGCGCAGTAGGCGAATTCTTCTGGGACGGCGCCGCCTCCACCCTCTTCTGGGTAGATCCGGCGAATCACATGGCCGCCGTGTTCTTCACCCAGAAAATGCCCTTCGACGGAACGCTACATCATGACATCCGCGCCGCCATCTACGGTCCAACCTACCTAGGCCCCTGGGGCGACTAACTGGAGGGATTTGCGCCCGTGGCGCAGCGCGCTTAGTTAGGTGGCGACTAATAACCAGCGGTATGTGGCAATAACTTCCTAACAGATGCCTCGCGCGAACCGAGGGAGTCTCACAGCGCCTGTGTGAGGCTTATCCAATCGGCATCGCCGACGGTCCACACCATGGTCACGCTGGTGCGGCCGGGGGGACACTGACCCGGAGGGCATTCTGCGCAACTTCTATAGGCCGTGGTTGCGCGATCCGTATCCAGTAGACGTGCAGCGGACATGTCAAGAGTAATGTCCCAGATCGCCGTATCTCGGGACCTATTCCGGCGAGCTGTGGGACATGATGCTCGGTTGCCTGCCGCGCACTGGCACACGTTTAGCGCACCGACGATTGAGATATCGATCCACCAGATTGCGATCCGCGCGCCCTCGTCCGCCGTTGTCGTTGCTGGAAGGCACGCGAAGCCGGGAGACACCATTTCGGTGGTTGTAGGCGGCAACTACCGGGCAACCTTCGCCGAGACGGCCTGCGGGGAGTTCCCGGTTTGGTCTCGGAATCGCCATATTTGAACCGTGGCCGGCGCTTTGCGTCCAGATCGAGGCGCGCCGTGCATTAGGGCGCCAGGACTCTTCGATTCGTGTGCTCTGGAGTGCTTTCGGCACATTGGGGTCCGGAGGGTGTATGGAATGAAAAGCGATTCTGTCCAAACCGCTCCCTGAATTCGGTCCTTTAACGGCGCCTGCTGCTGGGTGTGTTGCGGATGGAGTAGAGGTGATTCTCGGTGCGCAGGATCAGGCGAATCGTCAATGAGGGCTGGGGTGGCCAGCGCCATCTCGCCGAGGTCGTTGGAATCGAGCAATTCGTATTTATCGCCAGCGCGGATCACGAACGTTCGGCCTTCTTCGTTCAGACAAAAACTCTTGTCGTTGTAGCCCCAGGGCGATGAGGTGAAATCGCCGCCTTCGCCGATGCGCGCCTTGTAAGTTTGCACGCCAGTGCTAGCGTCAAATCGCGTGAGGATGCCGTTGTGGGTGAGGACGTAGAGCCCTCCGCGATAGGCCAGTTCGGTTGGCAGATAAGTTCCGGCTTTGGGCTGAATCCAAGCGACAAACTCGTTCAGCTTGGCGCCGTCTGGCGTGGTGAGGTCGCCGTGCGCCCCTGGTTTGATCGCGGCCAGGGCTTTAGCAGTCCCACCGTTGAGGTACAACAGGCCGCCGTAGGCGAAAGGACTCGGGATTGGCATGGCGGACATCCAGCCGAGACGCCACAGTTCTTTGCCTTTGAGGTCGTAACTAATGGCGAGGCCAGGGCCAATGGTGACAATTTCGCTGCGCTCGGAGTTCTTCCAGATGTAGGGACTCGACCAGCCGGTCTGGCGATCGGAGCCTTGAACGTGAATAGAGCGATTTGTGCATCAGACTTGCTTGCCGGTATTTGTCTCGAACGCCGCGATGAACTGCTGTTTCTCGTTGTCGTTGACGACGATAACGAGGCCATTGACAAGAGTGGGTGAAGAGGCCGTACCGAAATCGAGGATGGTCGGAAAGCTTTCGAGCGGGGTGTTCCAGACTTTGTTGCCGTCGAGATCATAGGCGAAAAGTCCAACGTTATTAATGTAGACGTAAACACGCTGGCCGTCGGTGACAGGGGTTTCCGAGCAGAAGCTGTTCTTGCGGTGACGGCCCCCTGGAGGGTGGCCTGAATGGAATTCGCGCCTCCAGTTGATCTTGCCGGAGTCGAGATCGATGGAATAGAGGAAGTAATGGAGGAAGACTTCGTCAGGGAATTCGAAATCGCGCGCGTTCAGGCGGTCCAGAAGCTCCTTGTCTTTGAGACCCTGCTTCATGAGTTCGGCAACGTAATCGTTGGAATAGTCGGTGCCGACTTGCGGCTGTTTCGCCTTGCCGTCGGTTGTGACGGTTGTAACGAAGATGTTCCTGCTGGCGACGATTCGGAGAAGACCAGCCCAGGCCAGGGAGGGTCGCGGTCCATTCGATGTTCGACGTTTTCGACCATTTGTCGGGCAGATTGGAGTTGAGGGCGGAGGGGTTGGAGGAGGGGCCGCGAAAACCAGGCCATTCAGGATCTCCTGCGAAGGCGCAAGGGGCAAGGAAGAGCGATGCGATGACCCAGTTCATGATTCTATTGGACTATAAATAGCGTCAAACGTCACGGATGGCGCCACCGCGGGGTCAAGATGCTTGCGCGCCAGAAGTCCGATTCGGGGGAGCGTGCAGCGGGCAATGCCGGCGACATCCAGATTTCCTCGAACGCCGTATTTGGGGGTTTCAGGGTCGCGGCAACATCCGAGCGGTTTGCCGACAAACCAGCCCAGTGGGTTGTTAGGGTATCCGCAAGACAATCCACTGTAGTAAGGTTTGATGATATGTCCATTCATGTGGCCGTATTGGGTGGCGGCGTTGCTGGCCTGAGCGCCGCGCACGAGTTGATCGAGCGCGGATTCCGGGTTTCCGTTTACGAAGCGAAGAATGTTTTTGGAGGGAAGGCGCGCAGTTTGTCTGTCCCAGGTACGGGCGCTGGCGGCCGCAAGGATCTTCCTGGCGAGCACGGTTTCCGCTTCTTCCCCGCTTTTTACAGGCATCTGCCTGACACCATGATGCGAATACCGTTCCCAGGCAACGTGAGCGTTTTCAATAACCTTGTACACGCCACGCGTATCGAGGTGGCCCGCGCGGGAAGTCCCGCGCTCATATTGACGGCGCGGGTGCCGCAGAACATCGAGGATTGGGCCGTCGCGTTCAAAGAGGTCTTCAGAGGAATCGGCGTTGCCGACAACGAAGTGCTTTTCTTCGTCGATCGTCTCTTCACCTTGCTCACAAGTTGTCCGGAACGGCGAATCGCCGAATACGAGCAGATTCCATGGTGGACTTTCATCGACGCAGCCACCCATTCCGCAGCCTTCCAGACGCTGTTAGGCAAGGGACTGACGCGTTCCCTCGTAGCAGTGCGCGCCCAGGAAGGCAGTACGCGAACGGTCGGGTATATCCTCTTGCAACTTCTCTTTGGCTTGTTGACATCCGGTGGTTTCGACCGGCTGCTCAATGGCCCTACCACCGAAGTGTGGCTGACGGCGTGGGTGGAATATCTCCAGCAGAGAGGCGCGGACTTGCAGACCGGGGCGATCATCAGGAGTTTTCGCGCGGATGCAAGCGGGATTACCGGCGTCTCGATAGAACAGAACGGGCAGTCGCGTGAGATCAAGGCGGACTACTACATCGCGGCGATGCCCGTCGAGGTCATGAGTGGTCTGGTGGACCAGGAACTGAAAACGTTGGCGCCATCACTCGCCAATCTGACAAAGCTGCGTACCGCATGGATGAACGGAATTCAGTTTTACCTGGCTCAGGATGTCCCGCTGGATTTCGGTCACACGCTTTACGCAGACTCGCCCTGGGCACTCACCTCTGTCTCCCAGCGGCAATTCTGGACACCGGGGCGTCTTGCCAACTATGGAGACGGGCTCGTCGGAGGAATTCTGTCGGTGGACATCTCCGACTGGGAAACTCCGGGCATTCTCTACGGCAAAGAGGCGATGCAGTGCACTGCTCTTGAGGTCAAGAACGAGGTTTGGGCGCAGATGAAATCGCATCTAAACGTGGGGGGCGCAGAGGTTATTCGCGACGACAATCTCCTGAGTTGGTTCCTGGATCCGGATGTGCTGTTTCCCAATCCATCGGCCGTTACCAATCTTGAGCCGCTGCTCATCAATACGGCGGGATCCTTGCAGTACCGGCCCGAAGCGACGACGGAGATTTGCAACCTGCTGCTAGCCCGAAGTTCCAGCACG
>PKYZ01000359.1 GCA_003132865.1 Bryobacterales bacterium
CCTCCGGCAATCGCCCCGATGATGGCGCCGACGCCCGCCGCGGCGGCCACCACTCCCACTTGGTCTCCGGTGGCCATGGTGGTGCCTTGCTTCCGGAGGGTCTCGGTCTTTATGGCCACATGCTGTCCGTCGGAAGTATTCAGATTGGTCAGTTCAAGCGCCAGCGTGGCCTTGCCTTTCACGTGACCGGATTTCTGAGCTTCGACGACGCGGCCTTCCACGCGCGCGCCGCGTTCCGCGATCACGAATCCGTCCGCGGACAGAGGCGCATCCAGCGTGGCGGTGAATGTGTCGCCGGCCTGATTGTGTTCGCTCGAAAGGCTCTCGCCCAGGCGGACCTGCAACGTCATGCCTCCTTGCAACGTGACCGATGGAGCCGGCTGTGGGGCGGGCGGCTCTTCCGATTCCACAGCGGGAGCCGGCGTGGCTACGGGAGCGGGAACGGGTTCGGCCGTAGCAGGGGGCGCGGAGGGTTCCTGGACCGGCGCCGGAACAGGGGGAGCAGGCGCCTGCGCGGGCGGCAGGTTCTGCGCGACTGTCGTCGCTGCCGGATGCGTCCGCCGGGCCGGTTCTGAGATGCGCACCGGCGGAGCCGTCGTGACCGGCTTGGGCGACTCGGGAGCCGGTGCCGCCGGAGCGGGTGCCACCGGGACCGGTGCCGGCGCGGGCGCGGCGCGGGCGATCGGAACCGGAGCCGGCTTCGGCCGCTGGGTAAACTTCATGATGAGGGCGCCACCCAACGCCCCAACCAGTACGAGAAGTCCAATTTGAAACGGTTTCATCTGGGGAGCGTATCCTTACTGAGTCGGACGGGCCGGCTCGCGCTTTCGTTTCCAGTGTACCGCCGGGTAAAATAGGGATACCAGGCGATGTTCCGCTTCCCAACCCAATTCGCAATCGGTCCCGTGCGCGTGGCTCCCGCCACCGTGCTGGCGCCCATGGCTGGCGTTACCGATACCGTATTCCGCCGCTTCATCCGCAATCTGGGAGGATGCGGCCTGCTGATGACCGAATTCACCAGTTCGCACGGGGTGAGCGCTTCGTTGCGCGCGCGCAAGCCCAGCCGCACGCTGCTGAAGTACCTGGCCTTCGATCCCGTGGAGCGCCCCATCACCGCGCAGTTGTTCGGCGCCGATCCGGCAGTTATGGCCGACGCCGCGCGCGTCTGCCAGGACCTGGGATTCGACGTGGTGGATATCAATTTCGGCTGCCCCGTCAACAAGGTCGTAAAATGCAACGGCGGCTCCGGCTTGCTGCGCGACCTGCCGCTGGTCGAGCGGCTGCTGCGCGAAGTGCGGGCGGCCATCACCATCCCGCTGACCATCAAGTTCCGCGCCGGCTGGAACGATCGGGAACTCGTCGCGGTACGGTTGGCGCGCCTGGCCGAAGATTGCGGAGTGGTGGCCGTAGCGCTGCATCCCCGCACACGCGAGCAGGGCTATAGCGGCCAGGCCGATTGGACGCGCATCGCCGAAGTGAAAGCGGCCGTAGGCATCCCGGTCATTGGAAACGGCGACATCAACTCGCCGGAAGACGCCGTCCGCATGGTGGCCGATACCAACTGCGATGCGGTCATGATCGGCCGCGCGGCGTCGTCCAATCCGTGGATCTTCCGCCAGATCGCGCAGTATCTCGCGACCGGCACCTACGACCATCCCAGCCATCGGGATCGCTACCAGATGATGCGCACATACTACTCCATGCTGATCGAGCGGCAGGAGCCGGATAGTGTGGGCAAAATGAAGCAATTCGCCACTTACTTCACGCATGGCGTGCGGCACGGCGCTCAGTTGCGCGCCGCCATCTATCATGCGACGGAGGCGCCGCAAATCCTGGAGCTGGTCGATGAGTTCTTCAGCCGCGAGGTAGTGGCCGCCTGAGTCCCGTGAAGCAAGTCAAGATCATCACCGATGGCTCCTGCCTGGGCAACCCCGGCCGCGGCGGCTGGGCCTGCATCCTGCGCTTCAACGAACACAAGCGCGAGCTATATGGATATGCGCCGCACACCACCAACAATCGCATGGAGCTGACAGCCGCCATCGAGGGACTGAAGGCGCTGAAAGAGCCGTGCGAGGTGGAAGTGATCACGGATTCCGAGTATCTGAAGAACGGCATCACCACCTGGGTGCCCAACTGGAAGTTGCGCAACTGGATGACCACTCAGAAGAAGCCGGTGGTCAACCAGGACCTCTGGGAGGAGTTGGACGACGTGGCAGCTATGCACAAGACCACCTGGTCGTGGACCAAGGGTCACGCCTCCCACGCCGACAACAACCGCTGCGACGAGCTGGCCCAACTGGCCGCGCGCGAGCAGCGCCGCAACGCCGTTTGAGAGGTTAGACTATGTGCATGCACCCCACATCCACGCGCTTCTCTCTCGTCATTCTGCTGGGCGTCGTCCTGACCGCCTCTGGTCAGCAGGCCTCTCCACACAAACAGATCGAAGCACTCGTCGACCGCCACAGCGCCGAGTATGCCCAAGCTTCCAAGGCTATCTGGGAGTATGCGGAGCTGGGCTACCACGAAGAAAAGAGCTCGGCTCTTTTGCAGCGCCATCTGCAGGAGGCCGGCTTCCGCGTCGAGCCAGGCGTGGCGGACGAGCCCACCGCCTTCATTGCCACCTATGGCCAAGGCAGTCCCATTATCGGCATTCTGGGTGAATTCGACGCGTTGCCGGGTCTCTCGCAAGCCGCCGTGCCGGACCGCAACCCGTTGGCAACCGCGGCGCCCGGCCATGGCTGCGGCCATAACCTTCTGGGATCGGGAGCGGCTCTTGCGGCGGTGGCTCTCAAAGAGTACATAGAAAACAATCGCGTGGCGGGAACTCTGCGTTATTACGGCACTCCCGCCGAAGAGGGCGGCGACGGTAAGGTCTACATGGTCCGCGCGGGACTCTTTCGCGACGTGGATGTGGTCCTGCACTGGCATCCGGCCGACCGTAACGCCGTCATGAATGGCGGCGCGCTGGCCATTACCTCCGCCAAGTTCCTGTTCCACGGCATTGCCGCGCATGCGGCCTTCGCGCCCGAGCGCGGCCGTTCGGCGCTCGATGCCGTGATGCTGATGGGCACCGGCGTCGAGTTCATGCGCGAACATGTCCCCAGCAACACGCGCATTCACTACATCGTCAGCAACGGCGGCGCGGCGCCCAATGTGGTTCCGGACACGGCCGAGCTTTTCCTATATGCGCGCAGCCCGTCCCTCGACACGCTGGACGGAATCTGGGGCCGCATCGTGAAGATCGGCCAAGGAGCCACGATGATGACCGAGACCACGCTGGACGTCAAGATACTCGGCAGCGACAACAACATCGTTGCCAACGATGCGCTCGCGAAAGTGGCACAGAAGAACATGGAGGAGGTTGGCGGCTTCCGCTACACCGCCGAAGAGAAGCATTTCGCGGAGGAATTGCAGAAGAGCCTACCGCCGGGCGGCGCCGGCGATCCCGGTTCAACCGCTTCCGTCGAGCCTCTTCGCCCGTTCGATCCGAACCAGCCCGCCGCTTCCACTGACGTGGGCGACGTCAGTTGGAACGTCCCGACGATCGGCTTCATCGCGGCAACATTTGTGCCTGGAGTGGTGCCCCACACCTGGCAAGCCGCCGCGTGTGCCGGCATGAGCATCGGCCAGAAGGGTATGCTGGTAGCCGCCAAGGCGCTCGCCGTTACGGGAGCGGATTTATTCTCGAATCCGCAACTGATTCAGGACGCCAAAAAGGACTTCGCACGCCAACTCGCAGGCAAGACCTATAAATCCGAGATCCCGTCCGGCCAGAAGCCGCCCCTGGATTACCGTTTTTGATTTGTGGCGCACGCTCTCAGCGTGCCGTGTCCCCACTCTCCCAGAAACCTTACACCGTCGATTCACGCCGTCTGCGGGATAACCAGTTGAAGCCCAAGCTTTTGTGCTTTTTTGGCGAGTGCGCGAATCTGCTGTTCGCGATACTGGCCTCATAGTATGCGGTCCCCTTGTCCACGTACTGGTAACCGTGTTTGATGAACCAGTTCCCTACCAGGCTTTTGGCGATGTCCCGCTGCCCTTCCAGGATGGCTCCGACGATGCGCATACCGCTCATGCCGCTGAGGTCGCTCAGCACGTTGCCGAGTTGCACGTTCATCTCGATCAGCGCCTTCTGCATGCGTTGAATCGTGCTGCTCGCTTCGGCTACCAGATTCCGACTCTGGCCCACGCACATCATTCCCATGTTCGCCCATACGGTAGGCCTGTGTCGCGCACCCACCGGTCGATGTCGTATCATGAGGTCGTGCCGCCCACCCAACAGCAGGCGCAAGGCAGCCTGCGGGTCCTGACCATAGGCCACTCGAACCATTCCATGGAGAAATTCCTGCAACTGCTGGCTCTCCATTCCGTGCAGGTCGTCGCCGATGTGCGTTCGAGCCCCTATTCCAAGTACGCTACGCAGTTCGATCGCGAGTCTCTCATGGAGGCTTTGAGCGCGGCGGGATTCCAATACGTCTACTTGGGCAGTGAGCTTGGCGGCCGGCCGCGCGGCGACGCTTACTACGATGCCGCCGGCCATGTCCTGTACCACAAGGTAGTCGAATCTCCCGGTTTCCAGGCGGGCGTGGCCCGGCTGGAGGATCGCCTGCGGCAGTACGTCGTGGCGGCGCTGTGTGCCGAGGAGGACCCCACCGGGTGTCATCGCCGGCTGCTCGTGGGCCGCGTGCTCGGCGAGCGCGGCCTCGCGGTGGATCACATTCGGGGCGATGGCCGCCTGCAGCCCGAAGCGGAGCTGGCCGCCGCCGAGCCTCACAGCAACCAGCTTAGTTTATTCGACGAAATCGAGGCGCCATGGAAGTCTGTTCCATCGGTTTCACCAAAAAAACGGCAGAGCAGTTCTTCACTCTTCTGAAACGCGCCGGCATCCGGCGATTGCTGGACGTGCGGCTCAACAACGTGTCGCAATTGGCCGGATTCACCAAGCGCGAAGACCTGCAGTTTTTTCTGAAGGAGATCTGCGGCGCGGACTACCGGCACGAACCCCTGCTGGCGCCCACGCAAGAGATGCTGGACGAATACAAGAAGAATAACGGTTCGTGGCTGGACTATGAAACGAAGTTCCTGGCGCTTATGGCGGATAGAAAGATCGAAGACAAGTTCGATCGCGCCTTGTTCTCGGTTCCCACGGTCCTGCTGTGCAGCGAGCCCACCGCCGGGCACTGCCATCGCCGGCTGGTGCTTGAGTACCTGCGCGATAAGTGGGGCGATCTGACGATCGCTCACTTGTAGGACGCCTCCATGCCATCGGTCGACCTGATCTGCCTGGCAAATTCGTACAAGTGGCACTCGCGGTGCCTGGCTGGCCTGCGCGTGGATGGGGGCGGCTGGGTCCGGCCCGTCTCGGATAGAGAGCACGGCGAGTTGCAGTATAGCCAATACCGGCTCCCAGACCATTCCGAGCCGCATTTGTTCGATGTGATTCGCGTGGGGTTATCGCATCGCCAGCCCACGCCCCATCAACCCGAGAACTGGCTCGTGGACAACTCGGCGTGGGCGCTGCTGGAGCGTCCGGCTTCGGTGGACCATGTGCACGTAGTCTCCGCTGCGGTGCTCCGCGGGTCTCTACTCTTCGGGAATACGGGGCGGTCGGTGCCGCAAGCGCAGTTCCACAGCCGCCCGGCGCGGGAGTCACTCGCGCTCGTGCAGCCCACCGATATTCGATGGCACACCGAATTCAACACTTATGAACTGCGTAACATGCCGCGCGTTTTCTTCCGGCTCGGGGATGTTCCATACGACCTGCCGCTGACCGACCCCGCTTACGCCGGGCCGCTGCAGCGGCGCGACGAGGGCGACTATCGGTCCTCCGATCTCGGAATTCCGGAAGATGCCACGATTCTCTTCACGGTCAGCCTTGGCGATCCCCTGGACGGGATTTGCTACAAGTTGGTGGCAGCGGTGGTCGTTGTCTGACGGGAGTGGGCCGGCCACTTCCGACGTAGTAACATCAATGCAGGAGCATACACCGATCATGGCGGATTTTCAATCAGCCGTAGCAATTACCCTGCAAAACGAGGGCGGGTTCTTTCATAACCAGGCAACCGGGGAAATCGTGAATCACGGGATCACCCTGGCGTTCGTGCGGAGCTCCGGCTACAAGCCCGATGCCGATGAGGATTTCATCCAGAATCTCAGCACCGCCGAAGCCTCCGCGATCTACCAGACTTACTTCTGGAATCGCTATTCTATCGGCTCCATCGACGATCAGAGCCTGGCCAATAAGGTCTTCGATCTGACGGTAAACATGGGGCCGGCCGCGCTGAAGCTGCTGCAGTCGGCGGTCAACGCCTGCGGCGGCCAATGCGCCGTGGATGGCGTCCTGGGGCCGGTTTCGATCGCGCAAATCAATGCGCTCGACGCGGCCCAACTGCTGGCGGAATTCAAGCAACTGGCGGCGCAACGCTACCAGCACATCGCGGCGAACAACCAGCAGTTGGCCGGCGATCTGACGGGCTGGCTTTCGCGCTTGAACTCGTAGGCTGAATTCGTGGGGCAGACCCTCGGCCTGCGGCGGCCTCTNNGCTTTCAATAACTTACGGTGGGTTTTCGACCGTGCGCGAGTCCTCCAGGAACCGCTCTTCGCACAACGAAATCAGTTATGTCCGAGCAGGAACAGGCCGACGTGGACGTCGGCCGCAGGACAGGAGTCCTGCCCCACGAACGCACGTGCAACGCCACCTACACCACTTCCAATATCAAACACTTCAGATAGTGCGTCTCGGGCACCGTCAGCAGGATGGGGTGATCCAGCCCCTGCGTGCGGCGTTCCAGCACCCGCAACCGGCGGCCGGCGTCGAGCGAAGCTTGCGCCACTAACTCCAGGAACGCCGCTTCGCTGAGACGTTGCGAGCAGGAGCAGGTAACCAGGATGCCGCCCGGATCCAACATCCGCAGCGCGCGCAAATTGATTTCTTTGTAGCCGCGAATGGCGCCTTCCAGGGTGCTGCGCGACTTGGCGAAAGCCGGCGGGTCCAAAATCACCGTCTGAAACTGGCGCCGCGCGGAAGCATATGCCGCCAGCAGAACGAAGACATCCGCCTCCCGGAATTCGATATTGGAAATGCCGTTGAGCGCGGCGTTGCGCCCGGCGGTGGCCAGCGCCGCACCGGAGCTATCCAAGGCTTCCACCGATTCGCAGACCGGGGCGAGGTGCAACGCGAAACCGCCCGAGGAGGTGAAACAATCGAGGGCTTTGCCCCGCGCGTAGCGGGCCGCGGCGACGTAGTTTTCCCGCTGGTCGAGAAAGGCGCCGGTCTTCTGGCCGTGCAGCAGATCGGCGTGCAGGCGCAGTCCATTCATGCGGAATTCCACCATATCCGGCACGTCGCCGTAAATCACTCCGGATTCGAGCGGCAGGGCTTCCTTCGCCCGCACGGCCGCATCGTTGCGCGCCACGATGCCGCGCGGCGAAAACAGTTCCATCAGGCTGGCCACGATCCACGCGCGCGCGCCGTCCATACCCTGGTTGAGAGTTTGCAGTACGAGATAGTCCGCGTAGCGATCCACAACCAGCGCCGGCAGCAGGTCGCCTTCGCCATGCACCACGCGATATGCATCCGTGCCGCGTACCACCCGGCGGCGATGGGCCTCCGCCGCGGCTAGCCGTTGCGCGAAGAATTCGCGGTCGATCTCCTCGACACTATGCGACAGCAGCCGCAAGGCGATCTGCGAAGCGGCGCTGAAGTGGGCCGTGCCGAGCGCGCGTCCGGCGAGATTGGTTACCGTGACCGCGGCGCCCGGTTCGGCGCCGCCCGTATCGACCACATCGCTCTCGAAAATCCAAGGATGGCCCGAGGCGACCCGGCGGGCCGCTTTGCGGTTGACGCGCACTTCGTTCATAGGTCCGCTACTGGCCTTGCATCAACTCGGTGGGCGTGGGGACGGTCTTGCTATCCCATCCGCCGCCCAGCGCCTGGATCAACAGGACACTCGAAGTCAGACGGCGCGTCAGCAGATCCACCGCCGTCTTCTCATCCGCCAAAGCGGTGGCCTGCGCCGTGATGACCGTCAGATAGTTGACCGTGCCCGCCTTGTATTGATAGGTGGCGATGGTCAGCGAGTCCTCGGCGGCCTTCACCGCTCGATCCACCGCGGTAGCTTCCTCGGCGAGTATGCGCAAAGCCGCCAGATTGTCCTCGACCTGTTGAAACGCCGTCAGCACCGCCTGGCGGTAACTCGCCACGGTGGCGTCATACTGCGCTTCGGTCATGCTCACTTGCGCGCGCCGCTTGCCGCCTTCGAAGACCACCTCCGGCAGTTGCGCTCCCAGCGACCAGAATTGGCTGGGCAGCGAGAACCATTTCACGATGTTTGTAGCTTCAAAACCTCCGGTCGCGCTCAAGGTCAGCGTGGGATAGTACGCCGCCACCGCAATGCCGATCTGTTCATTAGCCGCGGCCACTGTGCGCTCCGCAGCGGCGATATCGGGGCGGCGTTCCAGCAGAGTAGATGGCACCTCAACCGGCACGGCGGGCGGAGGCGTCTTTAAGAGCGCGGCCGTAACGGTCACGGCCGAGGGCGGCTTGCCGGTGAGGATGGCGATGGCGTGCTCGAACTGCGCGCGCGCCACGCCCAGGTCGATCAACTGCGCCCGGGTAGTGTCTAACTGGGTCTGCGCCAGCGCCACATCTCCGCCCGACGCTACGCCCGCCTTGTACCGGTTCTGAGTCAGGGTCAGATACTCTTCGTATGACTTGGTCGTGCGATCGAGTAAGTCGATGTCGCCATCGGTTCCATGCAGATCGAAGTAGTCTTCCGCCAGCTCCGACTGGTACGAGAGACGGGCGTTCTCCAACAGCGCGAAGTCGGCTTGGGCCGTGGCCTCGCTGGCCCGCACGCCGCGGCGGACGCTGCCCCAAATATCCGCCGTCCAGGAAGCGCTCCCGAGCAGGCTATACAGCCCGGAAACGCTTGTGGGACCGCCGCTGGTGGAACCGCCGCCGGTGCCGCCCGAAGATCGGGAAACCCCGATCGATGGCCCGATGGAAACGGTCGGGTACAGACCCGCACGCGCGATCCGCACCGCATACCGGGCCGCGCGGAAATTCGCCTCGGCGGCCAGCACATTCTGGTTCGAGATACTCACCTGTTCTTCGAGCGCGTTGAGCTGCGGATCGTTGTAGATCTCCCACCACTTGCCGCGAATCGCGCCGTCGTTGGGCTGCGCTTCTTTCCAGCCTTCGGGCAGGGGCTCTTTGTAGGCCGGCGTCTGCGGCGCGGCGGGACGCTTATAGTTTGGGCCGACCATGCACGCGCTGGACACCAGCAGCAAGCCGGCGAGAGTGAAGACCAGAGAGGTTCGCATCAAATTTCGGATCCCAGCGGGTGGGTTTTGGGCGCCTCCTTGTGGCGCACGCGATACCACCAGTGTTGCAGCCGGTCAAAGTAGAGATACACCACCGGCGTCGTGTAGAGCGTCAGTAACTGGCTTACCAGCAGCCCCCCGATGATTGTAATTCCGAGCGGGCGGCGCAACTCCGCTCCGGTGCCGTGCCCCAGCGCCAGCGGCAAGGCTCCCAGCATGGCGGCCATGGTGGTCATCAGGATGGGACGGAAGCGCANNTCATGATGGCGTTCTTCTTCACTATGCCGATCAACAGAATGATTCCGATGATGGCGATGATGCTCAGATCGGTGTGCGTGAGCATCAGCGCCAGCAGTGCGCCGACGCCCGCCGAGGGCAGCGTGGAAAGAATGGTGATGGGATGCACGTAGCTCTCGTAGAGAATTCCGAGCACGATATAGACCGCCGCCAGCGCGGCGACGATGAGCACCGGTTCGCTGCCGAGCGAATCCTGGTAGGCTTGCGCCGTGCCCGCGAATCCGGTCTGGATGGTGCGCGGCAGGCCCACCTTGGCGGCGGCGCCCAGAATCGCCTGCACGGCGTCTCCTAAAGCCACGCCCGCCTGCAGGTTGAACGAGATGGTCACAGCCGGGCCGAGGCCCTGATGCGTGACCGCCAGGGGTGCGGTGGTTGGGCCGAAACTCGCGAGCGCGTTCAACGGCACCTGTTGTCCGCTTGGCGAGCGCACATAGATTTGGCTCAAGAACTGCGGGTCCTGCCAGAATTCCGGCGCCGCCTCCATGATGATGTGATACTGATTCAACGGGCTGTACATGGTGGACACCTGGCGCTGCCCGAAAGCGTCGTACAGCGTGTTGTCGATCAGTTGCGGCGAGATACCGAACCGCGCCGCCGTCGTCCGGTCATACTGCACCATGGCCTGCAACCCGCGATTCTGCTGATCGCTGCTCAGGTCGGCGATGACCGGAATGGTCCGCAACTCCTGCAGCATCTGGGGGGCATACACGATGAGGTCCTGCAGGTTGTCGCCGCGCATGGTGAACTGATACATCGCGTTGCTCATGCGTCCGCCCACCCGCAGGTCTTGCGCCGCCTGGAGGTATAGGGTGGCCCCCGGTATCCGGCCCAGCTTCGGCCGCAGCCGCGCGATCACTTGATCGACCGTGATCTTTCTTTCTTCGATGGGCTTCAGCGACACGAACATGCGCGCTGTATTCGACGTGCCTCCGCCCGTGAATCCGGCCACCGTGTCGATGGCCGGGTCGGCGTGGACGATATTGATCATCTGTAACAGGATCTTGTCCATGGATTGGAACGAAGTGTCCTGATCGCCTTGAATGGCGCCCATCATGCGCCCGTTGTCCTGCATCGGAAAGAATCCCTTGGATACATGCACGAACAGATACGCGTTCAAGGCAATCGTCGCCAGCAGGATCGCCAGCGTGAGCGGCGCGGCGCGCAACGCGGCGGAGAGAGTCACCCCATACAAATTGACGGTCGATCGGAACGCCCGTTCGGTAACGCGGTAGAGCCAGCCGTGCTCCCGGTGCTCCTTCAGAAGGTGCGCGCACATCATGGGAGTCGCAGTCAGCGAAACTACCAGCGAAACGGCGATGGCGATCGAGAGCGTGACGGCGAACTCGCGGAAGAGGCGGCCCACGATGCCGCCCATCAGCAGCAAGGGGATGAACACGGCGATCAACGAGGTGCTCATGGACACCACCGTGAATCCGATTTCCTTCGCTCCCTTGAGCGCCGCCTGGAAGGGATGCATGCCCTGTTCCAGGTAACGCGTGATGTTTTCAATCACCACGATGGCGTCGTCCACCACGAAGCCCGTGGAGATGGTCAGCGCCATCAGGGACAGATTGTCGATGCTGTAATGCAGCAGATACATCACGCCGAACGTGCCGATCAGCGACACGGGCACGGCCACGCTGGGAATGAACGTGCTCCGCGGACTTCTCAGGAACGCGAAGACCACCAGCACCACCAACGCCACGGAGATCAGCAGCGACCTTTCCACGTCATGCACCGAAGCGCGAATGGTGACCGTTTGGTCCATGGCCACCCGCACGTCGATGGATTGCGGAATGGACGCCTTCAACACCGGAAGCTCGGCCCGGATGCGGTCCACCGTATCGATGATGTTGGCGCCCGGCTGGCGGAAAATGATCACCATCACGGAAGGGCGGCCGTTGGCATAGCCCGAATTGCGAATGTCTTCCACCGAGTCCACGGCCCGGCCGACGTCCGCGATGCGCACCGCCGATCCGTTCTTGTAAGCCACGATCAACGGCTGATAATCGATGGCCTTGAAGATCTGGTCGTTGGCGCCCACCTCCCAGGCGCGATGGCCATCCGAGAAATGTCCTTTGGGTGTGTTGGCATTTGCCGCGGCGAGCACGCCGCGCACCTGCTCCAGGCCGATGCCGTATTTGTTGAGGACCCGCGGGTCGAGCTCCACCCTCACGGTCGGCAGCGAGCTCCCGCCCACGATCACCTGTCCCACGCCGCTTATCTGCGCCAGTTTCTGCGCCATGATGGACGAGGCCGCGTCATACATCTGGGCCTTCGTCAGAATGGGCGAAGTCAGCGCCAGCAGCACGATGGGAGAATCGGCGGGATTCACCTTCCGGTAGGTAGGGTTATTCGGAAGATTGGCGGGCAGGTAGCCGCGCGCGGCGTTGATGGCCGCCTGCACGTCGCGCGCAGCCGCGTCGATATTGCGGTTTAGATCGAATTGCAGGGTAATACTGGTCGATCCGAGGCTGCTGGACGAGGTCATCTCGGTGACCGATGCAATGCGGGTGAACTGGCGCTCGAGCGGCGTGGCCACCGACGAGGCCATGGTCTCGGGACTGGCGCCCGGCAAGCCTGCCTGCACCGAAATCGTAGGAAAATCCACCTGCGGCAG
>PKYZ01000737.1 GCA_003132865.1 Bryobacterales bacterium
ATCTCATGCACCATAAGTAACGATTGTATAATCAACGCATGTTCGAAGCCCTTGGCATCTTCATGCGTTGGTTGCATATCGCGTCGGTCGCCACGCTCATTGGCGGCATGCTGTACGGCTGGCTGGTACTGGTTCCGGCAACCGGAGTCCTGGCGGCCGAGGCGCGCAAAGCGCTGGCTGACAGGACCGCCGCGCTCTATCGCCCGCTGGTCTTCGGCGCGATCGCCGCGCTGCTGGTTTCGGGTGGCTACAACCTGGCGGCCAATCCGGGACACCATCCGCGCTACTACATTCTGCTCTGCCTGAAGCTACTGCTGGTGGCGCACGTTTTCGCGGTGGGCATCGTGCTGGTGACGAAGAANNACCGCCTGTTCGGAGGGGCCGCTATCTCGGGGTTGCTCATCATTCTGATTTCGGCGTATTTGCGGCACACGTTTTAGTCGAAGATTTCGGCGAGCGGCACGGCGATGTCGGGGTCCCTGGCGCGAAGGAACCCGTCTTCAACCACATGGGTGCCCGAAGTCGTATAGATAACCGCCTCGCGCTCGCGCGGTTCAATGACCCAAATGTACCGGACGCCCATTTTGAGGTAATCGCCGACTTTTCGCTGGATTCGTCCTGCGCCGTCCTCCGGCGAGAGGATTTCGATGCACAAGAAGTGCGGCTGGGTGGGTACTTGCTCGTCTGGCTCGCCAATCGTGACGCAGACGTCGNNGCCAATCGTGACGCAGACGTCGGCCAATCGTGACGCAGACGTCGGGTACACGGCAACGTGTAGCCGACACGCGTAAACGCAGTGCGATTAAGGTGCACAGGGTGGGATAGTCCGTTCGCAAATAGATGCAAATGTTTCACAGTTCACCGTCCACGTAATCGCAGTCCGGATCGTACGATGTGGACAGGTACTCCTCGACGGAGACAAGCGTAGCGGCAGCCATGCCACGAGCCGCTAGCCATTCTTCCAGGCCACCCCTGCCCGATTTGCCGGTGCGCCGCGCCCTCGGCATGCGGCAAGCTGGAAGCATGGAAAACGAATTAGTCGCCTTGTCCAATGAACTGGCCGGCGCGGTCGAGCAGGCCGGCCGCGTCGTAGTGGCCGTAAATGCCCGGCCGCGCTTCGCTTCGAGCGGCGTGCTCTGGCGCCCCGGCGTCATCGTCACCGCCGAGCACGCCATCCGCCGGCGCGAGGAGATCGGCATTACGCTGCCGGACGGCCGCACCACTTCCGCCACGCTGGCCGGCCGCGATGCCGGCACCGATCTTGCCGTGCTGAAGCTGGCCGAAAACGGCGCGCCCACGGCCACCTTCGGCTCCACCGAAACGCTGCGGCCCGGCCAGGTGGTGCTGGCCATCGGCCGCTCGCCGGATTCCGGCGTGAACGCCACTATGGGCATCATGAGCGCGGTCAGCGGACCGTGGCGCTCCTGGCGCGGCGGACAAATCGATCAATATCTTCGACTCGATCTCACCCTTTATCCCGCCAGCTCCGGCGGCGCCGTGGTGGATACCGCGGGCCGCGTCCTGGGCATCGCCACCAGCGCACTCTCGCGCATTGCCGGACTGGCGGTGCCCGCCTCCACCGTCAACCGCGTGGTCGATGAACTGCTGCGCACCGGACATGTCTCTCGCGGCTACCTCGGCCTAGGCCTGCATCCGGTTGCGCTACCCGATGGCAACACCGGCCTGATCGTACTCTCGGCCGAGCCGGATGGACCCGCCGCGTGCGCCGGCGTGCTCCTCGGCGACATCCTGGTGGCGCTCGCCGGCCAGCCCGTGCGCGACACCGACGACATCCAATCCGCGCTCGACAGCGAGTCCGTGGGCAAGCCCATTGTGGCGCGCATCGTGCGCGGCGGGCAGGTCATCGAACTAAGTATAACGGTGGGAGAACGGCCCAGGAGGGAAGACTGACATGGCGCGCGCCTTCGGAGAAATCGCGGAACGGTTGCGCCGCTCCACCGTCGAAGTGCGTCTGCGCGGCACCAATGTCTGGGCCAACGCCGGCGGCTCCGGCGTGATCGCCTCGCCCGATGGCCAGATCGTCACCAACGCGCACGTGGCGCGCGGCGCCGGCGCCTCGATCCGGCTTTGGGATGGCCACGAATTGCCGGCCACCTTGCTGGCGCGCGATGCGCGGCGCGACCTGGCCACGCTCAAGGTCGAAGCCGGCGGCCTGCCCGCGGCCACTTTCGGTGATTCGGGCGCACTGCGCGTAGGCGAATTGGTGATGGCCATCGGCAACCCCTTGGGCTTCGTCGGCGCGCTGACCACAGGCGTGGTGCATGCGCTCGGCAGCCTGGCGGGATTCGGCCGCCAAAGCTGGGTGCTGGCGGATGTGCGCCTCGCGCCCGGCAACTCCGGCGGTCCGCTGGCCGATGCGTACGGCCGCGTGATCGGCATCAACACCATGATCGTGCATGGACTGGGCGCCGCCGTTCCGGGCAATGCCGTGACGGCGTTCTTGCGGCGCGGCGCGTCCGGGTTCTCGTTGGGCGTGACGGTGCAGCCGGTGCGTTTGGAAGACCGGCGCTTTGGCCTGCTGGTGCTCAAGGTCGAGCCGGGAAGTGCGGCAGCCGCCGCGCCACTTTGGACTGGCGACGTGCTCATCGGCGTGGGAGGCCGGCCGTTCCGCGCAGTGGACGATCTGCATGAAGCGCTGGACGACACCGGCGGCGTTATCCATCTGCAGTTCCTGCGTGGCGACCGCGCCGCAACGCGCGAAGTGACGATCCGTCTGGCGCGTCCGGTGGCGGAGGCGGCGTGATTCGTCTGCTGATCGCGGCGCCTTCCGCGATCGTGCGCGCAGGCCTCGAATCGGTGGGCGCCCAGGGTTCCGGCATCGAAGTCGTGGGCGCCTCCGGCCTTGCCGGCCTGAGCGCCGCCGTCGATCGGCATCAACCTGATGTCGTGCTGGCGGCCGTAGAAACGCATCACGACGAGCCGCCCGAAGACCTGATCGCACTGGCGGCCCGCGAAGACGCACCAGCGATCGTAGTGTTGGCGCCGGATCTGCAGTCATCCTGGACCGGCGATGCGCTCCGCTCCGGCATACGCGCCGTGCTGCCCGGCGATCTCGGCCCGCGCGAAATCCTGGCGGCGGTGGAGGCGGCCGCCGCCGGATTGGTCGTGCTGCATCCGCAGGATATCCCCGCGTTAGTGGCCGACCGGCCGCTGCCCGCGGCGCACCTGCAAACGCTCACCCCCCGCGAGATTCAGGTGCTCGCGATGCTGGCCGAGGGCCACGTGAACAAGACGATTGCCTGGAAGCTGGGGATCTCCGAACACACCGCCAAGTTCCACGTGGCGTCCATCCTGAGCAAGCTCAACGCAGGCACGCGCACCGAAGCGGTGACGCTGGGCATCCGGCGGGGCCTGATTCTCATTTAGCGGGCAAGGGAACCGATGGTGGACGGCCGGTTTCTAACATATTAGTGCTCAGGCTATACGCAATCGGCGTCGCGTTACTCGTGGCCGGCGGCGGATTCGGCGCGCGCTGTCAGTCTTCCGCGGCTCCAAAGATCCACGTGGGGTCGACGTGGAACTGCTCAAAGATGATCACCTAAGTCCGTCCTATATACCCGAAGAAGGCGAAGTGCCAGCGCATCCAAGGCGTCGTAAAACTGCGTGCCACGGTCAGCGTAAGAGGCGACCTCCGCAATATCGAAGTGCTGGAGGGCGATCCCATCTTCGTGCCTGCCGCGCTCCGTGCGGCTAAAAAGTGCCGCTTTTCGCCTTGCCTTTTAAACGGCGATCCAGTCGAACCAATCACCGAAATAGTGGTTCCGTTCACTCTCACCCAGTAGTTCGGGAGACGGGGGTAATGATTTAGGAAGCATGCCTTACGGATACGACGCTCTGCGTACCGCTGCATCTTGCGCGGATCTAGGCACTGATGAGCAGTGCCTTACTGACGGCCGCCGGCAGCCGTACGGGCACGAAGTACTCGGACGGATAGAGATAATCCTCGCCGGATTCGTCGATAATGCGCACGTACCCGTCGTGCGCGGCGGACGGGTCTGGAAAAACCTGGTAGACCTTTCGCACCTCCAAATCGTCCGACCCGCCATTGCGGATACACAATACGAACTTCGATCGCTGTTGCTCGCCTTTCATACCGTTAGCTAAAGAAGCGTTTGATCTTCCAGCCTTTCCGCCCGATGCGGTGGGCTTCGTACCAGTGCAACTCTGCACTTCGGATCGCGCCGGTGGCCAATCGAATGGAAGCAAGACCCTTCATCTTGCGCCAGTTTCGTCCCCCATAGCCCCATAGCGGGAAGGACAGCTCCACGTTCGCCTCCCCAAACATTTTAGATCGGCGGGCCGGCGCTCTGAAATAATAGAAGAAAGCATGACAGGATACGACGCTCTCGGTGCCGCCGCGGCCTGGCTGGACCTCTCCGCGCGCGGGCGCATCTACGCCAGCGGGGACGACCGCGCCCGCCTGCTGCACGCCATGACCACCAACCATGTGCAGCAGCTTACGCCCGGCACGGGATGCTACGCCTTCTTCCTGAACGCACAGGGGCACATCCAGGCCGACGTCAACCTGCTCTGCCTCGAAGACCGGTTTCTGCTGGATACCGAGCCCGAAACGCGCGAGCGCGTCTTCCGCCACTTGGACAAATACATCATCGCCGACGATGTCGCGCTCGAAGACGTCACCGCGACGTTGGCGTGCGTGGCGGTGGAAGGACCGCATGCCGCCGCTGTGCTCGCGGCTATCGGCGCGCCCGCGCTCGATGTGGAATACGCGCACGCCTCGTGGGACGGCGCCATCGTCGAACGTGTGAACGAGACAGGCGCGCCGGGCTTCCGTATTTTCATGCCGGCAGAAACGAAGGCGGATTGGATCGCGCGGCTGGAATCCGCGGGCGCGGTCTACGCGACGCCCGACGAAGCGCGCACCGTGCGCCTGGAGCATGGCAAGCCGCGCTACGGCGAAGATATCTTCGATACGACGCTGCCGCAGGAAACCCAGCAGATGCACGCCGTGCACTTCGCCAAAGGCTGCTATATCGGGCAGGAGATCGTGGAGCGGATCCGGTCGCGCGGGCGCGTCAACCGGTTACTAGTGAAGCTGGAAGTGGAAGGCGAGACCCCGCTGGCGGGTGGGACCAAGATCACGGCGGGCGCCGCCGAAGCTGGGGAGATCACATCGTCTACCTTCTCGCCCGCTCTTGGCAAGGTAGTCGCACTGGCCTACCTGCGCGCGCAGTATGCTGGCGACGGGACGGTGCTGCAGGCCGGCGGACGGGCGGTGGTGGCCGTCAGTCCGGGTGCAACCCCGGCCCCTGATCGCGTATCATGAGACCGGATGGGCGCCGCCGAGACTTTACTGAACGAGATTGTGCGCCGCGTCCTTTCGGTGGCGCGTCCAGATAGGATCATCCTGTTCGGTTCCGCGGCTGCGCGGCAAATGACGAAGGATAGCGACCTCGACCTGCTGGTTGTCGAACCGGTGCTGGCGAACACCCACGCGAGGAGCGTGGAGATTCGCGGCGCACTGGGCGACATCGGATATCCAGTGGACGTCATCGTGATGCGGACTGACCGCTTCGAACGAACGAAGCGTGTTATCGGCGGAATCGCCTACCCGGCCAACAAGTATGGCCGTGTCATCTATGAAGCCGCTTAATTACGCAGGGACTCGTTCGGTGCGCCTTAGCTTTGGCAGGGTCCTGATCGATTTCCCCACCTTTCTCCTGGGCCATGCGGAGTTCGTAAAGGCTTTGCAGGTTAAGCCAGAACTCCGCGCTCGTGCCAAGAGATTGGCCAAGCGCACGGGTGAAAGGCTGGCACGCCGGGCCGCCACGTAGGGAAGCACGAAAGCAACCAGCAGGGGCAGGATGATGTGCGTAGGCTTCAGGAGCCGGTTGCCGATTCTGCGACGCAAGGACATCGTCACGGTGCGCGCGGGGAAGTTCATGAGCCGCGTCAACACGTAGATTTTCAACTTGACGCCCGTCGGCCCAGGCTGCTGCGGTTGCTGTGGCAAGCGGGGCTGTGGCAAGCGGGGTACCCTTATTTGTTTCTTTAGATTATGATGTAGAGCCATGCAACTGCGAAGAATATAGGTATCAGCACCGGCGCACCAAAACCTAGCCATCCGGCTGCTTTCACCCCTCCTGCTGCAATATCGGGAAGGTACTGCTTATCTGGATAACATGGGCTCACTCTGACACGCCAATCGTCGGCTAGCCGCCTATGAGCGAGTGTGGCTGCCAGAACCGCAAGAAAAACACTCAGGCCAAACCCAAACCATGGAATGGTGCGAACAAGAGTTTCCAAGTTGTGCAGGGCACCAGGACCTGGTTTGGGGGTCGGGCAGCTTTTGCTGGGAGAGGCCATAGGTGGCAAAATGGAATCCTTGAATCGTGGAATTCCAGCTAACTCGCTGGTTAATCAAGTTGTCCTCGTGCTGCATGTAGTCGCGGAAGATTTTGAAATGTTCTGCCTTCGTAATCTCGTGCGAGCTTTGAGGCATTTTTGCGTTCACCTCCGATTGAAAGTCAGCAGGGCATAGGGAAGGATCTCGCCGTCCTTGCCGAAAAACTGGACGCCTTCTCCGGCAAGGGCGCGCCGCCCACTCAAAATCCGCTGATCCGGTTGGTCGGCACGTCGAGTTCACGCGCCAACTCGGCAGCGCTCATGCCAAGTTCTTTGAGTTCTTCGGCCAGGTGCTCGCCCGGATGTATCGCGGTCATCGCCATGGTGCCCTCCTAATTATAGTCGCCGACCTCTACGCTTTGACGGCCCCGGCATTTCTGGCGCTTGTCTCTTGTGCGCTGATAGCGGTCGCTGACGATCGATCATGAGGATATCCTCCATTATGCTCGTCAAGCACAACGACCGTCGGGTGCGCGGCATGGATGGACGGTTCGGATACAAAGCCACCAGGCACCGCGCGCGCGCGCGCCGCTTTGCTATACTCTTCCTTTATGCCCCCCGCCGCCCGTCATCACCATCACCACGGTCCAATCCACGTGCGGCGGGCGCTGTCCTGATTCGACCGATATCGAAATAAGAAAGGACGCCCGCCAGGCCTTGTGGCGGGCTTTTTTGTTGCTATTCGCATGGATCTCGATTTTTCCAAGCTAGACGGACTGATCCCGGCGGTCGTCCAGGATTACAGCTCCGGCCGCGTCCTGATGGTCGGCTACATGAACGGCGAAGCCTTCCTCCGCACCGTCGAGACCGGTTTCGCCACCTTCTATAGCCGTTCGCGCCAGAAGCTTTGGCTCAAGGGCGAGACCTCGGGCCACCGTCTTATCGTCAAAGAAATCTCCACCGATTGCGACCAGGACTGCGTGCTGGTGCGCGTCGAGCCGCAAGGCCCAGGCGTCTGCCACAACGGTTACGAGAGCTGCTTCTACCGGCGCCTGGAAAACGGCCAGTGGGTGGAATCCGAGCCGCGCGCCTACGATCCCGCCGCGGTCTACGGGAGCCAGGCATGAAGCTGAAACTCGGCATTCCCAAGGGCAGCCTCGAAAACGCCACCATCGATTTATTCCGCCGCGCGGGCTACGCCATCACCACCAGCAGCCGGTCGTATTTCCCGGCTATCGACGATCCCGAGATCGAGTGCATGCTCATCCGCGCCCAGGAGATGGCGCGCTACGTGGAGGACGGCATCCTGGACGCGGGCCTCACCGGCCGCGACTGGGTAGCCGAAACCGAAGCTCAGGTGGAAGCGATTGCCGACCTGATCTACTCGAAGCAGAGTTTCGGCAAGGTGCGCTGGGTGCTCGCCGTGCCGGAGTCGTCCGGCTTTCAATCGGTGCGCGACCTGCAGGGCAAAATCATCGCCACCGAACTGGTCGGCACCACCAAACGCTACCTGGCGCAGCATGGCGTGAGCGCGCGAGTCGAATTCAGTTGGGGCGCGACGGAGGTGAAGCCGCCGGTGTTGGCCGATGCCATCGTGGAAGTCACGGAGACCGGCTCCTCGTTGCGCGCCAACAATCTGAAGATCATCGACACGGTCATGGAATCCAACACGCAGCTCATCGCCAACCGCGAGTCGTGGCAGGACGCCTGGAAGCGCCGCAAGCTGGAAGATATGCGCATGCTGCTAGAAGGCGCCATCAACGCGCTGGGCAAAGTCGGGCTGATGCTGAACGTCCACCAGAACGATCTGCGCGCCGTGCTGGAGGTGCTGCCCGCGCTGAAGCGCCCTACGATCTCGCACCTCAGCGATGAGGAATGGCTGGCCGTCAACACGATTCTGGACGAGTCCACCGTGCGCGACATCATCCCGCGCTTGAAGCAGGCGGGAGCGCAGGGCATCGTGGAGTATCCCCTAAACAAGATTGTTTTATGAAGCGGAACGGAACCACAGATGGACACANNGTGTCCATCTGTGGTTCCATTTAGTTTTTTATGATTCGGATCCTGTCTCCCACAGCCATGCCCCGCCTGCTGGCGCGGCGCAAAGCCCGGCTGGCCGAAGCCGAGGCCGTGGTACGCCCAATCCTGGAAGCTGTGCGTGCGCGGGGTGATAAAGCGCTCATGGAATACGCGCGCCGGTTCGATGCGCTCGACCGCAAAACGGTGGCGGTGCCTGCAGCGGACCTGCAGCGCGCCTGCGCCGGGCTTTCGACGGAGTTCCGCGACGCGGTGGCGACCGCGGCTGCCAACATTCGCGCTTTCGCTGAAATGCAGCTTCCCGCCGAAACGTTGCGCGAAGTAAGTCCTGGCTTGCAACTCGGGCAGATCGTGCGCCCGCTCGATACGGTCGCGGCTTACATCCCCGCGGGCCGCTATCCGCTGCCCTCCACCCTGATGATGACCGTGATTCCGGCGCAGGTCGCCGGTGTGCCCAATATCTGCGTAGCCTGTCCGCGCCGCGTGCCGGAGATCCTGGGTACGGCGCAGCTTCTGGGCGTGCGGCAGGTCTTTCAAATGGGCGGCGCGCAAGCCATCGCGGCCTTCGCCTACGGCACGCGCTCGGTGCCGCGCGCGGACCGTATCGTCGGACCGGGCAGCATCTACGTGGCCGCTGCCAAGAAACTGCTCGCGGGCGATGTGGGCATCGACTTCGTGGCCGGCCCGACCGAAATCCTGATCATCTGCGCCGATGGCAACCCCCGCCATCTCGCGGCCGACATGCTGGCGCAGGCCGAGCACGACGTCGATGCGGCCGCCATCCTGCTCACCACTTCCAAGCGGCTCGCCAATGCGGTGGCCAAGGAAATCGAGCACCAGCTTGCGGATCTGCCAACCGCCGCCGTGGCGCGCAAAGCCATCCAGCGCAACAGCGCCATCATTCTGGTCCGCTCGCTCGACGAGGCTGTCGAGCTTTCGAACCGCTTCGCCCCGGAGCACCTCAGCATTCCGGACGATCGTCTGCTCGCGCGTGTGCAGCATGCCGGCAGCATCTTTATCGGCCCGTTCAGCACGGAGGCCGCGGGCGATTACGCATCCGGACCCAATCACGTGCTCCCCACCAGCGGCGTGGCGCGCCTGCGGGGCGGGCTGTCGGTGGCGGACTATCTGAAAGTGATTTCGGTGCAGCGCCTCAGCCGCGACGCCCTCGCCGCGCTGGCTCCGGCTATTACCACACTGGCGCGCGCCGAAGGCCTGGAAGCGCACGCGCGGTCCGTCGAGGTGCGCACTTGTGGGACAGACCTCCAGGTCTGCGCGCGTCCTCCAGGACCCCGCTCGGTGTACCTATGGATCTGCAAAAAATGAACACCCTGTCCCTGACGTTTGGCAAGGCGCTCGAGGCCAACCTCAGGGGTGGAGACAAAAGCTTCGAACTCCCCAGCCGGACAGCCGTGGCGGAGATCTGTCACCGCTACGCCGAAGCCTTGTTTCCGCTCTTCTACCACAGCGACCGCGGCAGCAACTTTCCCCGTCAAGCGCGCGTATACCTCACCGACATCGAGAAGCTCCTCACCGACCAGATCTGCCGCGCCATCCATCTGGAGTGCCACTGTCAGGGCCGCAGGGTGCCGCCCGGAATCAAGAAAACGGCCCGCGAACGCGTGGACCTGGCCCTCGAGAGCTTGCCCGAGTTAGCCCGCCTGCTTGCTTCAGACGTCGACGCCGCCTACAGCAGCGACCCCGCCGCCGCGGGTCTGGAGCAGGTGCTGCTCAGCTATCCTTGCATCCAGGCCATTACCGTGCAGCGCTTGGCGCATCGGCTCTATCGTCTGGAAATCCCCTACATCCCGCGCATGATGACGGAAGCCGCGCACAGTCATACCGGCATCGACATTCACCCCGGCGCTGCCATTGGCGAATCGTTTTTCATCGATCACGGCACGGGTGTGGTCATCGGAGAAACAGCCACCATCGGGAGCCGCGTCACGCTCTATCACGGCGTCACGTTGGGAGCCTTCAATCCGCTGGTCAAGGACGATCTGGGCGAGTTGCGCCGCGGCCAGTCCAATAAGCGGCACCCCGACCTGGAAGATCACGTTACCGTGTATCCGAACGCGACCATTCTGGGAGGCAAAACGCGTGTCGGGCATCATAGCGTGATCGGAGGCAACGTCTGGCTGACTCACTCCGTGGTGCCCTACAGCAAGGTTGTCGAGAAGGATCCCGAACTCCTCATTCACAACGGAAGCCCGGAGTCCTTAGGTGTTTTCAAGTCCGCCGGTGCGGGCATATGACTCGCTCTCGAGCACTTGTTGAAGCGCCGCCACCAGCCCGGGACCTGTCTGCTGGATCTCGGCGATATGCTGCGCGGAAAGTTCCCTCAAGATCTGCTCGCCGGCGTCTGACAGCGCCACGATCACCTGCCGCCGGTCCTGTGCGCCGGCCCGGCGATGGACCATGCCGTGCGTCTCCATGCGATCCACCAATTCCACGGCGCTGTGATGGCGAATTTGCAGGCGCTCGGCCAGATAGCCGATCGTCGGGCCAAGGCCCTCTCCGGCGAATCCCTTTATGGCCAGCAACAACTGATGCTGCCGCGGTTCCAGCCCGATGGCCCGCGCAGCGCTCTCGCTGAAATGCAGAAACTTGCGGATCTGGTAGCGGAACTCCGAGAGCACCCGCAACTCCCGCAGCGATATGTCTTCGGTCTCATCAGCGGCAATGTGCAAGAGCATCCCTGGGCTGCCGATCAGTCTATCGAATTTATAGACTATAACGCAATACGCCCTGATCGTCAAGTCCATGCACAATTTCGCACAAGAATGCATAACAACCCATGAAAAATACCGAACGAACCGAAAAAATGGGGGCGAATGCGAGGCGAAGCCGAGCACAGGAGCAAAACCCCGATCCCTGGCCCCCGACCCCCAGCCCCGGCGCGCGAAGCGCGTCTGCTATCCTAAAGAACTAAGGTCCCGCCATGCACATTCGAAAACAAAGATTGTTAACGCCTGGCCCGACGCCTCTCTATCCGCCTGCTCTCCACGCGATGATGGCGGCGGATATCCACCACCGTACGGAGGACTTCCGCAAGGTGTACCGGTCCACGCTCGCGGACCTCAAAGAGGTGATGGGCACGGCGCACGATGTCCTGATATTTGCCGCCTCGGGCACCGGGGCGATGGATGCGGCCGTATCGAACCTGTTCTCGCGCGGCGATAAAGCCATCGTCTGCGTAGCCGGAAAGTTCGGCGAACGCTGGGCCGAGATCGCCAAAGCCTACGGCCTGGACGCCACCGTTCTTTCGGCGCCCTATGGCGACGTAGTCGCGCCCGAGCGGGTGGAAGCCGCGCTGGCGGCCGAACCGGCTACCCGCGGCGTATTCGTACAAGCTTCGGAAACCTCCACCGGCGCGGCGCACGACGTGCGCGCCATGGCCCGCGCCATCTCCAAGACCGGCGCCATCTTCGTGGTGGACGCCATCACCGGCCTGGGCACCATGCCGCTGGATATCGACGGCTGGGGTCTGGACGTGGTGATCGGAGGCTCCCAGAAGGCTTTCATGATTCCGCCCGGGCTGGCCTTCATGTCGATCGGCCCGAAGGCCTGGGGCTTCGCCGACAGCGCCTCTTTGCCGCACTATTACTTCAACCTGAAGAAAGAGAAGAAGAGCGGCGACGCGGGCGAATCTAGCTGGACGCCATCCACCGCGCTGATTCTGGCGCTGGCGGAGGCGTTGAAATACGTGAAGCAGCTCGGCATGCCGAAGCTGATTGAGAACGCGCAACTGCTGGCCCGCGCCACGCGCGCCGCAGTCGAGAAACTCGGTCTGGAGCTGTTCGCGCCGCATTCGCCGGGCTCCTCGGTGACCGCCGTGAAAGCGCCGCCCGGCATGGATTCGGGCGTAATCGTGAAAGAGTTTCGCAACCGTTTCGGCGCCGTGATCGCCAACGGGCAAGGCTCCATGAAGGGGCAAATCTTCCGCATCGCGCATCTGGGCTACTTCGATTTCGCGGATCTGTTCGCGGTGATTGCGGAGCTCGAGATCATCCTGCACGCCAACGGCTACCCGGTGGAGTTTGGAACCGGGGTCGCCGCGGTCGAGAACGTTTATAGCGAGGTTGCGGTCGCGCCGCAAGCCGTGCACGCATGACAGTCCTCGTTGCGGAACCGCTCGCCGAGGCGGCAGTCGCTCTACTGAAGTCTCAGCCCGGCTGGAACGTGATCGTTTCCAGTCCCAAGGAATATTCGAACCATCTTGCGGAAGCGGATGCGCTGATCGTGCGTAGCGCTGTGCAGGTGAATCAATCGGTGCTCGACAAAGCGCCCCGGCTGCGGGTAATCGGCCGCGCGGGCGTGGGCGTCGACAACGTAGACCTGGAAGCCGCCACGGCGGCCGGCGTCCTGGTGATGAACACACCGGGAGGTAACGCCATTTCCGTGGCGGAGCACACGCTGGCGCTCATGCTGGCCATGGCGCGCCGCATTCCGGAGGCCACCCAATCCACCACCGGCGGCAAGTGGGAAAAGAAGAAGTTCATGGGCAGCGAGCTGCGCGGCAAGTCGCTGGGCATAATCGGGCTGGGCAGCATCGGCCGCGAAGTGGTGAAGCGCGCGCGCGCCTTCGAGATGCGCGTGCAGGCGTACGACCCGTATGTCACCGCGCAAATCGCCAAGGATCTGGGCGTCGAGCTGGTGGATCTGGCCGCGCTCTACGCGCACAGCGATTACATCACGCTGCACGTGGCGCTCACGCCCGAGACCGATCACATGCTTTCGCATGACGCCTTCGCGCGGATGAAGCCGGGCGTGCGCATCGTGAATTGCGCGCGCGGCGAGCTGGTCGACGATGAGGCGCTCCGGCAGGCGATCGATTCGGGCAAGGTTGCGTCCGCCGCGCTGGACGTGTTTTCGGTGGAACCGCCGCCGCCGGGTTACCCGCTGTTCGCGGGAAACAAGGTGCTGGCCACGCCGCACATCGGCGGCTCGACCGAAGAAGCGCAGGAGATCGTGGGCGTGCGCATCGCTGAGCAGGTGGTCGAGTATCTGAAGAGCGGCGTGGCGCTGAACGCGGTGAATATGCCGGCGCTTTCGCCCGAGCAATACCGCGCGTTGGGGCCGTACATAAATGTTGCCGAGCGGCTGGGCAGTTTCGCGGCCTATATCGCCGCGGGGCACATCAAGACGGTGCGGCTGGCTTACTTCGGGCGCATCGGCGAGAACAACACCGTCCTGTTGCGCAACGCCGGCCTGGCGGGCGTGCTGAAGCGGTCTGTTTCCGAGCGCGCCAACCTGATCAACGCCATGCAGATTGCCGGGCAACGCGGTTGGAATCTGGCTGAACGGCACGAGGCTCGCTCCGGGCACACCGATTCGATTCGTCTGGAACTGGAGACCGATTGCGGCGTCACGGTGGTGGAGGGCGCGGTGCTGCTGGGCAATCCGCGGCTGATCCAGGTGGACGGTATCTATTGCGAAGCGCCGCTATCCGGCCATCTGATCTTCATGAAGAACCAGGACGTGCCCGGCGTCATCGGACATGTGGGCATGGTCCTCGGTCGCAACAACATCAACATCGCCAATTTTTCACTGGGCCGAGGCGAGGTCCCCGCCGCGCCAGGCGAGCCGCTGGAAGCCGTGGCGGTAGTCTCGACCGACGACGTGGTGCCCGAGAACGTGCTGCAGCAATTGCGGGAGAACCCGGCGGTGAAGCTGGCGCGGTCGGTCGAGTTTGGGTAAAGTCTTTGCCCTCGCAAGTGCCTATCCGACATGCTAAGCTGCCTCTGACGTGCTGACCAAACTCACGATCCGCAACTTCAAGCGCTTCACCACTGCAGAGATCGAGCTGGGTAACCCGGTCGTCTTTATCGGGCCTAACAACTCCGGAAAGACCACGGCGCTCCAGGCGATAGCGCTGTGGGAGGTAGGGCTCCGGCGCTGGAATGAGAAACGCGGGGGCAAAGAGACGGCCGCTAAACGGCCTGGCGTGGCCATCAATCGGAAGGATCTGATTGCCGTACCAATACCCGATGCTAACCTGCTCTGGAAAGATCTACATGTCCGAGACGTCCGGCGGCGCGCCGACGGCAAGCCGGATACCCGGAACATTCGCGTCGATATCGTCGTCGAAGGGGTGACTAACGACAGGCCTTGGGTCTGCGGTCTTGAATTTGACTACGCAAACGAAGAATCCCTATACTGTCGGCCCCTTCGCAAATCGCCAGACGAAAACCCCGAAAGAATGCTCGTGCCGGAGGATGCCTGCGCCACCCGCGTTGCCTTTCTCCCTCCGATGTCGGGGTTGGCGGATCGGGAGTTCGTCAAGCAACCGGGCGAGATCGGGTTTTTGATCGGACAGGGGCGGACGGCGGAGGTCTTGCGGAATTTGTGCCTGCAAGTCCTCAATTCCGACTCGGGCGGCTCGGCCAAGTGGCGCGCCCTGGTGGATCGCGTGAAGCAGCTATTCGGGATCGTACTGAATCCCCCAGCGTATTCCGAAGATCGCAGCGAGATCACGATGACGTATCGCGAATCTTCGGATGCTCCCCTGGATCTATCGTCGGCTGGCCGTGGCGTCCACCAGACACTGCTCCTCCTCGCGTATTTGTCGGTCAATCCCAAGTCGGTACTGCTCCTCGACGAACCGGATGCGCATTTGGAAATCCTGCGCCAACGCCAGATCTACAACGTGCTTAGCGATGCCGCCCGCGACCAGGAGAGCCAGGTCGTGATCGCGAGTCACTCCGAGGTGGTCTTGAACGAAGCTGCGGCGCGGGACGTGGTCGTGGCGTTTGTGGGTCAGCCGCACCGGTTGAACGATCGTCCCAATCAGCTTCTGAAAGCGCTGAAGGACATTGGCTTCGAGGACTACTATCAGGCTGAGCAGCGCGGTTGGGTGCTCTACCTGGAAGGCTCCACGGATCTCGCGATTCTGCGGGCGTTCGCCACCAAGTTGCAGCACGCGGCGCGAAACGACTTGGAGTCGCCATTTGCCCGATATATCGAGAACCAGCCATCACGCGCGCGCGATCACTTTCATGGCTTATTGGAAGCCAAGCCGGATCTGGTTGGTTTTCTGCTGAACGACAGGATGGAGCGTCCGCTGCAGGGTGCTGCGGCCCTTACGGAAGCGATGTGGGAGAGGCGTGAGATCGAAAACTACCTCTACCAGCCCGAGACGCTAGCCGCCTGGGCGGAGGCCTCCGCCGAGGAGACCTCGCCGGGGCCCCTGTTCACGCCCGGCCAAGCGGCTGCGCGTGGAAAACTCATGGACGAGTGCATTCACGAACTCGTCCCTCCTCTGGCCCTCCGCAATCCCGATGACGTTTGGTGGTGGAATGTGAAGGCCAGCGATGAGTTCCTGGACCGATTGTTTGAGATGTTCTTCACCAGACTCGGACTACCCAACCTGATGCGCAAAACGAACTACCACCTGCTCGCAAGCTTCGTGACGGCCGACCGGATCGCTCCAGAGATTGCGCAAAAATTGGATTTCATCCACGAAACTGCCCAACGTGCCCAACCACGGTGACAAAAACCTCCATGCAACGCTTCAGATTTGTGTTTCGGCGAGTCGCCGCGATTGCCAGGTCCGTCTCCCCTCCACACTACGTCGGGGAAGGGTGGTTTCAACCACTGTATCAATTCAGCGCTCGGGACGGCTGCAGAAGGTCGTCACTCCGCCAGAAGATTCGAAACTGCCGGGTAGCGTCAACCTCAAACGGACGAAGCGGACTCTGCAAGGCCAACGTCGTTCGTATTTGCACCTCAGCTATGCTAAAAGGAAAGTAGCGAAACCAGGATGACCGAAACAACGCCGCCTGAAGACTTTGCCGGACTCTACCGTCGCGCCTTCCAGGAATTCGGCGCGATGGCGCTCTGGAGCAGCCGCCAAGTGCCAAATCCAACACCCGCCGACGCTCTGGCAATAACGCGCAGCCTGCGGGTCGAAGGTAACCTCGAGGCTCGGCGGCTGGCCGAGCGGATCGAGCGCGCCTGCCGTGCCGCTGTCTAAAATCCAAACCGAAATCCTGCGGTTGCTGGCCGCCCATCGCGACCCGGAGAGCTATGTCGCCGGCAGCACGCCGCTTACCCGCTACACCACGCGCTACTCTGGCGACATCGACGTCTTCCATGACCGCGAAGAGCGCGTGGCGCATGCGGCACAGGACGACACAGCCCTCCTTGAGGAGTCCGGGTACACGGTCCAATGGCAACGGCGCGATCCCCAGATACACACGGCCATAGTGCGACGCGCCGCTGAGTCGATGAAACTGGAATGGGTTGCCGACAGCGATTTCCGCTTCTTTCCCACCATCCGCGACGACACCTTCGGCTACATCCTGCACCCGGTCGATCTCGCCACCAACAAAGTTGCCGCCGCCTACGGCCGCCGTGAGCCCCGCGACATCGTGGATCTGTTGGCGATCCACGAGGAGATCCTGCCAATGGGAGCCGCCGTCTGGGCGTCCGCCGGCAAGGCTTTGGGCTTCACGCCCGAAGGCATTATCAACGAGATCCGCCGCATGGCCCGCTACCGCGCCGAAGACTTCCTGATGGTCGCCAGCGACCCGCCCGTCGATCCCGCCGCCACCATGCGCCGCCTGCGGGAGATCCTCGAAGAGGCGGAGGCGTTCGTGCTGCGCATGCCAACCGACAAGGTGGGACTGCTCTTCCTGCAAGACGGCCAAGTGCTTCAGCCCGACCCGGATCGTCTCGACGAATACCAGACCCACGCCGGACACAAGCGCGGCCAATGGCCCTCCAGCGCGGAAATCACCGCGGCGATGCTGGAGCGTTACCGGCAGAAGCCTCAAATATAGCGCTAACGCATAAGGCGGTGAATTCCTGGACCGATTGTTGGAGATGTTCTTCGAAAAGCTCAACCTACCTAACCTGATGCGCAAGACCAACTACCACCAGCTCGCAAGCTACGTGGATGCCGGCCGTATCGCTCCCGAGATTTCGCAAAAACTGGATTTCATCCACGAAGCCGCCCAACGCGCTCAGCCGCGGTGCTAAAAAATCTCCATAAATCCGGTTGTCCGTAACCTATAGCACTGCATATAGATAAAATCCTTGACGAAACACTATATGTTGGGCCATCATTACGAATGCGCGACAATTAAAGGAGGGAAGCCCCATGGGACAGCTTACCGTAGACCTGAGTGCCATCATGAACACGCCGGAAATGTTGAAAACAAAAGAGCAAAGGCTCAACCGGAAGGGGGTCGCCTTCCCCCGCCACTTCACGGCTCGNNTCGGCCCAGCAGCGCAAGGGCGTCAGCTTTCCTAAATACTTTACGCACAAGCTCGAAGCCGGCAAAACGCCCTACGACGAAGTCCAGTGGGAGACCCGCACGGCCTCCATTGGCAACGATAAAGGCGCCGTCATCTTTGAGCAGCGGGATATCGAAGTCCCCGTGGATTGGTCGCAGACCGCCACCAACATCGTCG
>PKYZ01000380.1:0-13063 GCA_003132865.1 Bryobacterales bacterium
TCAGATTCTCGCTCAGAGCCCGAAAGCCCAACGAATATCGGCAACCGAATGGCGATTCAACGCGCATCAGAAACTTAGTCAAGGCCCTCCGCGCGGGGAAGGACGACCGCAAGTACCAGTTCGAGGTGCAGGAGCGCTGTCGCGAGATCATCGAGGAGCCCAAGATGTGGCAGGCGATCAGCGCTATTGCGAAGAAGCTTGCATCTGATGGTGTGATCACCGGCGAGGAATACGAGCGGCTATTCGAAGCCTGCGGAGCACCGCGCCGTCCCCAAACCGGCTCTTTGTCTTAGCGGGCGCGCTTCCGCTTGTCATTTCCGCCAATGTTAGGTTTCGTCGGCCTCGACCGCTCGGGTCGCGGCACCACTGGAAGCCGTTTGGCTCCTGGCGCGCACGTTGGGACCGGGTGGCCTCATTGTTCCGCAGCGGGTGCCACCGGCACGATGTGGGCCAATGTGGCGCGGCGAGTGGCGGCGTTCGTTCGTCGCCTGGTTGTACGCGATCCTCGGAGTTCGGCGCGGCGCAGTGGATTCGGCGGATGCACTGGCCGTCAGAATGAAAATCCAGCCACCAGATTCGCGACTTTGTGCCTTTCGGCCGTTTGGGCTGGCAGAGCGGCATGGTTGAGTTGTTCCTTTCTCTGTTAGGCCAGACCGTGGCGTTTGAGCTGTTCGCGATACCGGCGCTGAGCTTCCGCTTTCTTCGGGCGGTACTCGGGAGAGTGCGCATAGTAGGCTTGCCGGCACTTCGCGCAGCAGAATTTGTCGATTTCTCTTTCCGAGACGTGCCAGCGCTCACGGCACCACACGCACAGGCGGGCCTTCTCCAATTTGCGGTTTGCGGCGAGCCGCGCCAAGGCCGCGACCACGGCTGCTTCGTTCACCTGAACGGTCGTGCCGCCGTCCGAAACCTGAATGGTGCGCCCGCGCATGTCCTTGGGGACTGTCGAAAAGAGCCAGACGTCGGTGTCGAGATCCCAGGAGAGGACCGGCTCAAAGACATACCGCGAGAGCAGCCGGTTAATCGCATTGTGGCGCTCCCGGAACCGCGTGTAGAGTTCAGCGCGTTCCGCTGCCTCTCTAATATCCTCCTGGATGGTGGCGTTTGTCGCCCCTTTCCCCTTGCCCGGGCTTCCCGCCTCTGCCGGCGCAGTAAACCCAGCATCTTTCCCAGTTCTTCGAGTTCCTGCCGCACAGCGAGCACGCGCCGGTATTGCGCGGTTCCCTTCGTCGCGTTCAGCCACTCGACGGCGCTGGCCGCATCGCAGTAAGATATCGAGCGCATCCGGCGCTTCAAGCCCGTCTGCGTCTTCGGATGCGGCGCTACGGGCTGTATAAATCCGACTCCGCGCGTGCGCGTTCCCGTGTTGTTAGTGCCCACAATGACATCATCAAATCGCGTGACAGCGGAGCACCAAAAAGGAGATGATTGAACAAAATGAGACAGTTTGATACCAAAATCTATTTCGAGATCGATAGACAGGAGGTCCTGAGCTAAGAAATGACCAAAGCAAATAGCCGCTCAGCAGAGCCGCGACGTATAGGGTCCCTGAGGCAGCGCGGGTCGCCGGGGTAGGAAATGCGGCCATCCGAAAAGGGGTCCACAACGGAACCGTTCCCCACATTCGTTTCGGCCGCAACATCCTGATCCCAAGAGCTGCATTTCACCGATGGCTGGACTCATGTGGACGCATTGGCGGTGCCGCGACTTGAGTTACCTTAACGCGGCCCGCCCCAGACCGTCCATCCGGCAGGACGAAAAACAAGGCCGAGAGTCCGGGCATGGCGGAGTTGTGCGCGTTTTCGCTGAAGATGGCTACCTTGTTGCCCGGCTTGATCGGTCGAGTGACTCCGAACAAATCCGTCGGCTACTGGCCGCACCCAATGCTGTGCCGGTGCGGAAGCACGCCGGAGAGCTTGTGGGAATTCGACTCCTGTCGCTTCGAGACGACCGAGGGCACGCGGGCGAGCGGCATGGGCGATCCACCATAACCACCGAGCGAGTCCGGAATGATCATGGCGTGTACATCGGCGGGAATCGGACTTTGAAGCACAAGTTAGAAAATTGTTGAATTACGGGTGCCCAGAGATGACGAAAGGCGGTGGTCGCGAACCCGGCGGCGGTGGTGACGGGCGTGGCCATGACGAAGGCGACGGTCGTGGTGGACCCGGCGGCATAAAACGCAGATCCTGTGGGTCCGGGGGCGCACCCATAAACGCGGGAATTCTGGACGCCGGCACGCGAAGATCGGGGCCACGTTGCCCCTGGGACAACATCCGGGTTCCGGCTTCCCGGCGCGCTGGGGAACGGGCCACCGTTCGCGCACCTTTGGCCCACGTCGCGCTTCAGAAACAGCGGGCGGCCCGTTCTACCAGCGTGGCGTCCGTGCGCCAACGTGGCGCACTTGGCCGCGAACTTGCGCGCACATCGGGTCGCAGCCCATCTAGCCAGGTTTGGCTGTGTAGCGGCCGTCTCCACATTGGTCGGGGTGGCCACCGCCGGGGGCAATGTGGGCCGTTGCGCAGCAGGTGGCGCGTTGCTCGCTATCGGCGTAGCGTGGACTTTGTGTTGTGGCCAACCCTTTGCCGGCGTTAGGTAACGGAGAGACCGAAGAGACAGCTATGCCAGCGCTAATCATCAGGGATGCTTTGGATCGTACTGTCCGGGATGGTCTGCCCGAAGACAGAACCACCCAGGATTGTTTAAGCTAGAGACTGAACGCGGGGGTATCGTGCCGAGCTGGCCAAAGTGGACCCGGACGCAAACCGCGCCGGGCGCTGCGAAGTTGTGATGTCATAGTTGTCTGGCGCGCTTGCCCAGGATTGGGCGACATGCTGGGGACTCCTGCCGACTGCGGCCCCTGCACCTCAGCGATGGCGGAGTGAGCGATGGCTGATCAATCCCGCTTAGACAAGATCGAAGAAATTCTGAAACCGCATTACTCCGAGATTCGCGATCCGGACGTCAGATTGTCGGCTCTGTGCGCATGCAACTCTGACGCCGAGAGAGCAGCCCTCGCGGAAGGGCTGTGCGGACGCGCCTCTGTGTGGGCGACGGAGGCTTTGCTCGCTGTACTCACCAACCCGGACCTTCCACCGGTCGAACCGACGCTATTCCACGGGATAGTTTCGAAGTTGATCGTCCGCCTGGCCGAGGACGCCGCAGAGTTCTTCTCGCTCGACCAGTATCTAAACTTTCCGAAGTGCCGCGCTGATATTCGCGCTCGATTGATGGAAGACCTACCAAAGATCGCCAAAGATCCGAGTGAGGTCAATCGAAGGCGCTACTTGGGCAAACCCATGAAGCAAGGAACGATGCCAGACCTTTCCCAGTGGCGTCGTCAGCAAGAAGATATCGCAATTCAGAAGGCTCGGGATATTCTGAATTCTCGGCCGGGATGGGAGCAATCTCAACTTGCGCTGATTCAGGCAGAGGAGGATTTCGAAAAGACGTTACACCTCGACCCTTGGCAGCGTGCGCTGAACTATTACCGAGCCACTGGGGAGGCTTGGCTTGAAATCGTTTCAGACAACGAGAGCGCGTCAATTTGAGCAGGACCTTCGCGATGGCGACAAGACCTTTCGAAAGAGGGCGGCAGAGCGTGCATCGCGCGGGCCAAAACCAGCCCGCAAAACAGCTTCGGAATTGCTAACCGAAAGTAAAATCACAAACAAGTTCAAGACCCACGAGAAGCAAGCTGAGACGATGGGCATTGAACGAAGCGTTTATTTCGATTTGAAGGCCGGCCGCAAGGTCAGCGAAGAATCCTACATCCGGGCGGCACGCATCGTCGGCTGTAAACCGGAGGACTTGAAGCCGGCCGACTAAACTCCTACTTTTTCCTGCTTTCTCCTACTGACTCGCCGAGCACCATCAGTCACAATTGTGCATAGGTGATGGGAAGCCCGCCGGAGACGCCACTCCGAATCAAAGGCATCGCCAGCGAGCGTTATGGGGCACAAGCATGTCCAGAATCCGGCAGAACGTAGTTGACATTCTGAATCCTCTGCCAGGCGGAGCCAGCTACACCACGCGTAGGTCCGCGCTTCAGTTTGTGCGGCGCGGGCTGGCCGCTTTCGAGAGCGACCACGCTATTCGTTTTCTAGATCAGGAGCGACGGATCGAACGCGCGAATAGCAGTGATGGCGTCGGCGGCGAGTTTTGGTGGCGTCTGGGCAAGACGGGCGGGATGGTTCAGCAAATCGGCTCTGTCGTCCTGCCGAGGGTGCGCAAACGCCGAGAGGGAGACAAAGGTATATGAGCAACAAGTTTTTACAGATCTCACAGGTTTCTGATCTGTTGGAGATTTCGGAGACCACCGCCAGACGCCTGGTTAAAAGAGGTGTGTTGCCGGCGATTCGCGTCGGGCGACAAATTCGAATTGACGAAAAACGGTTTCAGGAATGGCGCGATAGCGGTGGCGGCGGGCCGGTCACGCGGAGCAGTTAGGATGTCGATCTCGTCTCTCAGCAAAACCATAGAAGAAGCGAAGAACGCCGCTCAAGGCGGAACGCTGCTTACTCCCCAGGACGTCGCACGGCGTCTTCAGGTCTCCGTGGCGTGGGTGCGCGATCACAGCACCCGTAAGCACCCGCGCCTGCCAGTCGTGCGGGTCGGCGGGTTACTGAGATACGATCCAGTAGATCTTGACCGTTGGGTTCAGGATCTCCGCGCGGCCGGTATCAGAGAGGCGTTGTGATCCCCACTTCCAACGAACCACCCCTTGAGGTATGCTCACTTCGGGAGGCGAGAGTGCCGCGCGATAAACACCAGAACGGATGGGTTGTAGAGTCCAGCAAGAGGATTAAGAAGTGGATCGGTCATTGGTGCCCGTACCGCCAGGACGGAACCCGCAGCCACTCGACAGTGGTCCTTGGTCTCAAATCGAAGATGCGCAAGTGGGAGGCGGAAGACGCACTCCGTAAGCACATCGAGAAGGAGACGGGACAGCGGGCGAAATGCGACGGCGACCCTACCCTGCAATGGTTCTGGGAGAACGCCTATCTTCCATCGCGTACCTGGGGTCCTGCCATGATCTCTACGGTCACATCGATTGTCGATCGACACGTGCTTCCCCGGTTCGGCCAAACGCGCATAACCGACCTAGATAAGCTTGAGCTCCAAAAGCATCTGAACGCGCTCGCGGAATCCTTCAGCCGGTCGCTGGTAAAGAAGGTTCTGGTGCAGTACCGTGCCATCCTGGAGGAGGCCGTCGAACGAGAGTTGATCGACAAGAACCCGGCGCGCAAGCTGGCGATGCCGCCTACGCGGAGGCCATGTGGACGGTTCCTAACCATGGAAGAGTTCGATGCACTTTTGGCTCAACTGGAATTCCGTGACCACCTCATCACGCGTATGTTCTGCACCATGGGCTTCCGGCCTGGCGAGTTGTTCGCTCTCCGGTGGGACGATATCGAGACTGCCGTATCAGAATTGATGAATCCACGTCCCGTTGGGGGCTGAAGGAACCCAAGATGGCAGGATCAGATGCCTACCTCCGAATGCCGGCGGGCGTCCAGGTGGAGATGGATTTGTGGCGCGGGATGCAACGCACCATCTCTCCGTCATCGCTCGTATTCCCCACCAAATCACGGCACTGCGATCTCTGCCCACAACTACGAGCGAGACGTGATAGTGCCGGCGGCGACCCGGGCCGGCATCATGACCAAGCCCCCGAAGGAACGGCAGAAGGGCGACCCAAAGCGCAACAAGGCGACCGACGTGAACTTCCAGGCGTTCCGCCGAACCTTCGCCACTTGGATGCAGCGCACCGGCGCCACCGTCAAAGACGTGCAGGGCGCAATGCGGCACAGCAGTCCCGACCAGACGTTGAAAGCTTATATGCGCGAGATCCCTGATGGCGTGCGCGGGGCGGTGGATGCGCTGGACCGGATGTTCACGGAGCACGGTGGACTGGCAGAAAACGGGCCGGAGGGGCCGGTCCAATGAAATTCTGCTACACAACTGCACATAAGTTTTGGAGGTGGGTGTCCGTAAGTCTCTGAAAAATTGGTACGCCCGAGTGGATTCGAACCACCGACCTTTTGCTCCGGAGGCAAACGCTCTATCCAGCTGAGCTACGGGCGCACATCCAAGGCTGTCCTTTATTGTATCCAAATTCGGAGGCGGCGCTCCGCCCCATGCGCTTAACGATTCTGGGATCATCGGCGCTGACCACTCCCTGACGGTCGTGGCTCGGTAACGACGGTCGCGGTTCGGTGACGGTCGTGGCGCGGTAACGTCGTTCGGTAACATCGCGTAGCCGCCCGGCCCCGCGCGCGGAACTATAATGATCGTCGTGGCGTTCGCCACATGGGGAGGTTGTTATGGATCACGCCGGAGATGGCCGGCTTTCGCGCCGCGCGTTCGCGGGGGCGGCGGCTGCTTTCACGATCGTGCCGCGGCACGTGCTGGGCGCGCCGTTTGTGGCGCCGAGCGACCGGATCACGCTGGCCAGCATCGGCCTGGGCCGGCAGGGCCAGGCGGTCACCATGGAGCTGCTGGCGCGTCCCGACGTGCAGGTGGTGGCGGTCTGCGATTGCAACCGATTCAGCAAAGACTACGCGGAGTATGGCGAGAACGACCTGTTGAAGTCGGCGCGCGGCCTGCTCGGCGCGGGCTACGAAAGCTGGGGCGAGGACCTGGCATCGCCCGGCTTCGCGCAACTCACGCACGAGTTCCGGACCAGCCTCGGCATGGGCGGCCGCGAGCCGGCCAAGCGCCTGATCGAAGCCTATTACGGCTCGCGTAAAGGCTTCGGCTCCGGTTCCTACAAAGGCTGCGCGGCTTACAACGATTACCGCGAATTGCTGGAGAAGGAAAAGGACGTGGACGCGGTCTACGTAGCGACGCCCGACCACTGGCACGCGCCGATCTCGCTGGCGGCCATGAAGCGGCGCAAGCACGTGTTGTGTCAGAAGCCGATGACCCACACTATCGGCGACGCGCGGCGCATGGCGCAGATGGCGCGCGAAATGAAGGTGGCGACTTCGCTGCCCGTCAACAACCCGTCGAGCGAGGCCACGCGGCTGATCGCGGATTGGATCGCGGATGGCGCGATCGGGCATGTGCGCGAGGTGCACAACTGGTCGAGCCGGCCGTTCTGGCCGCAGGGAATCGACCGTCCCGCGGAGGCGCAACCGGTCCCCGAGGGCCTCGACTGGAATCTCTGGCTGGGCCCCGCGCCGGAGCGTCCGTTCAATCATGCCTATCTGCCGTTTGCATGGCGCGGCTGGTACGATTTCGGCTGCGGCTCGTTCGGCGATATGGGCTGCTACAGCTTCGCGGGTGTGTTCAAGATTTTGGGACTCACGCCGCCGGTGGGCGTGGAGGCGTGTTCCAGCGAGTCGTTCGACGAGAGTTTCCCGAAAGCTTCCATCGTGCAGCTTGACTATCCGGCGGTGGGCGACCGGCCCGCAGTGCGCATGTCGTGGTATGACGGCGGGCTGCGGCCCAAGCGGCCGGCGGGCCTGCGCAAGGAGGATCAGCACTATTTCCAGGCCGGCGAGGACAATGAAGGCATCTTGTACGTGGGCGATAAAGGGATGGTCCTGGCCGGGTTCAATGGGAACAACCCGCGCGTGTATCCGGAATCGAAGAAGTATCAACCGCCGGCGCGGCAACCGCGAGGACAGCGTCCGCGCGACGGGGCCATCGATCAGTGGATGGCGGCCGCGAAGGGCGGCGCGGCGGCGCCATTAGCCAACTTCGAGATACAGAGTCCGGTGACCGAGGCGTTTCTGCTGGGGTGCATCGCGCAGCGGTTTCCCGGCGAGCGGATTGAGTGGGACACGGCGAACATGCGGATCACCAGTTCGGAGAAGCTGAACGCGTGGGTGGACCCGCCAGGGCGAGCATAGCTCGCCGCGTGGCTGGTGGCTGGTGTTTAGCTGTTTAGCTTGCGGGTGATTTTGGCGAGCATAGTGCGCGGGGCCAGGCGCGTCGAAAGCACCGTGAGCTTGTTGCTGAGACCGGCGATTGCCACGCGCTTGCCCGCCATCAGGCCGTCATAACCGACACGCGCGACGGCGGCGGCGCTCATCGCGGTTCCGGTGCGGAACAGGAGCGAATTCTGGTTGCCGGCGGTGGCCGCGAAGTTGGTTTCGGTGGGCCCCGGAATCAACGCCGTTACGGTCACGCCGGAGCCTTGCATCTCTTCGGCGATGGCCTCGGAAAACGAGAGCACGAACGCCTTGGATGCGTAGTACACGGCCATGAACGGTCCGGGTACGTAGGCTGCGGTGGAAGCCACGTTCAGGATCTTGCCGTTGCGCCGCGCGAGCATGCCCGGCAGAAACAGGCGGGTAAGCTGCGCCAGGGCGGCGACGTTCACCTGGATCATGCGCGCTTCCACTTCGTAATCGATTTCGGCGTATGCGCCGCAGGCGCCGAAGCCGGCGTTGTTCACCAACACGTCGATGGCGCCGCCCTGTTGCTGGAGCGCTTCGAAGATGCGCGGAGGCGCGCCGGGATCGGCGAGGTCGGCGGCGAGCGAGCGCGACTGGATGCCGTGCGCGCGAGCGAGTTCGCCGCTCAGCGATTGCAGCTTTCGCTCGCTTCGCGCCACCAGAACGAGATCGTGCCGATGGGCCGCGAAGAGGCGCGCCAGTTCTTCGCCGATGCCGCCGGATGCGCCCGTAATCAGCACGGTGGGGTTCATATATCGATAGGCTATCAGGATTAGCTGGGCGGGCTGAGAACCTGCCCCACGCCCATGCTGAACGCGCAGAAGCGCAGCACTTCGGCCTTGGAGCGCCAAGGGAATTGGCCGGCGTTGGCCAATTTGGCGATGCCGTGCACCAGAGACCAGGCGTGGTAAGCCAGCCGCTCGGGATCGCCGGTGGGCATCTGGTGGGCGGCCTGGCTGTCGCGCACGAAACCGAGCAGGGTTTGGAAACAGCGATGGGCGGCGGCCGCACACTCGGGATAGTCCGGCTGGCGCCAGGGCGCGTCGAACATGGCGGCGAAGTGCTGCGGCCAGCGCAAGGCGAAATCCACGTAGGCCAGGCCGCTGCGGCGCAAGCGGTTGATGGGGCTGGCCTGGCGGCTGCCGCGGGCCATGGCGCGCGTGAGACGGTCGAAGCCATCCGTGGCCACAGCCGCCAGCAAATCGTCCCGATCGCGGAAATGGCGGTAGGGAGCGTTATGGGAGACGCCGGCGCGCCGGGCCGCCTCGCGCAGGGTGAAGCCGCGCGGGCCGGTTTCGGCGATCAACTCGATGGCCGCCTCGAGGAGCGCTTGCTTCAGATTTCCGTGATGGTAAGGCCGGACGGCGGGCACATTCCAATTCTACCAAATAATGTTGACAGCAGCAACTTTGCGGGCGTATAATGTTGCTGATGTCAACATTAACGCTGCCCAACGATACCATTGTAGGAAACGCGGGCGTTTCCTACAAACAGCACCCGCCGGAGGGCGAGTGGGACGCCATCGCGATCGGCTCCGGCATCGGCGGACTGGCGTCCGCGGCCCTGCTGGCCCAGCGCGCCGGAAAACGCGTGTTGGTGCTGGAGCGCCACTACACCGCGGGCGGATTCACGCACGTGTTCCACCGCCCCGGATACGAGTGGGACGTGGGGGTCCACTACATCGGCGAGATGGGCGCAGGCGAGCCCATGCGCGCGCTCTTCGACGAGATTACCGAAGGGCGCCTGAAATGGAACGCGATGCCGGAGGTCTACGACCGCATCAGGATCGCGGACCGCTCCTACGATTTCGTCAGCGGGGCGGAGCGCTACGCGGAGCGCATGCGGGAGTACTTTCCGCGGGAAGGCGCGGCCATCGGCCGGTACGTGGCGCAAGTGCACGACGCGGCGCGCGCCAGCAGATTGTTCTTCGCGGAGAAGGCTATCCCCGCGGCGCTGGCCCGCGTGGCGGGACCGCTGATGCGCCGGCGATTCCTGAGCTACGCGCGGCGCACGACCGCGGAAACACTGGCGCGCCTCACCGGCAATGGCGAACTGATCGCGGTGCTGACCGGACATTGGGGCAATTACGGCCTTCCGCCGGGCCAGAGCAGCTTTGGCATGCATGCGGTCATCGCCGAACATTATCTGGAGGGCGCGTTTTATCCGGTGGGCGGCGCATCGCGCATCGCCGCCAGTATCGCGCCGGCGATCGAGCGCGCGGGCGGCCGGATCCTGGTGGGCGCCGAGGTCCGGCAAATCCTGCTGGACGCGCGGAACCGGGCGATTGGCGTCCGCATGGCGGATGGCCGCGAGTTGCGGGCGCCCCTGATCCTGAGCGACGCGGGAGCCTGGAACACGTACGGCAGGCTGCTGCCGCCGGACGCGCCGGGGCGCGCGCAGTCGCTCGCGGAAATCGAATGCATTCCGAATTCGATGGGCCATCTGAGCCTCTACGTCGGGCTGCGTCGCGACGCCGGCGAGCCGGAATTCGGCGATACCAACCTGTGGATCTATCCCGGCGCCGATCACGACGCGAACCTGGCGCGCTATGCGGCCGATCCGCAGCAGCCTTTTCCAGGCCTGTTCATTTCGTTCCCTTCGGCCAAGGACCCCGAATTCGTGCAGCGCCACCCTGGGCGCGCCACCATCGAAGTGGTGACGCTGGCGCCCTACGGTTGGTTCGAGCGCTGGGCGGACACGCGCTGGAAGCGGCGCGGCGCGGATTACGACGCGCTGAAGCAGAGACTCGCGGAGCGCATACGCACCGAATTGGAGCGGCACGTGCCAGCGGTGCGCGGGAAGATCGACTACTGCGAACTTTCGACGCCGCTCTCGACATGCCACTTCGCCAATTCTCACCAGGGCCAAGCCTATGGACCCGCCCCGACGCCGGAGCGCTTTCGGGCGCGCGCGCTGGGCCCGCGGACGCCGGTCCGCAATCTCTATCTGGCGGGCGCGGACGCAGCCGTGCTGGGAGTCACCGGCGCGTTGGTGGGCGGGGCACTGGCGGCGTCGGCGGTGCTGCGGCGGAACGTGCTGGCGGCCCGTTAGGGCCGAGCTACGCGTGGAAATTGGCTTCCGTTTTGAGCTTTTATTGAAAACAAAGGATCAAATTGGGTTCGTTTCGTAGTCTTGTTTGGGTTCGTCCACCCGGATCAGTATGCGGATTTCAAAGATCGAGGGGGAAAGAGGACCCATTGCGGGACGTCGTCGCGGATGTGTATCGCGCGACGCTCTACCCGGTGTAAGCGTAGCACGGCGGCGACGGGGATTCGGTTGACGGATTGCCTTTGGCCGTTTGTTTTCAGCGTGGACGGGGCATGCGCGATGCGTCACCGTGGCCGGGAAGGGCGAGCTACGTTCGCCGGCCGGGTCCAGGGGACCCCGCGCAGACCGGGGGGCTGCCCATTTTTAACATAGGCGCTAACTTAAGCAACGCTCAGTGCCGTGGAGTTTCCTTTGCCCTGGAAGCTGCTGACCTCCCTGATGCCTACCCTCGGCCCATTTCCGCCGCTTCACATGTCAAGGATGCGCGTGATACGGACAAGTGCCCACGTTGGCAATGCCTGGTCATCAACCGGAGATGCCGGAAAACACACTTCTTGCGAAGCAAGATCGCACGGGGGTTGGCAAGGCACGCAAACCAGTAAAAATGTTCCGCGCCGACCTGTACGCCCGTGTTTCCACGCACCATCAGCAGTACAGAACCGTGTCCAGAGGGAGCCTGAAGGCCAAGTATGATGGAATGTGTTAGGCCTTGGCCCTTTGTTAGGAGGTAAACCGCGATGCCGACAAATCCCATGGAATGCATTTGGCCCGGCATCATTGCCGTGCAGGCGATTCATGCCGCGGCGAAACTGCGCATTCCCGACCTGCTTGCTTCCGGCCCTAAAACAATCGCCGAACTCGCCGCTGGTTCCGGCGCGCATCCACCCAGCCTCGAGCGTCTGTTGCGCGCACTCAGCACTCTGGAAATGTTCGCGCCCACACGCGACGGTCGTTTCCGCAACACGCCACTCACCGAGCTGCTTTGCACCGATCATCCCCAATCGCAGCGTAATACCGCCCTGTTTCTGCCTGCACCTTTTCTTTGGCGCCCGCTCGGAGAGCTTTACGAATCTGTCCGCACCGGCGACCCTGTGTTCGAACGAATCTTCGGGCAGTCCTTCTTCGATTACCTCGCCGCCCATCCGGCCGACGCCGCAGTCTTCAATGCCGTCATGACCCAGGGCATCGCATGGACCACTCCCGCGCTGCTCGCGGCCTACGACTTCTCTGGCTTCGAGCGGCTGGTCGACGTGGGAGGCGGCGAGGGTGCGCTGCTCAGCGCCATTCTTAAGGCCACACCGAGGCTCCATGGCGTCCTATTCGACCTGCCGCAGGTAGTGGCCCGCTCGTCCGAGATTTTGACTGGCGATATCGCCGTACGCTCTCAAGTCGTGGGCGGTAGTTTCTTCGACTCCGTGCCCGAAGGTGCCGACGCCTACGTAATGAAGGGCGTCATTCACGATTGGCCGGACAACGATGCCGCCACAATCCTTCGCAACACGCGCAGTGCCATGCGTCCGGACGGAACCCTCCTTCTCATCGAAGGAATCGTCGATTCGGCCGCCCGCCCCGTCGGAGTTATGGAACTGCTGATGCTCGTGATCGGCGGTCGTGAACGTACCGAAGCGGACTTCCGCTCGCTCCTTGCGGCCACCGGTTTCTCGCTCACCCGCATAATTCCGACCGAGGCGTCTTCGCTGATCGAGTGCCATCCTGAGTAACTTTGGCCATCCCCAACCGGCTCCCACGAGGGCTGGCGCTACGCACGCCCCAGCGTCCGCGAATCCACTTGGACATAGAGTCGGCATATCGGAAACTGGCCTTTTCGGAGCCGATCCTCGGAAACGCCGAGGAAGTCTTGTTGGGCGTTTATGGGAACCCAGTCCTAGCGAGAATGCTTACGTTAGCGCCTATGAAAACGGGGTCTGCCCCGCAGGAATCGTCGCGGCGCGACGGTAGTACAGGGCACAATCAAGAGGCCAAGAGATAAACTGGGGAGGTGCTCTCCCTTGTCCACCCCGATGTCCGCAGCCACATCGAGGACCTCGCACGCCAGTTCAGCACCGCGCAGCCTTTCCGCCATGTCGCGATCGAGCAGTTTCTCGATC
>PKYZ01000380.1:13072-16034 GCA_003132865.1 Bryobacterales bacterium
AGTTCCTCTCCATGATCGGCCGCATCACCGGCATCCCCAGCCTACTCTACGACGAAGAGTATGTCGGCGGGGGCACGCACGAAAACCGCGACGGACAGGAACTCGATTCGCACGTGGACTTCAACTTCCACCCCCGCCTGGGCTGGCACCGCCGTCTCAACCTGATCGTTTTCCTCAATCCGCAATGGGAGGAAGCCTGGGGCGGCTGCCTGGAGTTGCTGCGCGAGCCGTCGGCGGATAGCGACGACACGCGCAGAGTGGTGGCGCCGCTGGCGAATCGCGCCGTCATTTTCGAAACCACCGAATCGTCGTGGCACGGATTCCGGGTCATCCGGACGCCGCCGGGCCGGGGAATTTCGCGCAAGTCGCTGGCGGTCTACTTCTACGGCCATGACCGGCCAGCCGCGGAGATCGCGCCTTCGCACGGGACATATTATTATCAGCGCCCCTTGCCCGGACACATTCAGGCAGGCTACACGTTGCGGGAGGAGGATGTGGCGGAGATCCGGAAGCTGTTCGCGCGGCGCGACGACCACATCCGGTTCCTGTATGAGCGCGAACAGGAATTCGCCGTGTTAATGGCGGGAATTAACAAGTGGCGCGCGTTCCGGCTGGCGCGGGCACTGACTTGGCCGGCTCGCGCGTTGAAGAAGGCGGCGGGAAAGTAAGTTGCGAGAAGATTGATTCATTGCGAAAATTGCACAGGCAGCGAACGCTTGGTGCTCGAATTCGGACTCTGAAGAGCAGATTCTGCCGCTCATTTGCGGTTCTTGTGCCGCATTTTCCCCCGACGCTGATATTCTCAAGGAGATGTCCGGTCTCAGACAGCCGATCCCGATCGTGAGCATATGCATCCAGTCTCATGGTTAGTCTCCTTATTCCTGCTTGCCACCTTCGGACTTTCGACAGCAACCCACAGCACCGCCCAGGCTCAGACCGGAGCGGTCACCAACTACACGGGTTTCCTGGCGACGGGGCTGCGGATTGACCCCGTCGGGGAGGCCATCGATCTGGGAAGCATGCCGCTTGCGATGGCCCTTGCGCCTGGCGGAGAGAAAGTCGCCGTGGTCCTCAGCGGCTGGCGCGAGCAGGGATTGCAGATCGTCGACCTGAAGTCGCACCATGTCTTGCAGACCTTGCCGCAGGAAGCCGCGTTTTTTGGGATCGCCTTTTCCAGAAACGGAAGGGAGATCTATGTAGCAGGCGGCAACGCCGACGCTGTTTATTGCTACTCCTGGAAAGACGGCGTCGCGACAATCGATCGCAAGATCGTCCTGGCCGAACACAAAGCCGGAGCGCCTGGCTCGCGGTATCCGGCAGGGCTTGCTGTTTCACGACGTGGAGACTACCTGTATGTTGCGGAAAACCTAAGCGACACCTTGGCAATCGTCGATCTGGCCACCTCACGAGTGGTTAGAAGATTTCCCACCGATCACTATCCGTATGCTGTCGAAGCCGCCTCGAACGACAGAGTCTATGCTTCCGCCTGGGGAGCAGACACGATCTCGATATTTCAAACGCGAGCCGATGGGACGTTTAAGGCCGCGGGCAAGTTGAGGGTTGGCCCACGGCCTTCGGCGCTCCTGTCGAATGCGTCCGGATCAAGGTTGTTCGTAGCGCTGGCCGCCACAGATCAAGTCGCAGTGGTGGACACTGAAAAAAAGAAAGTCTTGCGGTATTTGAGCGATGCCGCGCCAGCGGGGCCTTCTGAAGGCAGTACGCCGAATGCCCTGGCCCTCTCCAGGGATGAATCGAAACTGTTCGTCGCTGAGGCAGACAATAACGCGATCGCGGTCCTGAATGTCTCTGAAAATCCCGCTGTTCGCTCCGACACAGCTAAGTCTCCGCTGGAAGGCCGAATACCCACCGATTGGTACCCGACAGCGGTTCTGGATACTGGCGGCCAACTCCTGATCCTATGCGGCAAGGGACATGGTAGCCATGCGAACCCCGACGGTCCCATCCCAGGCGAAGGAATCAAGAGACCACTCGGATACGACCTGAGTCAATTGAACGGAACGTTGCGAATCTATCCGGACCGCCTGTCCGCGAACGGCCTGGCGAGATACTCGCGACGGGTTGCCGATGCGAACAAATGGAGAGAGCACCGGTCATCGAACGCGTATCCGCCCTTCAAACATGTGATCTACATCATCAAGGAGAATCGCACGTACGACCAGGTGTTGGGTGACGTGAAGGAAGGAGACGGCGATCCTAACCTCGTTTTCTTCGGACGAACGACATCACCCAATCATCATGGCCTGGCGGAACGTTCGGATTATTCGACATGTTTTTCACCAACGCGGAGGTGAGTTCACAAGGCCATATCTGGTCGACGGCCGCGTACGTTACCGATTTTGGGGAGAAACGGTTCCTTCCCTTTATTCCTCCAGACGAGAGGGTGTGGACGGCGAAGAAGTCGATGAACCGATAAACGGCTTTCTCTGGACCCTGGCGAGAAAGAAAGGAATCAGCTTTCGCGATTATGGCGAAATGGTCAAGGTTCATGAAGGTTGGCCGGTAACACAACGAGAGTTAGGCTCCGACGTGAGCCCAACGTACCCGGCTTTCAACTTGAAAATCACGGACCAGGCGCGCGTGGACGCCTGGATCGCCGAGCTAGACAAATTCGTCAGTGATGGGGAGATGCCGGGACTTGAGGTTATGCATTTGCCGGGCGACCATACCGCCGGCGGACGCGCCGGTTACCGGACGCCTCGGGCTTACATGGCGGACAACGATCTGGCCCTGGGCCGGATTGTGGAAGCGCTATCCAAGTCGCCGTTCTGGCGAGACAAGATAGTTTTCGTACTTGAGGACGACTCGCAGGCGGGCCCGGACCACGTAGACTCTCATCGTTCGGTATTTTTTGCGATTTCGGCTTACAGCCGCCCAGGAACGATTCACAGGTTCATAAACACGACCGACGTCGTCGCGGCAGTTGAGGACGTTTTGGGACTGA
>PKYZ01000526.1 GCA_003132865.1 Bryobacterales bacterium
ACAGATTCCCCGGACGAGGCGAAAGAATAGGCAGAGCGTAAGAAGACCGATCAGCAAGAAGAAATGTCGTCGTAAGACGTGTCGCACCTTTTCACCTCGCCAAATTGCCAGCCAGCAGGGCCCACGCCGCCGCTGCCGATTACAACAGTTCCGGGATCGCGCCCGTCGCTGCCGCCTGTGAAGTTGTAGAGTGTCCTCAGCCTCGGGGCTGACGTCTGAGCCACGGCATGTGCAGTGAAGATCAGAGCGCTGCCAAAAGCGTTCCGCAAATGGTGAGGGCCGGTCGCCGGATGGTCATCTGGCGATTGTGGGCGCATCAATGAATCGATGTCAAGGGAATTACATCTAAGGCAGTACTCCGTCTACGCGCAGGAGGCGACGCCAGCACTGGGAACGCCCTCCCCGCAGCGTCCAAATCTTCGGAGAACCGGCCCCGTTGTCGTTCATTATCGGTAGCTATCGGGCGGGTCAGCCCCTCCGCGTTGCCGCCCTTATGCGGCGTGGGACGGATCGTCCGCAGGACGCTCGTGATCGTCAAGCCGGACGTCGTGCGCTTCCGCGATATTCGCCAGCCGGTTGATGGCATCCAGCACCTGCGCCAAGCGCCGCTCGTTTTGCTGGTACATGGCAGCCAGCAGATCCACCGCTTGCGTCAGGGCTTCGTGGCGTTCGGTAAGCTTTTCGAGGCGTTCGTCAATGGTCATGGCGTACCCAGGATTGATTTCATCATAGCAGCGCCGGCAATGCGCGATGTATCCTGCATGCATGGAGCCTAAATTCGACGAGCCGCGTCTGGCCATCAACCGCGTCTACACGCGTCAGGGCGATGCGGGCGAAACCAGCCTGGCGGGCGGGCAACGCGTGCCCAAGGATTCCCGGCGCATCGCGGCCTACGGCACGGTGGATGAGCTGAACTCGTTTGTGGGACTGGCGCGCGAGACCGCCGCAGGCGACTTGGCCGTCGCGACGCTGGGCGGCATTCTGCTGCGCGTGCAGCACGAGCTGTTCAACCTGGGATCGATCCTGGCAACGCTGCCCGAGGATGTGCATCCGCGGCAGGCGCGGATTACGGAGGCGGAGATCGCCCAGTTGGAAGCGGAAATGGATCGGGCGAACGAGGGGCTGCCGGCCTTGCGATCGTTCGTGCTGCCGGGCGGCTCGCGGCTCAACGCGGAGCTGCATGTTTGCCGGACCGTGTGCCGCCGCGCCGAGCGCATCGCCACGGCGCTGGCGCGCGAGGAGCCGGTCCCGGCGGAAGCCGTGAAATATCTGAACCGGCTGAGCGACGCGTTTTTCGTCTGGAGCCGCTGGGCCAGTCACCAAAGCGGCGCGCCGGAGACGCTGTGGGAACCCAACCGCGCGGCAAGCGGCGGCGAACCGAGCGGCGGTACACTATCTGAATAAGGAGAGAGCATGGATCGAGGAAACAATGTTCGGCCTTTGGCGCTGAGCCTGACGGTACTGGGAGCGGTCGCCCGTCTGTTGCCGCATCCGCCGAATTTCGCTCCGGTGGGCGGCATGAGCCTGTACGCGGGGGCCCGTTTGCGGGGCTGGCAGGCCTTCGCGGTGCCGCTGTTGTTGATGGCCGTGACCGACCCGCTGCGGGGCGGCTATTCCATCGCGACGCCGTTCGTCTATCTCAGTTTCATGATCAGCGTGTGGATCGGCCGGCGTTTGCAGGCCACCGAGAGCCCGCTACGCATCGGCGCAGCCTGCCTCGTGTGCAGCGCGCAGTTCTTCCTCATCTCCAACTTCGGCACCTGGGTGGGCAACATGTACCCGCATACGTGGTCCGGACTGGCGCTCTGCTACACCGCGGCGATCCCGTTTTTCGGCCGCACGCTGGCTGGCGATCTGGTTTACTCCGCCGTTCTGTTCGGTCTGCACGCCTGGCTGAGCCGCACGGTGCACACCGCCGAGCGGGTCGCCGCGGTCGCTTGAAACGCGCGCTTCTTTCCTGGTCGAGCGGCAAGGATAGCGCCTGGGCCTTGCACCTGATGCGAAGCCACAGCGTAGGTACAGGCGTGAAGATTGCCGGTCTGCTGACCACTTTCAACGAGGCTGCCGATCGCGTGGCCATGCATGCCGTCCGCCGTTCGCTGGTGGAGGCGCAAGCCGCGGCGGCCGGTTTCCCGTTGCGCGCGGTCGAGCTTCCGTGGCCCTGTTCCAACGAGGAGTATGAGTCCCGGATGGTGGAGGCGTGCAGGGCGGCGGTGGCGGATGGATTCGAAGCCATCGCGTTTGGAGATTTGTTCCTGCGCGATATTCGCGAATACCGCGAGTGCAAGCTGGCCGGCAGCGGACTGGAGCCGCTGTTTCCGCTCTGGGAGATTCCCACGCGCGATCTGGCGCTTGAGATGATCCGCGGCGGACTGCGCGCCAGAATCACTTGCGTGGATAAGAAGGCGCTGGACGCGCGATTCGCCGGGCGCGAGTTCGATCTGGCGTTGCTGGCGGACCTGCCGCCGCACACCGATCCGTGCGGAGAGAACGGCGAGTTCCACACGTTTGCTTACGCCGGCCCCATGTTCCAACATCCGATACCGGTCGCCGCGGGCGAGTTGCGCGATGCGGATGGTTTTGTCTTCGCGGATCTGCTGCCGGCCCCGCTTGAGGGCATGATCGAAGGAGCGTAATGCCACGCATCGTTTCCATGATCTCCAGCGCCACCGAGATTGTCCATGCGCTAGGCGCGCTGCCGTGGCTGGTGGGCCGCTCGCATGAGTGCGATTATCCCGAGGAAGTGCGCGCGCTGCCGGTGTGTACTGCGCCGCGCTTCGCGGTGGATGGCGACAGCCGCGAAATCGACCGCTTGGTGAAACAGACGCGGGCGGAATCGATCTCCGTCTACCAGGTGTTCGACGATGTGCTGGAGCGCTTGCAGCCCACGCACATCCTGACCCAGATCCATTGCGAAGTCTGCGCTGTAAGCCTGCGCGACGTGGAGCGCTCGGTGGCGGGGCGCCTGGCGAGCCGGCCGGTGGTGGTGTCGCTGCAACCCAGTTCACTGACCGAGGTGTGGGAAGATATCCGCCGCGTGGCGCGGTCGCTCGAAATCGAAGCGAGCGGCGCGGAACTTGTGGGGCGCTTGCAGGAGCGTATGCGAGCCATCGCCGATGCCGTCGGTGACGCGCGGCCACGCCCGCGCCTGGCCTGCATCGAATGGATCGAGCCGCTGATGCCTACGGCGAACTGGATGCCGGAATTGGTTGAGATGGCCGGGGCGGAGACCGTGGCGTGGCAGACGTGGGAAGATCTGGCGGCGGCCGATCCGGACATCATCCTGGTGATGCCGTGCGGCTTCGACCTGGAACGCGCGGCGAGGGAGATGCACTGGCTCACGGGCCGCGCCGGCTGGCATGATTTGCGGGCGGTCCGTCATGGCCGGGTCTTCGTCGCGGACGGCAATCGGTATTTCAATCGGCCCGGACCGCGCCTGGTGGAATCGCTGGAGATTCTGGCCGGGATCGTGCACCCGGGAACCTTCACGCCGCGTCACTCCCGCAGCGCCGCGACAGCCTTCCCTTTCCCATCCTTGGTGACATAGAAGGGCCGTTTTTCGACCTCATACGCCGTGTCCGGCGCGATCCCCAGAGCGCTGTAGATGGTGGCGTGCAGATCCTCGATGCTTACGGGATTCTCGACGATGCTGCAAGGGCGCTCGTCCGCGGTCCGTCCGTACAACTTTCCCTTGGGCGCGCCGCCGCCGAACATCAGCACCGAGCAGGCTTCCGTGAAATGCCGGTGCATGCCATAGTGCTTCGGCTCGGTCATGATATCCGGTTGCTTGACCTGGTTCTTCACCTCCGCGCCAGGTTTGCCCTCGGTCATCATGTCGCGGCCGAATTCGCTGGCCAGCACCACCAGGGTGCGGTCCAGCAGCCCGCGCGATTCCAGGTCGAGGATCAACTGTGCCACCGGCGCGTCGATGGTTTCCTTCATGCCGATAGCCCGCTTGTGCCCGTTCTCGTGAGTGTCCCAGTAGCGAAAAGGAATGTATTCCGTGGTCACTTCGATGAAGCGCGCGCCAGCCTCCACCAAGCGGCGAGCGAGCAGGCAGCCCAGCCCGAAGCGTCCGTTATTGTAGACATCGTAACTGGCCTTCGGTTCCAGGCTCAGGTCGAACGCCTTGGCGGCGGGCGAGCTCAGCAGGCGGTGCGCATTGTCGAGCGACCGCAGCAGACTCTCGCGTTGGAAGTCGCTGCCATATTGGCCCACCGGACTGGCGGCTACCAGCTTCTTGTATTGTTCGTAGCGGTTGGCGAAACGCGCCGGACCGATGTGCTCGGAAGGCCGCACGCGCGACACCGCGTCCTGGGGATCGGCGATCAGGAATGGCGCATGTTCGCTGCCCAGAAAACCGGCGGTGTGAAACGCTTTCACCGCGTCGCTTTCGCCGCCGATTTCCAGATTCTGGCCGATGTCGATGAACGCGGGAATTTCCGGATTCCGCGGCCCGAGCGTGCGCGAAACGACCGCGCCCATGTGTGGCGCCGCCACCGATTGCGGAGGCGCATAGCCGGTGTGCCAATGAAACTGATGGCGCGCATGCAGGATGAATCCCAGATCGCCGACGCGGTGCGAGCGGATGAGCGTGCCGCGGTCCATGATTTTGGCGATGCGCTCCAGGCCCGCGGAGATCTTGATGTGATCGACCGCGGTATCGATCGCGGGAAACGTGCTCAGCACGCGCTTCGACTCCATGCCCGGTTCAAACGGCGTGTACTGCTTGGGATCGAACGTTTCGGTTTGGGCCATGCCGCCGGCCATCCAGAGGAGAATAAGGCTGTCGGCCCGCGGCGCGATTTTCGTGCTGGACGCCAGCAGCCGCGCTTCAGACCCCGCCAGCGCGGCGAGGGCGGCGGTGCCCGAGGCGCGCAGGAAACTGCGGCGGGAAAGGCCGGCGACAACTTCGCGTTCGATTCTCCGCTCCTCCCACTTCATGGGATCTATGGTACTACTTCAACGAATTAGTTTCAGCCGTTTCGTGCCGCTGCTCCCGTGGGGGGCCACCGTAATGCGATGGCCGTCCGGGTGCCGGTAGCGCTGGTGAGATCCGACCTGGCGCACGAAATAGAACCCGTCGCGGGTGAGGGCTGCGATAAGCTCCCGAGCGGTGAGCGACCGCAGACCACGGTAGTCGATGGCCATGATCTCTAAACCGTGACTGCGATGTGGGGCTGCTCTTGAGAGATCTCCTCAACCTCAACCCAGCCCTCCGGGCCTTCGGGCAGTGGCTTCCCTTCCTCCATGAATTCCTGCACGGTCATATGAACGACCTCGCCGATGTTCTTGAGTGCTTCCTCGCGAGTCTCGCCCCAGGTTGAGCCGCCCAGCTTTTTAAGTGCAGGACAATAGACGTGCCAGCCCAACGGATTTCCGTCGAAATCCTCATCGGGTTCCAGGATCACCTTGAAGTTGTAGGTCTTCATGCTCGTTACTAGGGATCGTGTTCGATACCGCTTTCAGTGTACTTCGCGATGGGACAAATTCGTCAAATTCGCTGTTTGCGCCTGCCAGGCACCGTCGCTCTGTCTCTCGTCTAGTGCTTGCTGCGTTGTATGTTCTGTAAACTTCAAGCCGCCTCCAGCGCCATGCAGCCATCGCCCTCTCCATCATTCGAGGCGCTAGGGAGGAGAAGCCTTCACGAAGAAGGGATCTGTGCTTCGATGGGCGGCTCGGGAGTGAAATGGTTCGGCCCATCGAGCATTCGATCCTTGAACCAACCGTCCAGTTCTGCATTTGTCTTGAACCCCGCAAAAGCTGGCGATACGGCAAGTAACGCAAGGGCGGTTGTGCAATAGAAAAACAGCAATGCCATCTCTCGGGGTGAGACGCCGTATTGCCCGGCATGCACAATTCTTGACCGCCGTTCATAAAAGTCACTGACCGTCTTTACGACCAGTCTCCGGCCGTCTAAACCATTGCCGATCAGGTGGGCGACTCGGCTTGCGAGTTGATATGTCAACTCCGACTTGTTTTCTTTCCCCAATACAACACTTTCAAGGGCAATCGCAAGCATCAAGAAACTTCGCTCCGGGTGTAAATCGACGCATGCCGCTCCTGCAAACTGATACCCCAATAAAAGACGCTGGCTAAATTCAGTCGCGGGACCGGCAAGCATCTGGCTGATTCTTTTGCCCAATTTGTCCTTCAGAAGACCATCGAGATCGACCCCCATTAGGGGGAATTTGTGATTGTGACCAGATTGTCGGATTGATCCCATCGAGTCGCTGGAGGGGCCGACCCTGCAGGCGGAATACGAGCGCCAGGTGATGTTTGATCGAGACACTTGAATCCATGAGGGCACTTCCTGCGAGCAGAGCGCATTCAAGATCATGAGGTGCTCATCAAGGATCTTGTAGGCCCGTAGAAGGGCCGACTCGTCATCGATCGCTTCGGTCTCCATTCTGGCAAAGATCTGAGCTCCCGTCGGAAAATCCGGGAAACTAACAGCGAGGTCTGCTTTGCCCATGTCCTCGCCTAAGAACAGAATCTTCCCAAAGGTTAAGCCTGCGCAGCTCACGTGAATCCCGTAAACGAGAATATCGACTACCCAGGTGGAAGGATCTTGGCGGAATCGCTCAGACGCCTTCTCGATGGCCGCCCGAACACCATCTTTGCGCTGTTCGGGCGCCAAATCCATAACACTGCGGGCGAAGGCCCAAACCACTTCATCGACGCTCAACCTGCTCCACAGGCCCTCGGGTTCCGTCATCTTCGTGATGTCATCCAGCGCTTGAGAACAGTCTTCGGCCACTCGTTGGGGCATGATGGCTCCCCCTCGGATCGTGGGTAGCGAAGCCGGGAGTTTTGATTGGCGCTCTTCGGGACTCGGCGCATCCTGGATATCGGTTATCTTCTTCGCCAAACCCACGAGTATCTGTTTGACTGTTCCTGCGTTCATGGCTTGTTTCACAACACCCATTCTCGCGCAAATGAGCCTTTACAGCCTCGGTGCCGAGTGCGCCCTTCCCTCAAAGAACGCCCGCGTTACAGTGTCATTGCATCCGCATCCGGCGACTCAAGTCACTTTCCAGCCACCGAAAAAGCCAGCAGCACATTCCCCGCAATCTCCCCAAACATGCCATAGCCAGAATTCACGTACAACGTCCCCCCCACCACCGTCGGCCCGGGACCGTCGAGCGAGCCGCCCTTGGCCTTCACTCCGTTCACGGACTGATACTCCACCGCGGTGTCTACGTCCCAGATGATCCGCCCATCGGCGGTCGCATACGCGCGCAGGTGGCCGTCCAGCGCACCCGAGAACACCACTCCCGGAATCACCGTTACGGCCGCCGACTGCGCCGGGCTGCATCCGGACTTATCGCCGCATCCGGGCGCAGGTGTGTACCAGACGCGCTCTCCGGTCTCGAGCTTCAGTGCGAACATCCCGCCAGCCTCGCTGAGATTCTTGGTAGCGTAGTGGTCCGAGACAGCCACATAGACATTCTGGCCGTCCGACGCGTTGCCCCACTGCACTCCTCCGAGCGGACCGCCCTTGCCCACGCGCGTCTGCCACAACACTTCGCCCTGTTGATCCGGATCGATCGCATGCACCATGCCGGACTTCTGCCCGGCCACCAGCGCGCGCTTGCCGTTCGGCAGATCCACCAGGTTCGGCGAGCAACCGAAATCGAAGTCCGGACCCTTGGCTTCCGGGCAATTGTCTCCGGTGGGGCAGCCGAGGTTGTAGGCGTCGCCCTCGGTCAACTGGCGCGACCAAAGCAGCTTCCCGGTGTCCATATCGAAAGCCATAAACGCGTCGCTGGTGCGTGGGGCCGGATCCGAGTAGGCGTCGCCGGTGGTCACATAAACGGCGCGCTTCTTCGGATCGATGGTGGGCGACGACCACACGCCCGCGCCCGATGGCCCCCAAAGCTGCGTGCCCTGCCTGTTCTTGCGCACCGGATGGGGCGCTTCCGCGATGGTGTAGCTCTTCCAGAGCTGCTTGCCCGTGGCCGCATCCAGGGCGGTGAGTGCGCCGCGAAACTTGCAGCACTCGTATTTGGGCAATGCGCCGGTCACCTCCTCATACGATGAATCCGGCACATACAGCCGGCCGTCGTAGAGCGCCGGCGCTCCGGTGATCATGGCGGCCGGATGCTCTTCCACACGCACTTTCCACAGCAGCGCGCCAGTGGCCGCATCCACCGCATAGGCTTGCGCACGCTGGTCGCCGAAATACGCCACCCACTTCGTGCCCACCGGCCCGATGCTGATGGCGCTGCGCACCGGCCCATCGGCTTTGAACATCCAGTAGATGCAGCCGGTGTTCGCATCGAGCGAATATACCTTGCCCGAGTCGCTGCCGGCGAAGATGCGCCCACCCACCACCGTCGGCTGCGCGAATGCCTTGCCTGCGCCCGGGAAGCCGAACGCCCACTTCAGTTTCAATTGCGGAACCTGATCCGCGCGCAAGCCCGCCATGGCCGCTGGCTGCATGCGGCGATTGGCCGTATCCACGCCCCAGCCGTTCCAGTAAGGGCCGGAGAACGGCTTATCGAAAGCCGGCGCCGGCTCAGTGCAGAACCCTTGCTTGGGCGCCTCGTCGGAGCCGAAGGCCTTACCACCGGTGACGAACATGGCCACGGCGCGCGCCTCCACCGGTGTGAGCGCCTTGCCCTGCTCCGCCATCTTGCCGGTAGTGAGCGCCGCCAGGACGCGCTCGGGAGTCAACAGGCTCAGCGCGAGGAGCTGCGCCGCGCGCCCCACGCCTTTGTCGTGACACTGCGCGCAATACTTCAGGTAGACCGCGCCGCCATCCTGCGCCAAGGCCGCCGCGCAACTCGCTAATACAAGTACTGAAACTCGGGATGCAGCAATAAACTCCACAGAAGATCCTCCAAAGCCGCCGGCGCCAGTTTGCCGCCCGCAAAGTATTTCTTTACGATGCGTGCCTCCGCCGAGTTCGGCTTTCGTGCGAAAAGTTGCAAATAGAGCCGCCGGCCCGCCTCGTTGACGCTCTTGAACGGCGGTGGCGCGGGCACCGGCGGCGGCCCCGAGACGCGCACCAGCCGCTCGCGATCGGGCTCCGCGGCGAAAATGAAGAAGCGTACGGCGCCCTCGATATCGTCGGGCAAGGAGCGGTCGTCGAGGGCCACGCGGCCGCGTATCCGCGTGTAGCCGAGCCCGTCAATCGGAATCGCCAGGCGGCTGCCCGGCGGCATGCTGACGGCCTCCCCGACGGGTTCCTTGTTCGAAGTCAGCGGCTGCCGCGCAAACTCGGCGGGTGCCAGATCCGCCAGCTTTTTCGAGCCTTGCGGACCGCTGAGTTCCACCTGGACCCAGCCCGCCACGGTGCGCGGGAGATCGTATGAACCGGCATCCTCCTCCAGCAGCCACAATTGCTTCAGGCCGGAGATGTCGATATCGAAATTCACCGCGCCTTTGCGCAGCCTGCCGCTATCGAACAGGTTCTCCGGCGGACCCAGAGGGTACCCCGGCAGTTGACCCAGCAATCGCAGCGCGCCCCGCCGCAGCGCGTTTTCCAGACTCGCGCCGTTGACCAGTTCCAGCGCCTGGAATGTGGTCGGGCGATTATCGCGCGTGGTGAAGACCTGGTCGCGAATGGGCCGGCCCAGCGCCAAGGCGAGCGGCGACGCCTTGAACTGCCAGTCGCGTGCCGGAATGGCCGCCTTATCCTTTTCGGCGTTTTTCTCGAACGGGCGCCATTCCCCGGTGATGGCCGACACGGTATCGGCGAACTCCTCTGCGGAGAGCCGCCGCACCCGCGGCCCGCGAAACACGTACGGCTTCTCGGGTTGCTCGGCGCTGACGGCCGCCGGCAATTGATACGCCTTCGAAGTCATCAGCAGCCGCAGCAGGTATTTCAGATCGCTGCCGTGCGCGGTGAAGTCGGATGCCAGCCAGTCGAGCAGGTCCCCGTTCCACGGCTCGCCATCCATCTCGTCCACGGGTTCCACCAGGCCGCGTCCGAACAGTTTTTGCCAGTAGCGATTGACGATGGTGCGCGCCACGCGGCCATTCCTCGGATCGGTGAAAAATCGCGCGGCGGCGGCGTGCCGTTCGGCGAGCGTGGCATCCTCGGGCACCGCGCCCAGCTCGGGATAGAGCAGTTGCGGCCCCGTGTACGTGCCGGTCTTGACGTCGCAACGCACCAGTTCCAACCGGCTCTGGGGCGCGAACAACGCCGCCATGCCATACGACTCGCGCAGCTTGTACCGGTTGATGAAACTGTCGTGGCAGGAGGCGCACTTCAGATTGATCCCGAGGAAAATCTGCGCGGTGTTCTGCGCCGCCTGCATGTAAGGTGTCTGGCTGGCGTTGATGTCGCCGCGCCAGTTGACGCCGATCAGAAAACCGTCCGGGTCGCTCTTCTCCACCGGGTTCACCAACGCCGCGATCGTCTTGTCGTAAGGCAGGTTGCGTTCCAACGCGCCGAGCAGCCAATCGGTGATGGACTTGCGCTCGCCCGCATAGTCGCTGCCTTGGTCGTTGCGCAGCACGTCATTCCACCAACTGATCCAATGTTCCGCGTAGGGCTTGGAATCGGCGAGCAGCGCATCGATCAGCCGCGCACGTTTGCCGGGTCGGCGGTCGTGAAGGAACGCATCCAATTGCGCGGGTGTCGGTGGCAGGCCCCACAGGTCGAAGTAGACGCGCCGGGCGAATCGCGCGTCGGGGGCCACGGCGGGAAAGGACATCGCATGCTTCGCGAAGTATGCCGCGATGAAGCGATCGACGGGATGCTGCTCGGTGCCTGGGGGAGGCTCGGGCTGGCGGGGCGTGATCGGGGCGACCCATCCGGGTTTCTCCGGGGGCGTCTCCGGCCAAACCGCGCCCGCGTCGATCCAGGCGCGCAAAGTCGAAATCTGGACCGCCGTCAGCGGCTCGCCGGAAGCCGGCATGATGCCGCCGCGCTGCCCGGAGACCTTCTCGATCAGCAGACTGGCGCCGCTATTGCCGGGCACTATCGCCGGACCGCTCGCGCCACCGGTGAGCACCAACGCGCGGCTGGCGACCGACAGTCCCGCCGCGGGCTTTGCGCCGCCATGGCAGGGGGCGCACCGCGCCGCCAGAATGGGATGGACTTCGGTGTCGAAGTCCACCGCCTGCGCCAAGCTGGGCAATGCCAGCAGGGCTGCCGCGCGGATGATGCGGGGGAGATGCATGCGAAGGAGTGCCGGTCCACAATTATATAGCGATGCGGGGCGGGCTTTCAGATAAGGGCGCATAATGGTCTAGCGGCTATCCATTGCGATGCGTCCGCGTATTGCTGCGCGTTCGCCGATGGGCGTCGCATCGTAGCCGGCGACCAAGGCGGCCACGTATATTTTCTCGTGCTCGAGGAAGGAACCGCATGCGCATCTTCCTGAGCTACCGACACGACCAAGCTGGAGATCGCCAACCCAGCGGCCACAAATATCGGCAGTGGCGTTTAACTTCAAAACGATGCGATTTCCGACAAGCGCGTAAGTGAATGTGCAGCAACATACGCATTGAGCAAGCGAACGCAGTGCCAGCCGTGCTAATAATCTAATATTGTGGCACAGAGCGCCGTGCAGAAAGCTCGCGTCCGAACCCGTCGCCGCGACGCCCCAGTTAAGTCAATCCCGATTGGCCGGCTGGCGGCCATCGTCATGTTTGCCGCTTTTGCGGTAGAGCTGAATCTCTACTCTTCGACGCTCGGCGCGCCATTTGTCTTCGACGACTTCGTCTTGCCGTTTCAGCAAGGATCTCCGCACCTGTTGGCGTGGGTATCGGGAGTGCGGCCTTTCCTGATGTTGACCTATTGGTTGAACGCCAGGATGTCAGGTGACTCGCCGCTGGGTTATCATCTCTTGAATCTTATTATTCACGCGGCCAATACAGGCCTGGTATTTCTCGTACTAAGCCGATTGCTTGCAATATCCGGCGGTGTGAGCGCGCGGGCGGTGAGGATCGCGTCGATGATCGGAGCCGCAGTCTTTCTTATCCACCCGCTGCAGACTGAGTCAGTCAGTTATGTCGCGGGCCGGTCGGAGAGCCTGGCGGCATTTTTTGTCCTGCTGGCGTATGTAGTGTTTCTGTACCGGCGCCAGGAGGCCATTTCATGGGTGGAAACCGCGATGGTGCTGACGCTTTTCGCACTCGGTGTAACTGCCAAGGAGAACGCGGTCAGCTTGGCGGGAGTACTCGTTCTCACGGACGTGTACTGGCCCCGGGCATTCTCGGCGCGGGGATTACGAATCAATTGGAAGCTCTATGCGGCAATGGCGGCGGGCGTGATAGTGGCCGTGTGGAAGGTCTTTCGAATGCTCGCCGCGGCGCCATCGGCGGGCTTTTCACTTCCCGGCGTCACCTGGTACCAATATGGATTCACGCAGGCTCGGTCGTTTTTTACCTACGTGCGGCTGGCAGTGATTCCGGTCGGCCAATCGATCGATCACGACTATCCGGTTTCGCATACTATCCTGGAACATGGCGCCATCTTCTACCTGGCCGCATTGGCGGGGCTGATCGCACTATGCTATGCATGGCGAAGGCGATATCCCCTGGCGTGCTTTGGCTTGTTTCTGACTTTGATCCTGCTGGCGCCGACCTCATCGATCGTGCCTATCCTCGATCCACTTGTGGAACGGCGGATGTACCTGCCGCTAATAGGGCTGATTCTGATCGGATGCGAAATAGCAAGGCACATTCGGGTGCGGCCCTTCACGGGTTACGCAGTATGCGGCGCGATACTGGCTATGTTCTACGTGCTGTGCTACCAGCGCAACCTGTTATGGGCCGAACCGTCTCAGCTTTGGGCGGAGGCCGCTCTGGCATCCACAAGCAACAGCCGGCCGTACGCGAACCTGGTGGACCAACTGGTGCAGGAGCGGCGCTGCAGCGTGGCGATTCCATATCTGCAGCACGCAGAGCAAGCTCTGCCGGATGACTACTTGATGGACTTAGCTTGGGGCCGCACTCTGGAGTGCATGGGGCAGAACGACCAAGCGCTCCGGAGGCTGCTGCGAGCGGCGCAGATCCGGCCGTGTTCAGAGGTGTACAGGCTGATTGGTTTGCTGTACGGCGAAATGGGAAGACCGGTGGAAGCCGGTGTGGCCTTGCGCAGAGCGGTTGCTCTCGACTCGCAGTCGCGGCGGGCTCGCGGCGCTCTGGCGCTTTGGAACAAGTGGATGAACGGCCAAGCGGCCGCGGAGAAGAAGCACGGAGCGATCCCCGTTGTTGCTCCGCCTGGCGGCACGGCGCCCGCGGGAATGCAACCTGTGCGCAAAGTGCAGTGACTCAACAGATGCTGCCCATGCAGGACCTCTGGGTTCGAAAACCATTCGGCGGCATTGGGCCCCGCAAATCTCTGTCGAGACTTTTCCCTCGCCCGGGCACGACGATCCAGGGGCGCCACCCGCCGCGCTATACGCACGCCCGAAAGAACACAACCCAAATTGGCTTTGTTTGCTCAAATTCGACACCACCCCTCCACCACCCAACTCGCCGAATCCGACGCACAAAAAAGCACAAATCCGCACAGCAACCCATGAAAATTACCGAACGAACCCAAAAAATGTGGGTATCGCCCTAGCCTCCAGCCCCTAGCCCCGCCTGCTATCATTACCCAACATGCGCACTCTACTAATCACCCTCGCCACCCTCGCCGCCCTGCCTACCCTGCCCGCCAGCGCCGCCACCTGCGGAAGCCTCGCCGCCGTGGCGCTCCCGGACGGCGCCATCACCACAACCGGGTCCGTCCCCGCCGGAACCTTCACGCCACCCTATGGCAACGCCATCGACAAACTCCCCGCCTTCTGCCGCGTGACCGGCGTCCTCAAGCCCACCCCCGACTCCTACATCCGCTTCGAAGTCTGGCTGCCCGCCTCCAACTGGAACCGCAAGCTCCTGGGCGTCGGCAACGGCGGATTCGCCGGCGCCATCGGATTCAACTCCATGGGTGCAAATCTCAAGCGCGGCTACGCCACCGCTGGCACCGACACCGGACACGAAGCCGACGGCGAGGACGCGAGCTGGGCCTACCATCATCCGGAAAAGGTGAACGACTTCGGCTATCGCGCCCTGCACCTCACCACTGTGAACGCCAAGAACCTCGTTCAGGCCTTCTACAGCCAGCCCGCGCAGCATGCCTATTTCGATAGCTGCTCCGATGGCGGGCGCGAAGCGCTCATGGAAGCCCAGCGCTTCCCCGCCGACTTCGACGGCATCCTCGCCGGCGCGCCCGCCAACTTTTGGACCCACATGCTGGCCGCCGGCGTCGATATCAGCCAGACTATCTACACCGATCCCGCCGGCTACATCTCCAGCATCAAATTCCCCGCCATCGCCGCCGCCGTGCTCGCCGCTTGCGATGCCCTCGACGGCGTGAAGGACGGCATCCTCAACGATCCCACTCGCTGTCACTTCGATCCGTCCACCCTCCTCTGCAAAGATGTGGATTCGCGCGCCTGCCTCACCGCGCCGCAAGTTGCCTCTCTCAAGAAACTCTATGCCGGCGGACGCAACTCGCACGGCGCGCCCATCTTTCCTGGCTACGCGCCCGGCGCCGAAGACGGACGCGGCGGCTGGGTCCCCTGGCTCATCGGCAATGGACCCGGCGGCAGCAGTAGCTCCGTCTATATGGAGAATTACTTCCGCTACATGGTGTTCGAAGATCCTACCTGGAATCCTCTCACCGCCAAGGTCGATACCGCCATACAAACCGCCGATGAAAAAACCGCGCGCGCCCTCAACGCCACGGAAACCGATCTGCACGGCTTTCAAGCCCGCGGCGGAAAGCTTATCCTCTATCACGGCTGGAACGACCCGGCCATCTCACCCGCCAACACCATCAACTACTACAACGGCGTACTCCACGCCATGGGCGCCCGCAGCGGGGAAAGCTTCGTGCGCCTCTATATGGTTCCCGGAATGCAGCATTGCATCGGCGGTCCCGGCCCCAGNNGACGCGCTCGAACAGTGGGTCGAAAAGCGCGCCGCGCCAGGCGCCATCGTCGCCACCAAGTACGTCGAAGACAACTCCGCCAAAGGAGTCCGCATGACGCGCCCGCTCTGTCCATACCCGCAAATCGCGGTATACAAAGGTGCAGGTGACTCGAACGATTATACGAATTTCGACTGTATGACACAACCCTAAACATCCGCTCCGGACGATTAAAGTTGCTTTACCCAGCTTTGCGCGCGCAACTGCATCTGCTATGCTCACGTCAGTGGACGCAGGGAGACCACTACCATGGCTATGAGCAAAGCTACATATATTCTACTCACCGCAACTTTCTCCAACCTGTTCGTGTTGGCAGCTCACGCACAGGACCCGCCCATGCGCGTCGCGGACCTGAACTACGTTACGGGAAATGTTTCCATGCAGCCCGCCGGCGCGGACGATTGGTCGCCCGCCGCCGTGAACCGGCCGCTCACCACAGGCGATAACCTGTGGGCCGATGCCGACTCGCGCGCCGAGTTGCATTTGAACAATGCCACGCTGCGATTGGGTCCCCAATCGAGCCTCGGCTTTCTCAATCTGGACGACCACTTCGCGCAGATCCGTTTCAGCCAGGGCGAGTTGTTCCTGCGCGTGCGGCACCTGGACGGCGACGACAGTTTCGAAGTGGACACGCCCAACGCCGCCATCACCATCTTGCGCGAGGGCGAGTATCGCTTTAATGCCGACCCGGATGCCGGGACTAGCTGGGCGGTGGTCCGCCACGGCGAAGCGGAAGTCACTGGAGGCGGCCAGGCTTTTACATTGCGCGCGGGCAATAGCGCGCAGCTCTCGGGCACCGATCAACTCGCTTACGACGTTGGGACTGTGCCGCAGCCCGACGGGTTCGAGGGATGGGCCGAAGACCGCGATAACCGTGAGGCGCGCAGCCAGACCGCCCGCTATCTTCCTCCGGACGTGATCGGTTCCGAGGAGCTGGATGCCTATGGCACTTGGCGGGACACGCCGGGCTATGGCGCTGTATGGTATCCCAGAGTGGACGCGGGATGGGCGCCATATCACGATGGCCATTGGGCTTGGGTCGAGCCGTGGGGCTGGACTTGGGTCGACGATGCCCCCTGGGGCTTCGCGCCGTCTCACTACGGCCGCTGGGCCTACGCCAGTGGCGGTTGGGGCTGGATACCCGGACCGCTGGCCATCGTTGCCGGCAGACCGGCGGTAGATGTGGTCTACGCGCCGGCGCTGGTCGCGTTCATCGGCGGCGGCGGTTGGGGCGCCTCGCTTTCCATCGGCGGTCCCGCCGTGGGCTGGGTGCCCCTGGGACCGGGCGAGGTCTACGCGCCCGCCTATCACATGAGCCAGAATTACTTCCGCACCGTGAATGTATCGAACACCACGGTCGTGAATACAGTGAACATTACTAACGTGTATAACAACGTATATGCGAATAAGAATGTCACTAATGTCACTGTGAACCAGCACTTCGCGAATATGGCTGCGCCCAATGCAGTCACTGCCATGCCGCAGAACTCGTTCGCCAGCGGACGGCCCGTGAAACAGGGGGGCATTTCGGTTCCACAAGCTCAAGTGGCGCAGGTGGCCACGCACATGGCCGTAGCGCCGTCTGTGGCGCCGGTCAAGCAGGCTCTCGCTCCCATGGCTGGCGCCCGGCCTGCGCCGCAGCCTCCCGCGCGTGCGACCAGCGTGCAGGTTGTGGCGAAGAAGGCCCCACCTCCGCCGCCGGTTCCCTTCGCGGCCAAGCAAGCCGCCCTGCAGCAGAACGCCGGCCGGCCCTTAAACATGCAGGCCATTCGCCAGAGTGCCCCGCCCTCCCGTGCGGCGGCCGCTGCGCCAGCCGTGCGCGTCGCGCCTCCTGCGAAACAGGTCGTGCCTCAGGTCCATGCCGCCCAGCCGGCCCCGCCCGCGAGAGCGCCGAACCCGCCCGCGACGCCCGCAAACCGGCCGCCGGCAGCCACGGCGCCGGCTGACAAACCGCCGGTCCCGCCGCAAAGGCCGCTGGCTCAACCTGCCCCGCAGACCAATCCACGCCCGGTGCAGCCGCCCCCGCCTCGTCCTCCGCAAGCC
>PKYZ01000709.1 GCA_003132865.1 Bryobacterales bacterium
GCAAGGGTTTCACTCTCGAGGCTGCAACGGCTTCCGCGGTGATGGAGTCTGTTGAACGCTATCACGCAGAGGTTGCACGTCCGCCGCAATTCCGTGCGTCGTACGACTGTGCTGCCGGCGAGCATGCCATAGTGCCTTTCGAGCACCTCATAAGGGTCAAAGCGGCACACTTCACGCGGCACATGCCGCTCAGCTGGACGCTGGGCTGGGATCTCCTCGGTGAACGAGAGGTCGCAGTACCGGTCATGATGGTCCGTCTCGACAAGGCAGGGGCCAGCGAGCGGCTGCCGCCTCCGTTTTCAAGCGACTCGAACGGGCTCGCCGCCGGGAATAATCTGCTCGAGGCGTTGAACTACGGGCTCGCCGAGTGCATTGAACGCGACGCCGTCACGTGCTGGCGGCTGGCCTGGGGCAATGGCTGCCCGCCGCCTCGAGTGCGACTGGAGACAGTCGAGCACGGCGCCACATGCGAACTGCTTGACCGCTGCCGGCGCGCTGCCGTCCGCGTCGTGCTGCTCGACTGCACGGTGGACACGGCGGTGCCCGTTTATCAGGCCTATTTGTACGACAGGGTTCAGCCTCATTCCGTGCTCTCCTGCGGGTACGGCGCACATCTCGACCCCGGAATTGCCATGGTGCGCGCAATCACGGAGGCGGTGCAAGGACGTCTGGTGTATATCGCGGGAACGCGAGACGATTTCTTCCGTCATGTAGACCTTCGCTGTCGGTTGTCCGACGATGTCGCCACCATCCATACCATCGAGGTTCTGGCCGAAACCGTCGATGTGCGCGAGCGCCTTTCGCTGGCGACGCCGACTTTCGAAGGCGACATTCGGTTTCTGCTGCGGAGGCTCGAGGCAGTCGGCATTCGACAGGCCATCGCCTTCGACCTGACGCAGCCTATCTTCGGCCTGCCCGCTGTCCGCGTTGTGGTCCCCGGCCTTGAAGGCTGCGATTCGGAGTTCACGCTCCCGGGTGCGCGTGCGCGCGCGTTCCGAGCCAGCGCTATACACTGGGTGAATCAGTCATGAAATCTGTCGTTTTCCTCGGACCGTCATTGCCTCTCGAGGAAGCGCGCGCCATCCTTCCCGATGCTCTGTACCTGCCCCCGGCCAAGCAAGCCGACCTGTTGAGCGCGGTCGGCATCCACCGGCCTGACGTTATTGGCCTGATTGACGGCGAATTCGGCCAATCGTTGTCGGTCTGGCACAAGGAGATCCTGTTCGCTCTCAGCCGAGGCGTAGTGGTTTACGGCGCGAGCAGTATGGGCGCGCTCCGCGCGGTGGAGACCGCCGCCTTTGGCACTCGCGGCGTCGGCCGGATCTTCGAGATGTACGCGAGCGGCGAGCTGACCGACGACGATGAAGTCGCGCTGTCGCACGGGCTGGGCGACGCGGGTTATCGCAACCTCTCAGAGCCGATGGTCAATCTGCGCGCCACGTTCCAGAGGGCAAGGGACGAAGGGCTGATCGATACCGCCACCTGCGCACGCCTCGTTGCAATCGCCAAGGCAATGTTCTTCCCGGAGCGCACGTTTCCACGCATCTTTCAGGAGGCCGCGTTAGGCGGAATCCCCGCGGCCACTCTGGATGCCGTCCGCGACTTTGCGAAGCGGAACTACGTAGACCTCAAGCGCCAGGACGCCCTTGNNTTCCGCGCCTCGCCTCGGAGCAGTGCAACGCGGCGAAGCGCTTCAACATTTTCATCAACACGCTCTACGAGGCGCACGGCAATCTCGTCGCCTCGGCCGCGGCGCCGCCGGACCAGCTCTATCAAGCAGGCGACGGCGCCTTCGAGTTCCAGCGCACGGCTCTATTCGAAGGACTGTACAACCGAGACCGAAGGGTGAGACATGATGAGTGCGATGTTCCCCTCGTCTGCATCGCCAATTGGGCGGCCTTACACATGCCGGACTTCACCGACCTCAACTTCCAGGCGCTTAATCGAGGGCTCGTCGCCTTTCTCGGCGAGTTGCTCGAGGTCCGGGCCACGGCTGCCGATATCGAGCAGGAGATGCAACGTTTCCGTATTTCTCGACGGCTCGCGGATGATGCNNGTTCCGAGAGCTCATGACCCAGCTTGCTGTGTGCCGGCGTCTTCAGCGTTGGCTGATTGGCAGCCGCATGATCGAACGCACAACGCGGTTAGTGCTCGATGAACTGCGTCTTCGCGGGGAATACAAGACGGCGGCAACCGCGGCTGCACACCAAGAACAGATCTTGGACGAGCACCACCCCGACTTCAGACAATTCGGGTTTCACGATCTCTCTTTTGAGCAGCTCATAGTCGATCATTTGCGTGCCACGCACTGCGCTATGCGCGTCCACTACAAGGAGTGGGCGGAGGAGGCTGGTTTTCACACACTGCTCGACTTACAAGTCGAGTTACTACGCGCACGTCTGGCTCGTCAGTACACTGCCGAGGTGGTGGACTCGCTGGTGAACCTCATGGAGGAGGCCGGTGGGCCAGCGCTCCCATGAAACCGACGGCTGACCGCCAAAAAGAGTCTCCTCGATCGTTCCACCCAAAAATGGTCATCCTGAGACTGAGCCGG
>PKYZ01000099.1 GCA_003132865.1 Bryobacterales bacterium
AAGTTGCGTAAAAGTGGCTGTTCTGTCAGATTCTCGCTCAGAGCCGGATTAGTTTTTGGACAGATGGTCCCTGGGACCACGAGTCCCCCGCTAACGGAATAAACGGTGTTTGCGGAGACGACTATCTTTTCCCCGCATACTGCGCTGGTCACTGCGCTTTGAAGCGCGGCTGCCGTACTGACGGTGGTCGATGTTGACGTACTGGGATAGGGAGGCGCATAACAGGAGGTGGGCAGCGCCGGCAATGTGATGCCGGGCGTACCAGACAGCGGCGGAAGGCCGCTGTCGGCTGCGCTACACATGCGAGGTCGCCTGCCGGGTGTACCCGTGCCGGTCGGCCCTGCTGGTCCAGGCGGGCCTTGTATCCCGGGGACGCCCTGCGCGCCCTGCACCCCCGGTGCTCCTGGTGGTCCAACGGCACCCGCAGGTCCCACAGGTCCCATAGGTCCCGCCGGTCCCGGAATGCCCTGTGGACCCGTAGCGCCAGCCCCGCCGCATGGCACCAGGGTGAAACCGTCGGACGTGAGCTTTCCGCCGGTGACAAGGCAAGTGACGGCTGCGGCGGGGGACACGCACAGATCCGTCTGGCCGGCGGCCAAGCCGGCCGCCAGCAGCATCAATAGAATCGCCTTGCGCACGGGGTTAGGCGTCCCAAACCCATTGCAGTTGCGGAGCCGCGAACTTGATCGTGGTGCCTTGCTCCTGCGTGGTGTAGACAAAGTGGCCCGGATAGCCGATCCCCGGAGGTTCTGTTGGCGGCGCAGGGCTTCGATATTGTTGGCGATCACGTTGCCCTTAGAGTCGTCTATGAGAACGGTTCCCATTTTGTAGTTCTCCTCGGTACTGATGGCACCACATCGGTACTGATGGTACCAAATCGGTACTGGTGGTACCACCAAGGTTCGAATCTCAAAGGAAAAACGCGATGAAAACGCTTAACGCGGGCCAAATGACGGCCATGCTCATGTCCCTCTTGCTGGTCTCCATGGTAATCATGCCGGGGTGCTCGGTCTCGACCGCGGTCTCCGACCTGGACGCCCTTGTCGCAGCCTCCGAAGGTATCGCCGCGGCTCTGCCGAATCTGAGCCCCACCGACGATGTTTACCAGGCGAGACAAGGCGCACGAGGGCGTAACGCTTGAACAAGATTCGCATCAAATCGATGGGGAGTATGGGGACTGAAAGCGGTCCGAAAAGCTGAGTGGTGGGCGAGTCGACTCAGGGCGAGGGTGTGGGAGGAATGATCTCCAGCAAAATGGGACGAGCGGAGCGCTGTAGATGCACCAACTCGGCGAAGGCGTGTTTGCCCTGCTGCCAGCAGGTGCGGAGAACGCTGCCAATATTTGATGCGTGCGGGCACCGTTGGCCGTACGATTGCCTCCCCAGTTTTTGCGAGCCATCGCCATCAGCCGGATGGCCCGCTCGGCGAGGTTATTGGTGGCATGCAAGCCAGGACGGCGCAGAACCAGCACCACTCCCCGTTTGTTGGCATCCAAAGCCCGCTCCGGCTTGGGTCGTGCGACTGGCGGAGGCGGCTCCGCAGGAAAAATCCTGTTGCGCTGTAATATAACGCACGTTATCGAACTTCAACATATCGGTTGGGCGGCCCGCTTGCTGAGGATGTGCAACACAGCTTGATGCGCCGTTCGCCTGGTTGCGCGGTTGCCGAGAAGCCCGTCCGCCATGGTACGCGTTCCCTCATCAAGGACTTGATTTTAGAAAACCTAGCGATCTAAACTCTATCAGTACTCCATTCGTAGGGACATAAAAGGGAGAAAGAATTCAATGGTTGTAAAGATGCGGTTTATCGCCGTAGCGGCAGCGGTCATATCCGGCTTTGCCGCCTCGGAAAACCTGGTTGCAGCGTCGTGCCCTAGCTCGGTGATCGCTTACCAAGCTTCAGGGAGGTTTGGGACCAATGTGGTCAGCGGACCGGACAAATTCAAGCTGGCAGGCGAGCCGTTCAGCATCACTATCGATGCCTGCGAGTCCAACACGCCGTCAAAAACGGGCTCGGACTGGGCCGCCTATGCTCCTCTCTATATGACGGGCACAGTCACATCTGGCCTGACCGGGCAGCCGACAGCAATTAGCGCGCAGAGAATGACTGTCGTATTGGTGCAGCCACCACCTACCGGTCCGGACTTGATCCAGTTGTCCGGTCCGGTGCCATTCGAAGGGGCTGCGATAATTATCCACGCTACCCTCGCATTGCCGAATGGTACCCTGACCTCCACAAGCATCGCTCCTTTCCCGAGCGTCTCGACCATCGCAGGCAAGTCTGGCTTCAGCTATGTGGTGACTCATCCGGCGTGGCAGCCTTCATTCGCATATGCCCTTGGGAAGGAGATCCTGGACCCGTTTGGGAACGTGCAGGAGGCGACGACCGCCGGGACCAGCGGGACCACGGCTCCGGTGTGGAACGAGACCGTTGGAGGGACCACCACTGACAACGCGGTGGTGTGGACGTGCCAAGGGCCCCTCGTACCCACTACTTTGTCGGTCTTTGGAACCGCGGCTGGAAACGTCCAAGCGGCGGCTGCCGCCCAAGCTAGCCCGCTTCTGCATACCGATGCCGTGCAGGTAATCACGGCACATGCAGACGGGACGCAATCCGTGCGGCCGATGCAGGCGGCGCCGGTCGATCCGGGAGCGTCGGGGGACACGGTGATGCTGCAGTTCTACGCATCCGGCGTGCGCGACGCGTCCGAGGTTCACGTGCAGATCGCGGGACAAGACGTACCGGTGCGATATTCCGGGGCGTCCGGCCATTTCCCGGGATTGGACGAGGTCAC
>PKYZ01000110.1 GCA_003132865.1 Bryobacterales bacterium
ACGATGCGCAGAAGGCGCGTGTGGAGAATGCCGGAGTGCTGGTGGCCTCGGGACTGATCGCCGGCGAAGCGCTCACTGGGTTGCTGATCGCGCTGTTCGTGCTGCGGAATATTCACCTGCCGCAGATCTTCAAGGACAACCCGCCCGTGCTGCTGGGTTTCGGCGTGCTGGCGCTGCTGGCGNNTCCGGACGAGCCGGCGCCTCCTACGGCGATGATGTAGGGTCCTCGATCTGCAGGAGGGTATGCCAGGTCTCGTTTCGGTCCACAAGAAGGCGGCTAAGGCCCCCTCAGGCCGAAAGCATGTAAACCAAAGGATCTTCCGCTTCTCCATGTTGATCGCCGTGGCCGGGGCTCTCCTAACCCTATCCGCATACATCGCCGCAAGCTACCCTTTCTTCCTGGAGGAAAGGGAAGTCAATCTGCACACTTTGTCTGAAATTGAGTGCACGGACACCGGATGCGACACGAGCCGGTTCTGGACCGATTGGCAATCGGACCCCCCCGACTACCTCGTCGACACGCAAGCCAGATTCTTCTACTATGTAGGGACCCCCACGGCAACATCCCCGGGGCGCTTCGCGCCACTGGACTACTCCGACGCGACCTTCATCGCAAGGTTTCGGCAGCCCGACTGGTACAAAACGCCAGACGGGGAAGTTTGGCGGCTGTATTCGCGCTCAGCGCCGACGGCCGGGAACAGGAGACTCGAGGTCATCGTGGGCTACGCAGTGAAGTCGCCGTCGAAGGAAATTGAGACACCGAGTTCGCNNGTTCGCTGATCGGCGTCGTGGACGCCACTCTGAGGCGCGAGGCGGATGAGATCGCTTCGCGTCGGTCAGCACCAAAAGCGGCCTGGTCGTCACGCAATGGTTTTTCCGCCGGCGGATTCCAGGTGGTTGATCCGAGCACGGGCCAGGTTGTGGAACAGGGCGGTCGCTTCCCGCCTTCGTGCCGAATAATCTGGCCTTGCCGGGTCCAGGTCTCAAGTTTTACGGCTATGCGGGAGACCTGTACGTAGCCCAAACGGATAGGGCCGGACGACTGCTGGCCACCTCGGTTCTGAAAGTTGGTAGTCTCTGGTGGATCGTATGCTCGTGTGTAATAGGATTCCTCTGTGCCGGCGCCGTCGCCCGTGGCCTCAGCCGGCGGTTTTTGCGGAGCTACTTTGCTGTAACGGGGATTCGAGTTCCCACCCTTGACGAAGCTAGGCAGGGCGGCGAGGGCCAAGGTGTCGAATTCAAACGTGGGCTCTCCGCCGGCGAGAACAAAGAGAGCGGCGTCGACGACGGGCTCGTGAAGTCAATCGCGGCTTTCGCTAATACAAACGACGGCGTGATCTTCATTGGGATTGATGATGCCGGGCACGTGAAAGGGCTTAGGCTCGATTTCAAGGAGAAGGATCGCCTGGAGCTCAAGATTCGCCAGCTCATACGAAATCGTATAAAACCAACGCCGCCCTTCAGGATCACATTCGAGGAGATTCGTGGCCTCTTTATCGCGAAAATTGCCGTTGCCAGAGGCGACGCTGCGGCGTATATGATCGGCGGCACCATCTACGTGCGCTATGGCTCGTCGGATGTTCAGGCTCAGCCGGAAGACGTAGTACGACTCGTCTCGCAGTACGGTGAGTAACCAGAGCGCCCTCGACCATCGCACGCCTGCCTCACGGCCCAGACCGGGAACCCCGTGAGCGGACCCCGTTCCCCTTCCGCTCGCCAGTCAAGGCGCAAGCGGTCCCGCCGCCAGTGCGTATTCGGTTTTGTCCGGGGTGACGGCGAAAAGCTTCAGGTGCCTGTAATCCGGCGTTGACCTAATGGCCCGAACCGAATCGGCCAGGACGGGCTTTGCGCGACAGCCCAGAATGAGCTCCTTGATGCTCTGCGGCGGGATGCTGCGAAGGTAGAACAGTTCCCCGCCTGGGCCCGCCCGAACTTCGTCGTACCCATCGGGCCGGCAGGACTCTATCCAGCGCCACTCTCGCTCGTACTCCCACTCTTTGCTCTTCGTCCAGAAAATTGCGTCCGGGTTTGCTAGACCTTCCGTAACATTTACTCGTTCAGAGTACTTGACCCGGTTGAGCTTTCCCGACTTCGCCGCGCTCGTGAAGAGGTCCGAGGAGGTGTCGAAGCCGATCACAAATCCGGTGTGGCCGGCAGCGTAGTGCGTCCACATGGGAATCGATTTATTATCTTCCGTCAGGCAGAAGACTCCGTCACGGCTGGCCTTTTCCCGGTACGTGTCGCTACGCCTCCTACCAACCCACTTCTGAAAGCGCGCGGCGGACTCGGGCGTGCTCCCGGGGTTGAACTCAAACGGGTCGTTCAAAAAGCACGCTTGAGTGAATCGTATCTTTCTCTCAATGAGCACGTCGCCGAATCGATCTGGGACCAAATACTTGTAAAGGATAGGCGGAATCACCATAGGTCTCCTGTCACTCCGACTGGAGCGCGTCCGGTCAAACATCAGGACAGGCGAGATGGGCGGAGGCCTGGACGGCGAAGCGCCGAGCCCCGGGCCACGATCCTCCCACCGCTCGCAACTCCGGCGCCCGGCCCATCTCGAGGACAGCTCGCTGCATCGACTTTAGAGGCGTGTCCCGAAGCGCTAACGGCGACTGCGTCTCGCGTCCCGCCGCGGCCGGGTTCGGCGGAGATCTAAACGGGCCGGTTTGCACCCTTCTTCCCAGAACACCTGGAAGCCAGCCTCTCTCTCTTCTGGCGGAAGACGTTTGTCAAGAGCATCCGCCATTTGTTGCGCGCGCTCGAGTCCTCGAACAGATCCCATGACCTTCGTGGTGGCCGGGTCCAGCGTCGCAAAGTTATGCTTTGTAAGCCCGTACCACTTCTTTTGCTGTTGATCCATCGAATCTCGTTGGGCTCTTTGGCCGTCTCCGGATTATACTACGTCCAGTGAGTGAAGGGAAACAAAAAGCGAAACGCCGCGCGGGTGCCGCGCCTATTGAACCCGGCGCACCCGTTGCAGGACGCCTCCGGCCTGTATCCGACCACAGCCGCGGGGGCTCGTCCACGCGAGGTACCGGGACGCCCGGTCCGTCGGAGTGGGCCCGCGCCGCCTACGGCGATCATGCAGCGATGTGGCGCACCCTGCGTGCCATGGCGAGACTGGCTGACTCTGCGTCAAAGCAGCGGCTCAGCGGTTCGAGCAAGCCGTCCAGCGTTGTGGGAACCGTTAGATTACCCATGTCTTTCACGTTACCATGAAGGCCTTCTGGGAGTCTTTCGGCGCTTCGCAGCGTGACAATCGCCACGTCGGCCTGGTCACTTCCACGCCAGAATCTCCTTTACCCGGACCCACGCGTCCGTGCGCGCTTTGGCATTCGCCTCGCTCGAATCGGGAGCTTCGCCCGCGCGCATGAAACCGTGACCGGCGCCTTCATACGTCACCGGCTCGTAGGTTTTGCCTGCCTGTTTCATATTGGCGATGGTATCCGGAACGGTCGCGCCGATGCGCGCATCAAGACCTGCGTAGAATCCGTATACGGGCGCTTTGATACGGCCCATGGCGTCCTTCTCGGGCGGCGGTCCGTAGAACACCAGGGCGGCGGCAATGTCCGGGCGATTCGTCGCGAAGCGGAAGGTTTGCCCACCTCCCCAGCAGAAGCCCGCCACGAAAAGCTTCTTGGTGGCGGCCGGCAGTTTCAGGCCGTAATCGGCCACCGCGTTGAGGTCGGCGGTGATCTGGTCGGGATTGAGATGACCGATCGCCTGCATAACCTCGCTCGGCTTGAAACCGGTCGTGCGTCCGCCATCCGGCGCCATGCCCGAAAGCAGGTCGGGCGCCACGGCGATGTATCCGGCGGCAGCGAACTGATCCGCCACATCCTGGACCCAATCGGTCATGCCGAAGATCTCGTGAATTACCACGATGACGGGCGTCTTGTCCTTCGATTCCGGATACGCCACGAATGTTTCGACGGAGCGCCCGTCGTGCTTGACGGTAACCCACTCGCGGTGACGCGGGGATTTTCCCAGACGCGCCACAGCCCAATCCTGAGCGCAAAGAGAGGATGCCGCCAGAGCGGCCAGCAAGGTGATTCGGATCATCTTTCTGTTATAGCGCATCGGCCACCCCGCCACCCGCGGTGACGCTCTATTTGGTCAATACTGCCGCGAGGCTGCGGCGAATGACCGGACGATCCGACACGTGCAGGCCGGCTTGCGCGGCGGATGCCAACTCCGCTTCGAACAGAGCGGGCTTTACGTGGCCGTCAGGCTCGGCGAACAGCAAGTGAGCGCCTGGCTTCATTGGCCTGCGCGGCCTGCTGGAAAAACGAGATGGCGGAGGGCATCTCATGCACCATGGCGAACGCCAGCACGAAATCGACAGTGCCTGCCGCTTCGGCGAGGTTCATCGAATCGGGCTCCGCCGGCCGGATATCCAATCGGGCCAGGAGGCCGGCGTGGGCGGCGCGCCGTTTCAGCCGGTCGAGCATTTTGGGCTGGATGTCCACAGCCACCACGCGGCCGGAAGTTCCCACCCGGCGCGCCAGTTCCAGCGTGAAGAACCCCATGCCCGGCCCAGGCTCCAGGACCGTCGTACCTTCACGAACATACGGCGCAACGATGTTCGCCGGGTCGTCGATCAGCCGCCGCAGCGGGCTGGCGAGCAAATACCCGAGCCACCACGGGCAAACGGAATGAGGCATAGATGTACCTTAACTGCAAGCGGCGACTGCCGCACCGGCCGACGCGTCCTCATTCATCGGCACGCGCAGATACCAGATCAGCAGAAGCATCACGGGCGTCTCGGGCAGCCCGGCCGCGGATTGCGTCACAGTGTCCGTGCCGCCCTGCTTGAAGAAACCTCGATTGCCGGAGAGGGCTATCGCAGCGGTCCCGTCCTCAGCTTCGAACGCCCATTCGGTGCCCCGAAATTCGTGTGCCGCAAGTGATAGCGCCGGCCTGAACAAAAGACCACCCAGCCGCTGCCCATCCAGCCTGGCGTGAATAGCGCGATGTTGGTCTCGGAGCCCGGCTTCGCGCACGGAGATCTTGGGGGAAAGGAAACCGGTTCGTTTGAATGTCCACCTGGCCTGCCCACATTCGCCGGTAGCCAACGACCCGCAACTGCTCTCGAAGCGCAGCGTGGCGATCTCGCGCCCGTTGTCCGTCAATTGATAGAAGCGGCTGAGAACCTCCGGCTGCCGCCACTCAAGTTCGTGCCCCACCGCTTGTTCGACGGTAATGGATACCTATATCCTTCTCCAAATCAGACCGCGTACCAGGCCGGTACCCCGCGTTTTCCCAAAACAGTCCTTTTGCTTTCTGCTTCAGCGTGCATACAATAGCTATAGGGAGTAGCATATCCAGGCCTTTATGGATTCCGACGCGCCGCCGAACGCCAGGCTGCAGGACATCCTGCATGCTATCGTGCGCACCTACATCGAGACGGGCGAGCCGGTCGGCTCGCGCACGATTGCGCAACGCCGCAACCAGAGTCTGAGTGCGGCTTCCATCCGCAACGTCATGGCCAACCTGGCGGATGCCGGCTACCTCTCGCAGCCGCACACCTCCGCCGGCCGGGTGCCGACCGAAAAAGCCTTTCGCGATTATGTGCAGTCTCTCGTTGCCGGCCGTATGCCGTCCGCCGACGCGGCGCGCTTGCGCATCGAGCTGATGGAAGCTCCGACGGCCGCGGCGCGGGTGGAACGTTGCTGCCACATCCTGACGGAGCTCACGCGCAACGTAGGGATTACCGCCGCCCTGCCGCCGGCCGTGCGCGAACTGGACCAGATCGAACTCGTTCCGCTGGGCGACCGTCGCGTCCTGGTGATCCTGGTGACGCGCGACCGCACCGTCCACAACCGCGTAGTCGTTTTGGACGAACTCGTCTCCTCCGACGAGCTGGTTAACATTCGCAACTATGTGAACCGGAACTTCAGCGGGTGGCGCCTGGAGGATGCCCGGCGCGAGCTGCTGCAGCGCATCGCCGAAGAGCGCGCGATCTACGATGCGGTGCTGCTCAAGCTGACGCTGCTTTACCGGAAGGGCTTGCTGGACGTGGACGTGGCGCCCGTGGTCCACATGGAGGGCGCCTCCAACTTGCTGGGCCTCGACCTGCACCTCACGCGCGAAAAGCTGCGCGACCTGTTGCGGGCGCTGGAAGAGAAGGAACGGTTGGTGGAGCTGCTGAACCGCGTTCTGGAACAACCCACCGGATCGCTGGCAGTGCGCGTCGGCCTGGAGGAGGCGCATCCCGCCATGAAGGAACTGGCCATCATCGGCATCTCGTTCCAGATGCCCAGTGGGATCTGGGCCAAGATCGCGGTGCTGGGCCCCATGCGCATGCAGTACGAGAAGGTGATGGGCGCCGTGCTCCAGACCCGGCGGGCGCTCGAAAGCATGCAGTTCTAGCGGAAGGCAGGCGAAACCGCCTGCCCCACCTGGGGCGGGCATTCAGCCTGCCACTGAAGCTCACGGTTCGGTTTGCTAATCTAAATAAATAGTGGCAGAAGATAACCAGGAACGAAAGGCGTCGGGTGTGGAGGAGAACTTGCTCGTCGTCACTCCCGAAGCCCAAATTGCGGCTCTGACCGCCGAACGCGATCAGCTTGCGGCGGAGAAGGCCGATTTGAAGGACCGCCTGCTGCGTGCGCTCGCGGATTTCGACAACTTCCGCCGGCGGGCCGAGCGCGACCGCTCCGAGTACGTGCAGTTTGCGGCCATGGAAATGGTCCGCGACCTCATCCCCATACTGGACGATTTCCGGCGCGCCGTGAAGGTCGAAACCGCCGATAAAGAGTACGCCAAAGGCATCGAACTGATCGATCAGCGGCTCTTCGAGACCCTCAAGAAAGCCGGGCTGGAGCCCATCGAGGCTGCCGGCAAACCGTTTGACCCGAACCTGCATCAGGCGGTCGACCTCGTCCAGTCCGAAGAATTGCCGGACCAGACGGTGCTGGAAGAATATCAAAGCGGATATAATTTCAAAGGAAAGCTTTTGCGGCCGGCTATGGTGAAGGTCGCCGTAAAGCCCTAACGGTCCCCGTAATTCCCCGTGGCGAAAAGAGACTATTACGAAATCCTAAGCATCGGCCGTGATGCGGACGACAGCCAAGTGAAATCCGCCTACCGGAAGCTGGCGCTGCAATATCACCCGGACCGCAACCCGGACAATCCGGACGCCGAAGAGAAGTTCAAGGAGGCCGCCGAGGCCTACAGCGTGCTGAGCGATTCGCAAAAGCGCGCCGCCTACGACCGCTACGGCCATGCCGGCGTGCAGAGCGCCGCCGGACAAGGTTTCGACCCCAACGCATTTTCGGATTTCAGCGATATTCTGGGCGATTTCTTCGGATTCGGCGACCTCTTCGGCGGCGGGGGCAGAGGCCGCCGCAACCGGGCGCAGCGCGGCGAGGATCTGCGCTACGATCTTGAAATCAGCTTTGAAGACGCGGTTTTCGGCATGACCGCGGAGATTCAGGCGCCGCGCATGGAAGCTTGCGACCGCTGCCGCGCAACGGGCGCCGAACCGGGCAGCGGGTCCACCACCTGCCCCACCTGCAATGGCAGGGGTCAGATCCTGTATCAGCAGAGTTTTCTATCGGTGCGGCGCACCTGCCATACCTGCGGCGGCAATGGCCAAATCGTGCGCAATGCCTGCCGGCAATGCCATGGCCATGGTTATCGCCAGGTAGTTCGCAAACTCAAGGTCAACATCCCGGCGGGCGTCGACGACGGCAACCGCTTGCGGCTCTCCCAGGAAGGCCAGCCCGGCGCAAACGGCGGACCTGCCGGCGATCTGTACGTGGTCCTGAAGGTCAAGGAGCACGCCTTCTTCGAGCGCCAGGGCAACGATCTGCACTGCACCATCCCGGTCAACGTGGGACAAGCCGCGCTGGGCGCGGAAATCGAAGTCCCCACGCTCGAAGAACCATATCGCCTGAAGATCCCGGAAAGCACCCAGAACGGCGCGCAGTTCCGCTTGCGGCATCTGGGCGTACCGCCGGTGAATGGCGGCGGGCGCGGCGACATCTGCGTGCACATCGAGGTGAAGGTGCCGTCGAAGCTCACCCGCGAGCAGCGCAAGCTTTTCGAACAGTTGCGCGACACGCTTCCGGTGGAAAATCAGCCCTCCGAAAAGAGCCTGCTAGGCAAGGTCAAAGACTACTTCATGTGACGCGGAGACGCGGAGTTTTCTAGCCCGGTGCGTCTTCCTCGCCCGTGATCGGCTTCTTGTGTTTCGGCTTGTTGCGCTGCGGCTTGGGCAGGATCGGCCGGGACGACGGAACCGTGCCGACCCGTTCCCGGGCCAGCTTGCGCACCTCTTTTTTCATGTCGAAGGTCTGCTTTTTGCGCGCCATGACGGACTCTGCTCCGCTTCGAGTATATCGCGCCACGAGCGATCGAGCACGGAGAGGGAGCATTTTCCATTTCTGGTGTTTTGCATGGCTTTTGTTGAAAAAAGTACTAGACTTCCCACCAGGCTCCGCGGCCCTAAAACACAACAGGTTCGGCAAGGACTTACCCGGTCAATGCAGCCAAAGTACGGGTGGGGTGCCATTCCGTACTGTTGTCACTGTCTCCATTGTGATGTACCATTGTCTACTGTGACGCTGGGAGCGATTAAGGGATGCCAAAGATAAAAGCCAACGGAGTCAACCTGCATTACATCACCGTGGGCATGGGCCCGGATATTGTCATGCTCCACGGCTTCCTCGGCAATCTGGCCGTCTGGCACCTGTACATGGCGCCCATCCTGCGCCGCGAGTATCGCGTCACCACCTACGATCTCCGCGGCCACGGCTATAGCGACGTAACCCCCACGGGCTACACCGCGGCCGACATGGCCGAGGATCTGCGCTGCTTCCTCGACGAAATGGGGATCGAGCGCCCCATCCTGGTGGGCCACAGCTTCGGCGCCGACATCGCCATGTACTTCAGCCTGCTCTACCCCGAGCGGGTGGCCAAATTGGTGGCGCTGGAGCCGGGCCTGGCGGCCCTGGTGCACCTGCGCAACGACAAGGATTGGATCGGCTGGGCCGCCTGGGTGGCCAAGCTGGAAGAAGTGGGCATCCACGTTCCCGAGGACAAGCGCACGGATGCTGAGTTCCTGTTGCAGCTCAGCCTGGAAACCCCCAAATTTTACGGCCCGGCGCGCGGGCTGCCGCGCAATCGCGAGCCGTTGCTGCACCTCATCCGCAATACCACGCTGCTGAAGGACTACGAAGTAGTGGGAGACATGACCTTGGATGTGGTGCGCACCATCCAAACGCCCACCCTGCTGGTCTACGGCCGCGAGTCGCACTTCATCAGCTCTTATGACTTCCTGCATAAGACGCTGCCCAACTGCAAACCGGTGCTGCTGCCGGGCGGAGAGCATTTCGGCCCGCTGGAGCAGCCCGAGCTGCTGACCGAGCACATCCAACAATTCCTGAAAAGGCCAGCGCCCGTCAGTAGTCTCCCCCCGGTTTCATTCGGCGACGAGCGCGCCATGGGAGCCGCGCTATAGCGCGTTTGTCCGCAACGCACGGCCAACCAGATCGTCGATCAACCCGGCAGCGCCAGCGGGACCTCCGCAACGCACCAATGCGGCGCCCATTTTAACTGCGTTATCGCGGAAGGATGGCTCGTCCAGCACGCGGAGCACGGCCCGCCGCAGCCGCGCCGGCGTCGCCCGCCAGGGAGAGATGCGCAAGCCGGCACCGGTTTCCGCGACGCGCCAGGCCATTTCGGCCTGGTCCCAAATGGAAGGCAACACGACGGCGGGAAGGCCTGCCTGGAGGGCGGCCAGCACGGACTCGGAGTTACCGTTGGTGACCAAGGTATCCGCTATGGGAAGAACGTCGCTCAGCGGCGCATGCGGCTGCAGCATGACGTTGGACGCCAACGGCCCGATCTTCAGGTCCGCCAGAACCCGGCCCTCTCCGGCTAACAGAACAACCGTCAGCGGCAGACCGGCCAGTCCGCGGGCGGCCATCTGCAGCACGCGCGGCTCGTGCGTGAACAGCGCGCCCTCGTCGACCACCACGACGGGCTGATGCCGGGGAATCTGGGCCAGCCAATCGGGCGGCGCCTGGTCCCGGTGCTTATCCCAGAGGCACGGCCCCACGTAGCGTACCGCAGGCGGAAGATCGCGCCGGCGATTGTCGAATTCAGGCGCGCTGGGGACCAGATAAAGCGGCAAGGCGCCCGTGAACTCGTTGACGCTCATGCCCAGCGGCGCCAAGCCGAATTGGCGGCGTAAGGCGTTCGCTCTGCTTCGTGTGCGCGCCGTGACCAGGTTTGCAGCGTGTGAAGCCAGTCCGGCGTAGAGCGCAGTCCAGCCGCGCCGGTGGCGTGGCAAGGCAATCCCCTGAATGGGGCCATCGGGTCCCGGGAGAATGCAATGGGCTACGTGCGAGAAGGCGACGACGGGGATGCGTTCCCGCAGAATCAGAATAGGAGCCCACATGGCGATGTCGCAGACCAGCGCATCGGCCGGCCAACCGGCCAGAACCGCCTCCAGGTCGCGAAGCTGCGCGGGCACGGTTTCCACCAGGAACCTGGGCCACAGGCGCCGCATCTGAGACGGCCGTTTGCGTCCGGCGATGAGATCGTCGACGGTCCGCGCCACGCGGCCCCAGTCCACTTCGCGAAACGGAAAGCAGCGGAAGCCCTCGCGCGCCAGAGCGGACAATGCGCCGCCGCCGGTGTAGAAGGCGATGTCGTGGCCCCGCGAACGGGCTTCGAGCGCCAGCGCGATGAACGGATGCAGGTGCGTCGGGTAAGGCCAGACCGTAAAGAGCAGCCGAGGCATGCTATTTCAGAATCATGCTATTTCAGAATGTATATCGCGGCCTTCGCGAAATCCAACTGGCGTTCCTCAATCGATTCGAAACCCGCCTTCCGGAACAGATGTTTCCAGGTGTCCGCGTCGACCGGCTTTTGCTGCGTGAGGTCGTGGTAGAGGAAGTAGTAGATGGAGATGCCCGGATGCCGCCGCAGATCCTCGGCCGGAGGCCGTACGGCTTCGAAGGCAATCAACGGCGCGCCCGGAAAGAGGCGGCGGAAGTCCTTCAGGAAATTCAACAGCACGTCTTCGCCGAAATACAGCAACTCGTGGAGCACGAAGAACACAGTGGCCGCGTCGATGGCCGGCAGACCGGCCTGGTCGATCTTGGAAATGTCCAAAGCGGACAGACTAACCCTGTCCTGCAGGCCGGCCTCCCGGAGGAGGCGGTTGCCTTCCTCGACGGCTGCCGGCGCGAGGTCGATGCCAAAACACCGGACGTCGGGATTCAATCCGCAGAGCATGCGCAGGAATGTCCCATCGCCGCATCCCAGATCGAGCACGCGCTTGTAGCCGTTGGCAATGATGATGTCGTTCACCATGGGAAAGAACAGCAGATTCTCCATCTCGCCGCTGCCGCGCGCCACAAAATCCGACCGGCGGTAGAAATCCCGGCCGTAGACCTTTTCTTTTCGCAGCAGAGGCTCCAGCGAATGGAAAACCTCGCTGTATCCGTAGCAGACTTCGAGCCACCCGCGCATCACCTCGACGATGCTGCGGCCTTTTTCGGACAACGAATAGCTCGCGCCATTCCGCTCGAACATGCCCAGGCAGTAGAAGGCTTCGCACAGGGGCTGGAGCACGGCCGGTTCCAGGTTCGCGTGGGCGGCGAATTCATCGATGTCCACGCTCGGCTTCTTCTGCATTTCGTCTATCAGACCGACGTTGAGCAGCGCGTGCATGGTGGTGGTCTCGAGATAGCCGCGAATCATCTCGTCCCATCCGGTGCGGTAGGTCTTCTGCAAACGCAGCATGTAGGGCAGGCCGAAGCGGTGAACGGTTTTGGCTAGTTCTAACAATGGGATTTCCTCCGATTCTGGCTAGTATTGTAGCAGATATAGAGACCTTAAAGACTGTATAGGTCTCTCGGGCACAACGCAGCGCGCAGTTCGGTACCGGTACCTGCGATGGTGGCTGGTGACTGGTCTGGGCTGTGCGGCGTGCGCCTTCATGGCACAATCAGACATCGATCTCGGCCAACGCTGCGTCCAAAGCAGGTAGGACCGAGGGGAGATCGGCCGTAACAGTCGTCCAGACGATGTCAAGGTCTATATCGAAGTACGCGTGGATTAGGTGGTTCCGCATTGATACCATCTTCGCGAAAGGAATGCCTGAAAACCGCAGCCGAACTTCGGGAGTCACCTTCGAGGCGGCTTCGCCCAGAACCTCGAGACACCGCGCGAGCGCCATGGCCAGCATCATGTTCGACGTGAGATCAGACCGTTGGCTCCCGGCTGCCATTTCCAGGGCGGATGCCACGGCTCACGCATGTGGCGGAGCCGGATGGTGTCAGGGCTCGGCATAAATGACGAGCGCGTCCCGCACGACCTGGTCGCGAAAGTACTGGCTGAGATCCATGGGCGTACGCAGATCGATCTTACGTCCGCCGAACAACCGGCCCAATGCCTCCTCAATGTCGGCAAGCCGGAAAAAGCCAACCCGCTCCTGGGGCCGAAAGTCGACGAGGATATCAATGTCGCTGCAATCGGTGAACCGGCCGGTGATCGCGGAGCCGAACAGGGCGAGTTTGCGAATGCCGTTGCGCCTGCAAAACTCGGCGATCTGGGCCTCCGGAATGTCGATTTGAGCCAGCGTCATGCTTATCCAATTATGCCTCAGCAGCGAACCCCCCCGCTCTCGTTTTCCTGTCTTCGCACGGGCAGGGGGAGGAAACCGCCGACAGCCTGGCGGTCTAGTCGGCCGAACCCACCCACCCCCGGCCTGAAGGCCGGCAATAAGGAAGTCCGAGAGATCCCGGAGCCTAACAGGCTGCGGAAAAAGGCCGAACCGCTTGCTAACGCGCGCGGCTCAGAATCGTNNTACCGAGCCGCGACCGTCAGGGGGCGGTCCCAAGGGGCGATCCCCACGATCCCTTTTTCCGCAGCCTGCTAAGCGCTGCCTCAACGACGCAGAATGTCAATCTGGCTGAGCTTCTGCAGCATAGCCACGATAGCATCGAGGTATTCAGAAAGCGCGGCCTGCAAATCTTCGAAGCGGTATTGAACGGGCGGTCTGGAAAACACGGCGTAGCGTCTTCCGATGACCTTCCCTTGCGCGTCCGTGACCTCTTCTCCTGCGCGTGACTCCAGCGCGGAGAAGAACATCGAATAATCTACAGAAGGCCGGATATGGTGCATCAGCCTGTTTTAGCCTGTTTCTGTAGCTATTGGCGATGTCGGCTCTCGGTGTGTTTTTCGGAATTGCGAGGGCGTGAGTGATCGCGTCGAACTCCGCTTGTGAAATCGCACCGCGCGCACACTTCGCTTTCAGCCCCTCATCGACATTCGCATGAGTTAGCTGGGTCCTCTCCCAATCCGGTCTGCTCGTATCGACGAGATCGCCGCCCAAGCTTTCGTGCAGTAGACGATTAACGATGTCTTGCACTTTAATCAGCCCGTGAACCGACTGGTTCAGCAGCATCATTTTCCGGTCGTGCACATAGGAGAGATCATAATTGCAACGCCGTCCGCGAAGGGCGGCTCCTGGGGCGATTCGAGAGCCTTGAACATGGCCGCCAGAATGAGATCTCCTTCCGCGCCCGCCACGAGGTGGAGCAATTCGCGCCACAAGTTTTGTGAGTTCTGAATATCGAAATATTGTTCAATGCCTGCCGGCCGATTCGGGAATTCGAGCCATTCCCAAGCAGTGGCGTTGTGTTTCGGCGTAGCCTGTTCACCAACGGTAACCTTCAGTTCGGCGAAGAGAATATGGGCCACCCTATGCTCATCAGCGAGGTTTGGGTTATAGGACGTTTCAATAACCCGGCTCTCGTGCCGTTCCTCCCCGCTCTCGTCCGTAAAGGTGATCGTCAGTTCGATTCATCTCATGGAATCCCCAACTGCAATTCTCTTAGAGACCGCACTGTTAGACACTATGAGGCTGGCAAGGCCGGTGAGGCCTGTTAGCGCGCCGTCTTCAGCTCCAGGCGGCGCTGCTTGAGCCAGCGCCAGCGGCTCTGTTGCTCTTGATAAAGAGTGCCCCAGCCCGCCCAGTAGTAACCGGCGACAAATAACAGAAGAAACGGAATCGAAAAGAAATTATACGTGTCGATGGCGAATACGATCATCGCCACAAAGTAAGTGCCCACCCCGATTTCGATATACGGCAGCAGACCGCTCTTGCGGCGGTATTTCTTGTTCTCCAGATTCATGGGCCGGGTGCCCACAGCGTACTTGGGCGTGCGGACAAACGCGGTAGTGACGCCAAACAAGGCTTCCAGGACGGCGCGCGTGTTGATCACCGTGAGCGCCACGCCGACGGCCATCAGGACGGGCAGCAGAAGAATCGAGCGCTTCCAATTCTTGGGATAAAGCTCGCGCTGGGCCACCACATAGAACGCCGAAATGGACCAGAAGGCGGCCATGATGAGCGGCAGATCGATAAAGACCATCTGCCAAACGCCCATATAGAACCGCACGATCATGACCGGGAGCATCAGCGCGGACACCACGATCATCAGCGGATAAGAGATGTTGGGCGTGAGATGCATGAACGCTTCGAACTTCACGCGGCGCGGCACGTCCGCGCGGAAGATCATGGGCAGCAGCTTGCGCGCGCACTGCGTCAAGCCCTTGGCCCAGCGGGACTGCTGCACCTGGAATCCGTGCATTTCCACGGGAAGTTCCGACGGGCAGTCCAAGCCCGGCATATAGACGAACTTCCAGCCTTTCAATTGCGCGCGGTAACTGAGGTCGGAATCTTCGGTGAGCGTATCGTGCTGCCAGCCGCCGGCGTCCTCAATCGTCTGGCGGCGCAGAATACCGGCCGTGCCGTTGAAGTTGAAGAAGTAGCCCGCGCGCGAGCGAGCCCCGTGCTCCAAGATGAAGTGCCCGTCCAGCAGCATGGCTTCCACTTCGGTGAGGAGGCTGTAATCGCGATTCAGATAGCTCCAGCGGGTCTGCACGACGCCGATAGTAGGGTCGGCGAAATGCTGGATGGTGCGCGTGAGGAAATCCGGCGGCGGGACGAAATCGGCATCGAAAATGGCGACGAATTCGCCTGTGGCGGTCTTCAGTCCTTCCTGCAGCGCGCCGGCTTTGAAGCCTTGGCGATTGTTGCGGTGATGGTATTCGATGGGGAACCCCAGAGCGCGATAGCGCTCCACCAGCGCCGCGGCAAATGGGGCGGTGTCGTCGGTGGAATCGTCCAGCACCTGGATCTGCAGCAGCTCTTTGGGATACTCCACCTTCAGCACTTCTTCGATCAAACGCTCCACCNNGTTCGTTGAAGATGGGCAGTTGAATGGTGACCGGCGGCAACTGCGCGAAGCGTCCGGGCGGCTCGCCGGTGGCCTTCTTGCGGTGCTTGAAGTAGGTGCGGATCATCTCATAACGATGCACACCGTAGACCGAAAGCAGGGCCAGGATGGCGAAGTACGGTATCAGAATCGCCCAGTCGAACCAACTCAGTTGGTGGACGCCGCTAAAGGTGTCGTCGAACAGGCTGCGCACCATGCGGGATGTGGCCGAACTCGAGGCCAGAAATGCAATGGGGAGCAAGGTGGCTACCATAGCGCCATGTACACCATCATGGTAGCAAATCGGCCTTCGCGAAACATTTCAATTTCTTAATTGTTTTGGAACTTGATCTCCGANNCTTGGCGTGCCGCAGTTGCAGCATGGAGCGCAGCGGGAGGAGGTAGTCGTCCTTGCCGATTTTCACCATGCCGTAGTCGAGCGAAAGAGCGGGCGATTGCAGGCCAAATTCTTTGGGCAACCCGACCCCCTGAATCGTGAGCCTTCGCACCATCCCAGTCTCTTCGTCGATGAAAACACGCCCGCTATAGCCGGCCAGCTCACGCCTTCCGCCGTAATGCAGGGCGAAGTTCGATTTGGCCTTGGACACCTCGACATCGAATACCTGGCAGAGCACGCCCATGGCCATGGCGCGTCCCGCCCATTTGTAGGATGCGGCGACATCCGGGTCGAACANNTCGTCCGGTACCGCTCTTTGCCGTCTTCGTACACCAAGTCGTCCTTAAAGGAGTCGGCCTCTTTGAGCTGATCGGGAGTCTTCAGGGGAGCCGTAAACCGGTGCGTTTCCTGGGTGCAGCGGAAATTCGGAAGGTGCTCCAGGTATCCCAGGGCGTTCTTGGCGGCCTCGTCCCAGAGCCGCTTCTGTTCGTCGGGCGCCATCTTCAGTCCGCTCGAATCGACGGTGGCGGGCTCGATGTCCGGCAGCACCACTGCCGCGTCTTCCGCGTCGTCCCGCGTAACCAGCGAAGTCTTAGGCCCTCCCGCCACTTCCACCGGCTGCGCGGACGCATTTCCAACCACCTTGAACGCGACGACCCGCTTAATCACACTCTTGGCCTGACGAATCGAAATGACGCCTTGGTAGTCGCCGGGGGGGAATTTGGCGCCCTTCAGGTCGGCCAGGTAGGGGAACTCCTTGGCCTGCCCGCCGGACATGTTGTCGGCTCTGCCGCCGATCTTGCTGGAGGCGCCTTCGCGCGCCTGGCTCGCGAGCGCGCCTTTGAATTCCAGCGGCAGGCGGGCCACTACGCGTCCTTCGTGCAGGATTTCCATGCTCATGTCAATCGGCGCGCCGTGGATATCCGGATAGAGCACCAGATAGACCTGCAGGTCCATTGGCTTTTCGGAGCGGAAGCTCGGGTCGAGTACGGGAGACAAGGCCTCGCCCTCGTAGCTGAACACCTGGTCGGCCTCAAACTTATCCGCGGATCCTTTGAACGGGCGCACGACCAACGCGTCGCTGGCCGCCAGACCGGGTGCGTTTCGACTGGTTAGCAAGGGTGTTTGAACTACGCCGGTAGTGCCGGCCACCAGGTCTTCCACTTTGGCTTCCAAGGTGAACGGCCCGTGGCCGGGCACGGCCACCCCGCGCATGAAGAAAATGCTGCCTTGGCGCCGCGCGTCCAATTTGCGCGCCGGTCCGTGAACGTTGACCTCTTTCCGGCCGGTCCAGATGGCCACCCCCTTGGCGTTCCGCACGGTCGCGGTGAGGCGCGCACGCGCCTGGTAGGTGTTCGCGTTGTCGTCTATATCGAATTTCAGCGCGTTGAGCGGCGATTCGACAGTCACCGTACCTTGCATGGGTGCGTTGGCGTCGTTGGCTTCATAGGCCACCTCGGAGGAGCCGGCACCCATCGTGGAAGCGCCGCTGGAGGAGATGAGAGCCGCGGTTTGGCCGAAATCCGCTTCGTGGTCGAGCATGCTGCTGCCCACCGATCCGCTTCCCGCGGTGCGGATGAACCGAATGTGTACCGGAATCTCAAACCTAGGGATGGCGCCGGGGGCGGACTGCGCCGTTTCGGCGGCGGGCTGCACAGGCGCGGGCGCGGGGGCCGGCTCCGCTGGTTCGCTGGTCATCGTCACCACCGTGGCCACGTTAGGCTCCAGGGCTTTAGCCTGCCGTAGCCACGCGCCGCCTGTTTTGGTGGCCAAGGCGTTGAGGGCGGCGTTCGGTGCACTCTTGGCCCCTTCAGCGACATCCAGCACGAGGACCCGCACCGCGTTAGTCTGGCAGACCTCCGCCAGATGTTCCAACGTGCGCTCTCCATCGCTGGAGAAGGGCGGGCTATTCAGCACGGCGACGACAATCCGCGCGCCGGGTTGCAACGCGGCGGCCTGGGCGGCGGACTCGAGACTGATCAGGAACGATGGGGGATCGGCGTCGCGCGCGGCGAGCGCCGTGTCGTTAAACGCCTGTTCCAGTTCCTTGACGCCCATGCCCGCATCGATGCGTTGCGCAACGGGACTGCCGGCGCGCCTGAGCTCGACAACGCTGCCGGTAGTTTGCAGCCAGTGGCGGGCCGTGGCCGCCGCGGCGCGCGCGGATTGCCGCGCCGCTTCCTGGGAACTGGGGCCGAACACAAACGTGAGGAGGCCTTGCTCTGCATGGAGCGGGGGAACAATAGACGCGGCCAACAGCAAGACCGTTGTCCGGAAACCAGGAGAAATGCGCATCGAGTTCATTATCGCTCCATGCAGAGCGCGCCGGAGAATCGCCTAGCAGCTAGCTAGGCTAGGCTGTGGCCGGGCGCGCTATTGTGGCCATTGAATGCGAATCACAGATACGGGATCATAGAGAGTTGGTTACGCGACTACTCGATCACGCGGACGCGCTACGCCGGGAGGTTGCGCCCGGCCTCGCCCTGAGACGGAAATCCGAATTGGGCCAGTTCATGACGCCCGCCGCTGTGGCCCGGTTCATGGCGTCTCTTTTTCCACCGAGTACCCTTAAAACCTGCCGGTTGCTCGACGCGGGCGCAGGCGTCGGTGCACTTACATGCGCGTTCGTTGACCGCTGGAGCTCCGCGAACGGACTGCATTTTCAGAATGTGGAAGTGGAGGCGCACGAAATCGATGCGCCGCTCCGGGCGCACCTCGAAACCACACTGGCACGCTACGCCGAAAGGTTGCCCGTCACGTGCAAGGTTTTATCCGGTGACTTTATACTGGAGGCGGCCCTCAGGCGAATGCAGACTTCCCGCCGTTTCACGCACGCCATTCTGAATCCGCCTTACAAAAAGATCAACAGCGCCTCGGAACACCGCCTCATCTTGCGTCTCGCCGGCATAGAGACCGTTAACCTTTATTCGGCCTTTGTCGCGCTCGCGCTCACCCTGATGCAATCGGGCGGCCAGCTCGTGGCCATCATTCCGCGAAGTTTCTGCAATGGGCCTTATTATCGACCCTTCCGCGCGTTTCTTCTGAGGCATGCGGCTCTAAGGCATATCCACCTGTTCGCATCCCGGGCCAAGGCATTCAAAGATGACGACGTGCTCCAGGAGAACGTGATCATACGGCTTGAACGCGCCGGCCGCCAGGGCAACGTGACCATTTCAAATTCGACGGATGGCACCTTCGCCGACCTCTCGACGCACGAGCATCCCTTTGACCGGATCGTTTTTCCCGACGACCCGGAGCAGTTCATTCACGTGCCGACCTCGCTTGAGCGCAACACCATAGAGTTGTCGCCCGGCATCCGTTTTTCTCTGCACGATATCGGCCTCACTGTTTCCACCGGTCCGGTTGTAGATTTCAGGTTGCAAGAGCACATCCAGCAGAAGCCAACAACGGGAACCGTTCCCTTGCTCTATCCGGGCCATTTCATCGGCTACGCCACGCAATGGCCTGGCCAGGGCATGAAGCGCGGCAACGCCATCAGGTTGAACGCCGACACGAAAAAATGGCTCTATCCGAACGGCTTCTATACCGTGGCGCGGCGTTTCTCCGCGAAGGAGGAGCGCCGCCGCATCGTTGCAAGCGTGGTCACCCCGGCCGCCTTCCCGGATGCTCCAATGCTCGGCTTCGAAAATCACCTCAACGTCTTTCACGAAGACAAGCGCGGCTTGCCGGAAAATCTCGCGCATGGCCTGGCGGCGTTTCTCAACACAACGGCCGTTGATGACCATTTCCGCCGCTTCAACGGACATACACAGGTCAATGCAACTGACCTTCGACTGATGAAGTACCCCAGCCGACCGGCGCTTATCGCTCTGGGAAAATGGGCACGCGCAAAGAGCGAGCTAACGCAGGCGATGCTTGACGACCAACTGAAGAACCTCGCCGAATGAAGGGTACTGACCACCTAGACAACGCGCACAAGATTCTGATTTCTCTCGGCTTGCCCCGCGCACAGCAGAACGAGCGCTCAGCCCTTTGCCTTCTGGCGCTGCTCGATCTCAGGCCCGACCGCAAATGGGCCCAGTCGCAAAGCCCGCTCATTGGTATTACGCCGATCATGGATTGGATTCGTGACCACTACAAGAAGAAGTATGCTCCGAACACCCGTGAAACCGTGCGCCGCCAAACGATGCACCAGTTTGTCGACGCCGGTATTGCCCTTTACAATCCAGATAAACCGGACCGGCCCGTGAATAGCCCCGCTGCCGTTTACCAGATCGAGCCCGCCGCGCTAGCCCTGCTGCGAACCTTCAACACGAAACGGTGGCACAACAAACTGATGTCCTACCTTGCGGAGCGGCAAACACTCGCCGCGCAGTACGCTCATGCGCGCAAGCAAAACCTTATCCCGGTGAAAATTGCCCCCGGCAAGGAAATCGCTCTCAGCCCCGGCGAGTATAGCGAACTGATACGGGCCATCATTGAGGACTTCGGGGCGCGTTTTGTTCCCGGAGGCG
>PKYZ01000475.1:0-1725 GCA_003132865.1 Bryobacterales bacterium
AGGACAGGCAGAAAGCAGGAGGCGGTCTTGGGGTTGTTGGGGAGTACCGCGTTCCTCTCAAACGGCGGTAAGCTCGAAGTTGCACAATAGATGGCCGCGCATGAGTCCGCGAGCCCGGCCAGGCGATGAAGTGGAGCGGCATGCGATTTAAGCTAGTTAAATTCATCACATCGGCGCACTCCGCGAGTTTAGTGCGTTGCAATGCCCAGGTTACTTTTACTGTCAATAGGATAGGAAGAGACCTATGTCTGAAGAGAAGCGCGAACTTTTGGAGAAATTGAAATTCGAATTGGCCTTCGTCGAGGACGGCGGATACGGTCGCTCGGTTCGTACGCCACATAAACCCACATCTCCTTTCCAAGACTCGCTGACCTGCCTGAATTTCGGCGATCCGTCACGTCCTCATCCGTGCGCTGAATGCATTCTCATGCAATACGTCCCCGAGTCTCGCAAAGGCGAAGATGTCCCTTGTCACCATATTCCGCTCGATCAGGAGAGCAGAACTATCGCCACCCTGGATGCCACCGAGGCCGAAGAGGTCTCAAGCGGTGGCTTCGCCACGAAATCAGCAGGCTTGAAGGAGAACTCGCTGTTTAGAACCGGTTGGAGGCGCCCTTAGCGCGGGGGAGCCGCGCGCGTAAGCAAGCGGAACATCCTTTAATGAATCTACGCTCTCTTTTCAGTCTATTCTCATCGGATCTCGCCATTGACCTGGGCACCGCGAACACGCTGGTGTTCGCCGAGGGCAAGGGCATCGTGGTCAACGAGCCCTCCATCGTCGCGCTGAATAAAAACACCGGCGAAGTGGAAGCCGTGGGCAAGGAAGCCAAGGAGATGCTGGGCCGCACTCCCGGCAACATCGTCGCCATCAAGCCCATGAAGGACGGCGTCATCGCCGACTTCAAGGTCACCGAGCGCATGCTGAATTACTTCATTCAGAAGGCGCACGGTCGCAAAGTGCTGGTGCATCCGCGCATTGTCATCGGCGTGCCCAGCGACATCACGCAAGTTGAAAAGCGCGCCGTCACGGACTCCGCGTATCGCGCCAAAGCCAGTGAGGTGCACCTGGTCGACCAGGCTATGATGGCGGCCATCGGCGCTGGCCTGCCCATCACCGAACCCTCCGGCAACATGGTGGTGGATATCGGCGGTGGCACTACTGACGTGGCGGTCATCTCGCTCTCGGGCATCGTGTACTCCCGTTCGGTCCGCGTGGCTGGCAACGAGATGGACGACGCCGTCATGCAGTACGTCAAGCGCAAGTACAACCTGCTGATCGGCGAGCGCACGGCCGAGGCCATCAAGATGGAAATCGGTTCCGCCTACCCGCTGGATAAGCCCCTTACGATGGAAATCAAGGGCCGCAACCTGATTGAGGGCGTGCCCAAGACGCTCAGCATCGACGACAGCGAGATCCGCGAAGCGCTGGGCGAGTGCGTCGCCACCATCGTCAACGCCATTCGCGTGGCCCTGGAGCACACGCCGCCCGAGTTGAGCGCGGACATCAGCGACCGCGGCATCGTGCTCACCGGCGGCGGCGGGTTGCTGAAGAACCTCGACAAGCGCATTCGGGAGGAGACCGGCCTGCCGGTTTCCATTGCCGACGACCCGCTGACCTCTGTCGTACTGGGTACCGGCAGAATGCTCCGCGATTTCAGGCTGCTGAGGAAGATATCGATCGACTAAAGGAAGCTCTTAACACCCGTTGATCGCGATGCTGGTGCT
>PKYZ01000475.1:1742-6409 GCA_003132865.1 Bryobacterales bacterium
GACCAGTGGTATCGCCTGACGGGCCGAGTTTGCAGATGGGTTTGAAGGCCCTGGTTGGCACTGAAGAGATGCTGCGGACGATGGTCGAGGCGATAAAGGTGGCGAAACAGGTAGGCTGATCTATGCGATAGAGGTGGTGAAACGGACTAAGCCGTTGGGATTGATCCTGTTCGGCTCTTCAATTGTTGTTCGGCTTGAAACCAGTCCTCTTGGCCTGAACCTATCGGACAACCTCGATCTTGCCAAAGCCGGTATGCGAGTGCGGCGATAAGGTCTTCACGAGGTACCTCTGGTGAGGCGTTCCGTTCGGTGGGGTCGGCTGGTTGGTTCGTGTCGGTCTCCGTTAGGTCGATTTTGCGTGCTCGGCGTCTCTTCGAAGCGACCAGCAATCCTAAACAGACGCCGAGACCAATAGCAATGAGCAGTGTCCAACCAGAAAAGTTCAGGATAAACCGGCCCTGCGATTGTGGCGGTTCCATTTTTCGCTGCATAGAATCAGCTTAGCGAATCTGTGACCGCCGTTGAGGAGCGCTACCGNNCCGTGTCAAGGTAGCGCTCTAAACGACGGGCAAACGCTAATCACGGCCGACAGGAGGCCCGGTAGTTCGGCCAAAAGCAGTCGATCCCTACAGCACCCCAGTGCTGTGACCGGTTTTGAGGTGACCCCCCGAGGGCGAGATTTGCTCTTCCCAATGGACTTGCCGTTCGCACTTGAGAAACTCGCCGTCGCCAGCAGGCTCACGGTCAAAAAACCGCCAGGGCGATTCGAGGGCCGAACCGNNGGAGACTGTGAGACACGCGCCCGAAAAGGCCGGGAGAGGGCTTTGGGCGAAGCCGACAGACACGCCCGGCGAGTTCCGAGAGAACCGCGTTCCGGCAGCATTTGGCTATTTCCCGCGAGTTCAGCGAGGTGGGGCGTTAACCGGAAGCGCCGAGAAGTTCGTCGTGGAGAGATTTGGCTCCCCAAACGCAACCCTCTTCATAACCAAAACAGAGAATTGGGGAGAGAATTTTGACGAGGGTGGCGCGTTTCGGTATGGCTGTTACGATCTACAACCGCTCGGCCATCGGACCGGGTTGCTGTCGATCCTGCGAGTACCCGGCAACCGGCCCGCGAAAGCGCCGCTGCCGGACGGTAGTAATGGGTCAGAGTTCACGCCTCCGTCACGGCTGCTCCCGGCCTTGGGCACGCCCGCCACGTTCCCAATGCAAATCCCGACCACGTCGCGACGCCGCAGGTCAACTGTCCGCGATGTCGCCAATGCATGACCCTGCAACCGCATTCCACGCATTCGTACTCGTCGGCATATCGGCCATGCCGCTTGTATCCCAAGCACGGGCGCCCACAAGATGGGCAGGGCATGTCGGGATTCAACGCGTGGTATTTCATGTCGGCCACCCGAGCGACTGCGCGCGTACAAGGCCAGGCGCGGGGAAAGTGAGAGATACGATCAACCTTCCCCGCGCCCGACAACCCCGCAGGGGTTGTGCTGATCCGCAGGGTTATGCAAAGAGAATACTCCCGCGAATCACTGGGCGCAAGGACCTGTTTCTCCCCGAGCCTTCCCTGGACTAAACACTAACCCGCAGTGGTGAAGTGGGGAATCCACCTGCGCACATTCACTCACTCCGGCGTTGCGCTGCGTTCGATTACGCGCTTGCCGAATCGGTTGATCTCCATCGGCTTCATGCTGATCTGGCGAAAATGCCCAAAGAGTCTGCGTATGGACAGGCGCGTGCTGTATTCGTCCACAACGGCGCTTGCGCCCGACGCCGATGCCAAACTGTCACAGGCTTCAAGAACTGAAAATAGCCGCTGCCGCCGCGAGCCTGCGCTACCGGAAGTTGTTGGAAGAGTCCTCAAGATTGACTACCGTCACCCGGCTAAGCCCGGATACGGTCCTCGATTTGGTTTGGCAAAGCCTGGAGGCAAGGAAGAGGGCTTGCGCCGCTTTGGTCAATCATGCCCAGCTACACGGCTGCGATTCCGAAGCCTGCAACTGGCCTGCATCCGACTGTCACGCTTGTAGTTTGCGCTGTTCGCACACCTTACCGCCCTCCAGGTCCTTGCCCCAATGCCGGGCCATCACCTTGCCCGTGGTCAGCTTGGTTGCCTTCGAATAAACCGGCCGGGCTGGATGATCTCAGTTCGCGTTTGCACGTTGCTTGGTACAACTTCTCTCAGATTCACGGTTCCCTCCGCTTTATCGCCTGCGACGGACGGGATCGCGGACCATGTTTGGAACGTAAAGGAATTATTGGCTTAGTGGTGGTACCCGACTGGCGCTGGATATGAGTACGGGTTTTTTGTAATCGCACCTGAAATGAAACAAGTTCTCGACGAATTGCCGTACTAGCAGCCGTGTTCCTGCTGGTGCGCTATGACAGCATACTTTGCTAATTCGCGACGCTGGGCCGCTTTCGCAATCTCGATTTCAAAATCGAATCGGTCCTCACGAAGAAGAACCTCAAGTTGGGCCGATTGCATTCTATGACAATCGGACACCGCGTCGGTGAATGCCTGCAAGAGCCGCTGTTTTTCGGCACAGGCAATGGGCGTCGGCGCGGCCACGAATCAAAGGTACCACTGAAGCTTGTTATGCATCTGTGCAAAGTTCAACACCGTGTTCAGCCGGACGTAATGATCGCCACATCTCTACAATGCACGAGGGAGTAGGGGAAGGGCTTGGCATGACTATTCGTGAAACTGAATGATCCTGCACGCTGGGGCCGGAAGCCGCCTACAGGACAAGTTTCCCGCCGCTATTCTTCCGAAACAAGCTCCCGTCCCCGGATGTACCGCCGCACCATCTGAACCGACCGATGCGCCGTCTGATTCATCATGGCCCGCGCCGAAGCGCCCCCTGGCTGAACAGCGAGCCGAAGTTTTGGGCATCGGCAAATTACAACGAACAAGGGTTTGCCTATATGGAGATAGCCCTGCCGCTGGTGGCGGATGTCCTGGGCCGCGCGCGGAAGGCGCATGTGAAGGTGGCGCTGGGGACCGACGCCGTGGCCGGCGCGCATGGCCGCAACGCCGAGGAGTTCATCTACCGTGTGCAGGACGGGGACGACAGTCCCATGGATGCGTTGGAGAGCGGAACTGTCCGTGGCTGCGGAATCGCTCGGGATGGTGGGCCGGATCGGACCGCTTTTTGGCGGCGGAACTGCGTCCGCGGCCGGCGACAGCTATTATCCAAGGGCGGTGTGGGAAAATGCAGTTTCACGAGGCAGTCCCGAATGCCAATCCAAATTTTCGCAGGCGATATACTTTCCGCGGTAACACAAGTGCGTACAGAGGCCATAACCGGCTTTTTGCCTATGCAGGGTCGGGAATACTCCGGCAAGCTTATGGTCGTCGGCCGCGCGGTAAACGGGTGGGCTGAGGGCATTGCGCCCAATCAGCTTTGCAAGGATGCTGAACGCTTGGAGTACGCGCGCTTGGTTTACAGCTCGGTAACAGAAAACATGGAAAACGACTGCCCCATGTCCTGGGTAACGGCTGGTTGGTGTGCCACCACTCGCTACAACACCCGCAGATCGGCATTTTGGCGGGTCATCCGAGCCGTTGTCAGCCGCCTCAATATCGCTGACGTTGATGACAGAGAGAAACCATGGTCATCTCATCTCGTCTGGTCAAATCTATATAAGGTCGCGCCGGTCGGAGGTGGAAACCCGAACAACTCGCTCCGGACGGCTCAGTTCAGGGGTTGCGTGAAGCTTCTTCGGTGGGAACTCGAAAAGTATCAACCGCGACGGATTCTATTTTTGACGGGTCGGTGTTGGGCCGATCCATTCCTCGAACAGGCCTGGAACGATCGGTCGGTTCCAAACGCTCACTCATTCGTCGAGGCCGGTGGCCATCTGACGTGCGGCTCACAGATTGCGACCTGCGTGGTCGCCAGCCACCCGCAGGGAAAAAATGAAACGAATTGGGTGAACGACGTGGTGACTGGATTGGGCTAAACCAGCGGACTTCCATTGCTGGAACGCAAGGGAAACGCGAGATCGTGCCGTGGGCGCTGTCGCCGTTGCTGTACGTGGACCACATCGTCGGCACCAGCGTGGACTTGTCCGAGGCCGTCTGCCGGAATGACCTGTGAGGGCATTGTTGCCAAGCGGGCCGACGCGCCGTACACGCCGGAGAAGCCGACGTGGCTGAAAATCAAGAGTCGGACCTACAGCTAGGCGGAAGGCAAGCGGGAGTTGTTCGAGACGCGGCGACTGGCGGCACGGTGATCCACCACGCGCACCGTGACTTCGGAACCACAGCTTGTTAGGACCATCGTTCCGCGCGGTTCTGACCAGCGCCGGCTACAATTCAATTCGGAGGATTACATGTCGAAATCGCGCAGGCAATTCCTGGCCCGCACATCCCTTGGCTTGCTCGGTGCGGCTGCTGCTGGCCCCAGCAAAGCGCAGAAGCCCGCCGAACTGCCACCTGGCGCGCCGCCCGCGTTTGGCACTGCTCCCGCGGTGGGGCCGGAGGTGTCACCCACCACCTTCGCCGAAGCGGAAAAGCTCATGCAGGTGGAACTGAGCGGTACCGAGCGCGCCGTTGCAGCCGGCAGTTGGCGTACCACCATGGCAGCGCTCTACGAGCGACGCACGGGGCCGCGCAAGGTGGGGTTGGAACCGTCCCTCGCTCCTTATTCGCAGTGGGACCC
>PKYZ01000676.1 GCA_003132865.1 Bryobacterales bacterium
ACTTTACCGGACACTAGTGGTCGTCCATCATCGTCCGCATGTCGGCAATTCGCAAGCTGGCGGTGGAGGCGACGGACAACGGCCTGCTGGCGCCCGAGTTGGCCGCGGGAATTGCGCGCGTGAAGAGCGCCAAGTCGATTGGCGTGCGCGCAGGCAACTGGCTGTCGCTCAAGCAGGCACAGGCGCTCCTGAATGCGCCGGACATCACGACGAACAAGGGGCTGCGCGACCGCGCCATCATCGCCGTGCTCCTCGGCTGCGCCTTGCGGCGGTCCGAGGTGGCGGCGCTTACGATAAACCACGTGCAGCAGCGCGACGGACGCTGGTGTATCGTTGACCTCTACGGGAAGCACGGCCGCGTGCGCACCATACCGATGCCGGCCTGGGTCAAGGTGGCCATTGATGCCTGGACCGCCCCCGCCAGCGTGGTGGATGGACACGTGTTCCGGCCCGTGAAGCGTGGCGACAAAGTGCACGGCGACGTGCTGTCCGAGAAGGTGGTCTGGCAGATGTTGCGGCCGTATGCCAAGGCTGCTGGAGTCGCAGGCATCGCGCCCCACGATTGTCGTCGCACAGCCGCGAAACTCTGCCGGGCGGCCGGCGGCGAGCTCGAGCAGATTCAACTTCTATTGGGCCACGCGAGTGTCCAGACGACGGAACGGTACCTTGGCACGAAACAGGACCTCGTTCACGCTCCCAATGACGGGATCAAACTGCGAGTGGTGGTTTGAAAGTCCTCACGCAATAACCGACGCGGTTACGCCCGGCCAGTCCCCCAGGGGAAACTCGCACGGTTCCCCGACAACATCCAACGCCGCCAGCAGTTCCTCGAAACTCCCCACTGTGCGCGGTCCGGATCGCGTCGCCACCACGAACTCCGCTTCCGCGCCAGGGCGCTGGACCATCCATGCGATTCCCCGGCCACCCGCGCCTCCGCCGGAGCCATCCACACAGAACGCGCCGAACGCGTCTCCGCCAGGCGAGAACAACTGGAAGTTGTCGGATGAGAACTCAAATACTCCGGCGTCGGTCGTAACCCGGATGGGACCGCCACCCGGCAGGCCAATCCCGTACGATCCGGGATCGGTGGCCGGAAGTCCACCTCGGGCGGCCGAGCGCGTGCAATCTGAATCGCACGGTCGAGGTCACGGAGCGTCAGGGCCGGTTCCGGAAGCGAAGGCAGATCCAGCGAGCCCTCCACCGTCACTTCGATATCGAAACCGCTCTCGTCTGCATCCCTCACCTGTTGTTCCAGGTCCGCAAGGAATCTCTGACGGGCCGTCTCTCGCGCGTCCCGGTCGAGCAGTGCCAACTCTTCGAACCGGCGCGGCAACCTGGACAGAATCGGCTGAAGCCGTCCCACGATTCCCTGAAACAGAATGATGCGGTTGCCGACGGTGAAGAATACGTCCTGCTCCACCGTGTCTTTATAGGCGAAGCTCAAGACTCGAATCACCGGACGCGGCTGACCAAGACGGTCAATACGTCCGCTGCGCTGCTCCACCTTCATGGGATTCCACGGCAGATCGTAGTTCACCAGCACGCCGGCGAACTGAAGGTTCAATCCTTCGCCCGCGGCGTCCGTATCCGCACGCTTAAACAGCTTGAAGCCGCTGACCGGGACGCGACCGACGCCGAGAAGGCCATCCTTGCGCGCTACAGCGGGTGGGGAGCGTTGGCGAATGTCTTCCATCCTCAACCAACGCGCGAGTGGAAGGAGATCGCGCACGAGCTGAGCCAGGTTCTCACGGAAGACGAATATGCTTCGGCACGCGCTTCCACGCCCAACGCTCATTTCACCTCGCCCGTGGTGATTTCCGAGATGTGGGAGGCTCTGCAACGCCTCGGTCTTCCGGCCGGTCCGCAGGTTCTGGAGCCGTCGATGGGTGTCGGGCATTTCTTCGGACTCATGCCGGAGGCGCTCGCGCCCGGAAGCCGCAGAACCGGCGTGGAACTCGACAGCCTCACGGCGCGCATCGCCCAGCGGCTCTACCCGGACGCGACCATTTTCGCCAAGGGATTTGAAGAGACAGTCCTGCCGGACAATTACTTTGATGCTGTCGTGGGCAATGTTCCATTTGGAAACTACTCGGTCTTCGATTCCGCTTACCGCGTCAATCCGGCCCTTACCCACGCGATTCACGACTACTTCTTCGCCAAATCGCTCGACAAGGTGCGCGAGGGCGGCATCGTGGCACTCATTACCAGCCGCTACACAATGGACAAGCAGGATTCGACCATCCGACGGTATCTGGCCGAACGCGCGAGCCTGATCGGCGCGAAACGCCTTCCCGACACCGCATTCAAAGCGAACGCCGGCACCGAAGTCACCACCGACATTCTCTTCTTGCAGAAACATGGGCGGGGCGTGACTCCGGGGTGGGAGACGTGGCGGGACCTGGCTCCCATCGAGACGCCGGACGGACCGGTATTCATCAATGAGTATTTCGCGCGTCACCTGGACATGATGCTCGGGCAGATGCGGCTTGAGGGCAGAATGTATCGAGGCGGCGAACCTTCGCTTGTTGGAGAGGTGACACCCGCAAATCTCGGCCGAGCCATTGCGTCGTTGCCTGCGGGCGTTTACGTCGCCACAGATGCACGGGCCGTAGAGCATCCCGCTGTGGCGCCGGCGGAGAGTGCCGGCCTGGGCGCCGTGAAGGACGGGGCGTTTGCCGAGCGCGACGGCGTGATCGTTATCAGGAGCGGTGATCGCTTCGAGCCTGCCCACCTGCCCTCCTCCGTCGCCGGGCGCGTCCGCGGCATGCTCGCTGTGCGTGATGCCGTGCGGCTGGTGTTTCAGACCCAGCTTGACGATGCGCCCGAAGAATACATTACCGAGGCCCGCAAGCTTCTCGGCAATACCTACGATTCCTTTGTCGCCAGGTACGGCCCGGTATCGTCGCGCGAGAACGTCAAGGCTTTTGCGGGCGACCCCGACCAGCCGCTGCTTCTCTCCCTGGAGGCTTACGATCCCGTAACCCGGACTGCCACCAAGACGCCCATCTTCGAGCGGCGCACGCTGGAGCGCTGCCGCCCGGTGGAGCACGTCGAGACCGCCGCGGAGGCGCTGGCCGTCTCACTGAACGAGACTGGCGAGATTCACTGGCCGCGCATGNNGAGCTGGACAGCCTGGTCTACCGCAACCCCGAGGGCGGCGCCTGGGAGACCGCCGACCGGTACCTAAGCGGCAACGCGCGCGCCAAGCTCGCAACGGCCAGCGCCCCCGCGGAACTCGATTCCTCGTACAGCCGCAATATCGAAGCCTTAAAGGCCGTGCAACCCCCGGACCTTGAACCGGGCGACATTGAGGTGCGCCTCGGGTCGTCGTGGATTCCGGCCACCGACATCCGCGATTTCGTGGCGCAGTTGCTTGACATCCCTGTGTCCAATGCACGCGTAGCCCACGCTGAGGCCATTGCCACATGGACCGTCGAACTCGACCCCGGCGCGAGGTTCAACGTGAGTAACACCACGGCGTGGGGCACGTCGCGGTTTCGCGCATCCGATCTGATCGAGCAGGCCCTGAACGGACGCACGCCGACCGCCTACGACGAGCACGAGGATGGCTCGCGTACTATCAATCAGGAACAGACCATCGCTGCCCGTGAGAAACAACAACAGCTCAAAGACCGCTTCCGCGAGTGGATCTGGCAGGACGGCGAGCGCGCATCGCGGCTGGCCCGCGACTATAACGAGCGCTTCAACAATCTCGGCCTCCGCAATTTCGACGGTTCGCATTTGACCCTGCCGGGTATGGTGAGGGAGAATCTGCGCGACGGTGACCTCGCGAAGCATCAGAAAGACGCGGTGTGGC
>PKYZ01000893.1 GCA_003132865.1 Bryobacterales bacterium
GGATGAAGGGCCTCGTGCTCGACTCCGTTCGGTCTCCCATCACGAAAAGGGTCTACAACATGGCCCTGGACGAATTCTTCGACTGCCAAAGCCACGGTAAACGCCTGGAGAGTGACCCTGGACGAACGCGGGCTGGGGTCGTCGTCGATCATCGTGAGGATGTCGGCGATCCGCAAGCTGGCGGTGGAAGCGATGGATAACGGCCTGCTGGCGCCCGAACTGGCCGCCGGCATCCAGCGCGTGAAGAGCGCGAAGTCCATCGGGGTGCGCGCCGGCAACTGGCTGTCGCTTAAGCAAGCCCAGGCGCTACTAAACGCGCCGGATATCACGACGCTCAAGGGCCTGCGCGACCGCGCCATCATCGCCGTGCGAGGTGGCGGCGCTCACCGATGGGCGCTCTTCGCGCGGATTCACGCTGGAGGCGACGGTCGCCGCACGGCACGCGAATACGCCGGATCTGTCGCGGTGTGGTGACGGGACGCATTAGCATCTGCGATTTCCGACCGCGCTTCTTGGCGCGNNTCGGGCGAAAACAGGCTGAAAGCTAATCGCTGAGCGCCGAAAGCTGCTTTTAACCGGCTGCGCTAACGCGCCATCCTCGCCGTGCTGCTCGGCGTGCGCTGCGCCGTGCGAGGCGGAGGCGCTCACCGATGGGCGCTCGTCGGGCGCATTCACGCCGGACAGGAGGCGACGGTCGCCGCGGGGCGCGCGGATACGGGCGAACTTGTCGATATGGTGACGGGACGCTTAGCGGCCGTGCTTTGGCGCGCCTTTCAAGTTCTCGGCACGGCGGGGCGCGGGGTGTCGTGCCGTCCGCCCGAGTGCATCGGCTCGGGTGAAACAAGGCTGAAAGCTGATCGCTGAGCGCCGAAAGCTGTTTTTTGAGGGCTTGCGCGACCGCGGCATCATCGCCGTGCTGCTTGGCTGTGCGCTCTGCCGGTCGGTGGTGGCGGCGCTCTCCGATATGCGCCCTTCGGGCGGATTCACGCTGGAGGCGACGGTCGCTGCAGTGCACGCGAATACGCCGGACCTCGGCCATCCGCACGCCGGCGGTCGCAGCGACGGACAACGGGCGGCAGGCGCCGGAACGGGCCGCCGGCATCAGGCTGCGCGGAAGCGCCAGCCATGCTCCTGGGCTGCGGGCGGCCCCGGTTCGAGGCCGCGGCGCTCGCGATGGGCCGCGTCGAGTGGCAGGTGGCCGGCGCTGCATCGTGGAAAGGGTCATCGCGTCGAGCAGCAGTGCGCCCCCGCGGCGGATGAAAACCCTGGTCTCGAACAGCGTCTCGTCGTCGCATCGTGCCGGCCATCCGCCGCGCGGCGCACGGCGACGCACACCGGGCTGCTGGCGTCCGCATTTGCGTTCGCCATGCCTACGCGCGGGATGCTTTTCCTCGATACGCCGGCAAAAAGATTTCGGCTACGAAAGTTTCTAGAGTGGTCGGAGTCGTATTCGCTGGAGAGCGCAGTTCACGCATCTTCATGTGGCCCGAATTGAGCGCGTCAGCCATCTCCAGCAACAGGTCTGCCATGTTGGACGAGATCCCCATCTGCATCAGCACGGGCTTCAACTGCGCCGCAGGCACGTGGTTATATGCAAGGTCAGCTTTGCCAATCGCCGCGCCCACGATCTTCGCAACTTCCGCGTAAGTGACGTCGCGAGGCCCTTGCAGTTCGTGCGTACTTTTTCCGACGAAATCCAATTTCGATAGGGCTTCGGCTGCAAAGGCGCCGATATCGCGCGTTGCGATCATTGGCAAGGGCAAGTCCGCTTTGACTGGGCCGGCCAAACTTCCAATGGACTTAAGCACGCCCGCCTGGGGCAGAAGGTTTTCCATGAAGTAGCCGGCTCGCAGGAAGAGGGCATTTAACCCGGGAGTTCCTTCGAGTTTCTTTTCAAGACTGTGCAGCCCGGCGACGGGACCCGTTCCATGCGATTTGTCCGCTCCGACGCTGCTCAGAACGACGGCATACTTTATCCCGTCCTCCTCGATTGCGGCGCGCAAGGCATCGCTCACGCTCTCTTCGTACGCGCGAACGTCCGGGGAAGCAATATTAGGAGGGATCATCGCGTATACGGCCTTTGCGCCGGCAAACGCTTTCGTAAGCGCGCCCGCATCGGTCGCATCAGCGATGAATGATTCCGCACCGTTCTGCGTGAATCGTTCCAGCCGCTCCGAGTCGCGCCCCACCACACGCACCTTCTCTCCCTCTGCGAGCAATCTCTCTGCTACGACTCCTCCAGTGTTCCCTGTGGCGCCTGTAATGACGTACATGGCTTCCTCCTCGCCGGTCACTCCGGCAAACTTCTTTCCTTCGTTTGTTGATGCCTGTCTGGCTTCCAGGGATTCACTTTCGAGGGTCTCACCGCGATGGGCCTGGTCCCGGCTGGCGCAGAATACCAACACCAAGCGTGGCTCCGATGGACACCGCGATGCCGAAGAAGATGCCCAGAACGGGATGGAACGAAGTTGTGTGCGGCCGGGCCGCCGGTGCCAGGGGACGCCGAAGGGTCGCTTGGCGGCTAACGGCAACCGTGGCCGCATCCGCGTATTAAGCGCGCCACAGTTCGATACCAATATGCCTCCTTAAGGCCGTCTCGCCGGACCTTTACGGCTTCGCACCCAAAGAGATGCGATCACAGTAGCCTCGCCACCGCCCTGCCCTTGAGGCAGCGCCACTTGAGGATAGATGTGACCAATACGCTCTCGTGCCCGGTCACGCATCCACTGGCCATAGTAACGGACGTCATCCGCTAGGCCGCGGGCTCCCGTCCACATCCCCATCCCGCTCATCTTCTTCTTCGTCGCCGGATTCATGGGCGGCTGGCCGGCGAACTTGGGAGGGATCTCAATGAGAGCTTTGGTGATGAGGACAGCGACCGGGTTCAGATCGCTGCCATGCGCTTCCAGCCCCAACCGCTGCGCTTCGAGCGGAATCGAGCCACCGCCGCAGAAGGGATCGTAAATCGGAGGCGGGTTCCCGTCCGTGGACTTCAAGATCTCGTCATGGGCAGCTTTCAAAATCGCCGGGTTGTTCGAGTTGTCCCACTTCACCAACTCTTCGATCAACCGGAAGAGCCGCTGACGCTCTTTGTCTTGGTCGGCTTCGGTCGGAAACTGCTCCGGAAGGCTCGATGGGTCATCCACCAGCGAAGCGAACAGTACCGCACGGCACGCCGCCAGTGGGCGCCGCGCCCACCAGAGATGCAACGTCGATGGGTGCCCGTGCCGAATCGACTTCTCCCGCGCCGACTCCTTATTGATCGCCTCCAGCGGCAACGCGACTTCGATGAGTTTCTTTTTCATTTCTCTTGATTTGTTTTCCACGCATCGCGTAGCGTCTTATCCACCAGCCGACGAATGTCGGGCATGCCGACGCCGAATGGCGCAAGCTTCATCCAAGCGTTCTCGACGATAATCCTCATCTTCTTCTCTTCCTCGGACCAGGCAACGATCCCTCTGGACCACGACGAAGTCCCTCTCGCAAGCGCTTCAGAGACCAGA
>PKYZ01000562.1 GCA_003132865.1 Bryobacterales bacterium
CTGGGAGTGGCATCAGCCCGCCAGTGCCGGCAACCGCGCCGTACGCCAAAAGTGCTCAAAATGATGGAGCAGGATGAGACGGCAGATGGGTGTGTGATGTCTCTTGGCGACGATTTCACACCGGAAGCCACGAAACTGGCGGAAGTCAACGAAGTTCTGCTCATGGACGGAGCTAAAATCTGTAGACTGTTGCTGCGAATGATGGTGGGTTCCGTTGCGTCCTGAGAACAAGGCGGCAGTTGCGTCTGTGCCCTGGAGGATATGAAATCTTGCCGATGGATTCGATTCTTCCAATGCTGCAACGGCTATCGCCAGGAACCGTCATCCCAAAGCCCGAAGCCAAGGACGAGTTCACGGTCAAGGGTTGGGGTAAGCGGAACGGCGAGACGGCCCCGATCTACTTCATCCCGAATCACAGCGATCCTGGGAAGCCGCATGAAAAGGGCGTCACTGCCGGGGAATTTGAGCAGGCGTATCGCCAGTTGCTCACGACCGGCGAGTTCACCCGAAAATGGTCCAACGTCAATATGCCCCGATGTTCAAAAGAGGGTGCGTGCAACTTCACTACGATTGGCGGGATATTCTCGCTACTTGATCTAGCTGCCTACGAGAGCAGGGGTGTGTACCGCAAAGTCGAATAAATTGACGAAGCCTGTCGGACTTCCAGGATGGCCCGAACATTGCGGCGGCTGAGAAAAGTTCCGGCGCTCACTACAGCGTTCTTTGCCTTCGCCAGACCGCCGTTCCCACTTCACGGCGTGGAATGGTATGCTAGATCGAAAATGTCTGGCGTCATCATCTTCGTGTCCTCCGGTCTTTTTGTCTACTGGCTCTCACGGACTTTCACGCTCCTGTACGGCTCCGACAACGAAGTCGAAGAGATGCTGGCACATGATCTCTGGCTGTGCCGCAAGATTGTGTTGCTGGTGCGCTCGGCATTTCCGCCGCCGACACAGTTTATCGGGTGACGGCGAGGTTGCTGGAGCCGATTTTCTGACGGCTGTAATCTGATATGCGAAGAGCGCTTTCCTAAAAATCCTCAAGGCCGGTGAAGGTATGCGCGGTGGGCGCCGACTAGGGTCTATTCCATGGCCCTCGACGAATTCTTCGACTGGTACCGGCTGGAGCCGCGGCCCGGCTTCGCCAAGGCCATAAACGCCTGGCGCGTTTTACGCTGGGACGAGCGCGGGCTGGGGTCGTCGTCCATCATCGTCCGCATGTCGGCGATCCGAAAGCTGGCGGTGGAGGCCATGGACAACGGCCTGCTGGCGCCCGAACTGGCCGCCGGCATCCAGCGGGTGAAGAGCGAGGAGTCTCGGCGTCAGGTCCGGCAACCGGCTCACCCTCCGGCAGGCCCAGGCGCTCCTGAACGTGCCGGACAATCACGACCACCAGGGGGCTCGCGACCGCGCCATCATCGCCGTGCTGCTCGGCCGTGCGCTGCGCCCGCCAAGCATGCGACGGAATGCGACGGTTTGCGCCTCGCCCCAGCAAGGCCTCCGGCGTGCGCAGGCGCTCCTGAACGCGCCGGACATCGCGACGCTCAAGGGCCTGCGCGCCAGCGCCATCATCGCGCCGTGCCGCCCGGCTGCGCCCTGCGCGCGGGGCACTCATCGTCCTCCTGCGTGCAGCAGGCGAGCAGGAGGAAAACGGGCCTTCGAGCGTCCCCCGCGCGACCGGCCCAGGAGCTGACACAAATTCTGCGGTCAGCAGGAGAGCACGTCCCCAGAAGGTGGGTTCTTGGTGAACCTAAGCCAGCAGATGGCCCCGTTTTCTGGTGGGCGAATAACGGGCGAAAGTCCTCCTGCTCGCCTGCTGCACGCAGGAGGCCGCGTTGGTTCGGTTGGCTTTCGGCGCACGACGCCCCACTCGTCCGCGTAGCGATCCGAGCCTAGTTCGACGTCCCCGCCGTGGTCGGGAGGATTCCGGGAAATCGCGCGGACGTCCACGTCGAAATAGCGGAGGACCTCTTCGTCCATGGCGACCACCTGCTGCATGCGGTCCACGATGGCGCCGGGCTTGCCGAAACCCAGGTACGCACAGAGTCTCTCATAAGCGGGTTTGACCATGCCCGTCACGCGGGAACTCCCCAAATCCTTGGGGACGCGGTCCGGCTGCCGGTGTTCCAGCGCAGCAAGAATGCGCTCCCGGTGAGTCATGAACCCGAGTGTAACAGGCCACAGCCAGCGAGCCCGGTTCTGGCACTGGGCATAAATCACGACACCCCACGCCGTTCCCAGGGTCGCCGGCGAGTCCCGGCCCAGATCCGACCGTCGCACCCCACGGCGTCAAGCCGCCCAAACACTCAAGTGGGCGAGATTGCGCTCACACCCCGTTGTAAACGCTCCCTCGCGGGACTATGCTTTCCGGTAAAGGAGTGCATCATGCTCAACCGCAGAAAATTCCTGGCAGGAGTGGCCGCCGGGGTCGGCGCAGCCAAGGGCGAAGCGCCTGTCCGCGGCACGCCGTTGCGGGCCAACTTCTGGGGACCGCTGTACTACGACGAGAAAGAGCGGCAAGAGGTGGTGGACGTGCTGGAGACCGGGCGTCCATTCCGGTGGTACGGCCCAGGCCCGCAGCCGCCCATGAAGGTGGCCACCTTCGAGAAGGAGTTCGCCGCCCGGATGCGTACCCGCTACGCGCTTGCCGTAACGTACGGGAACCGCCGCGCTGCACTGCGCGCTAGTTGTTCATTTATCCTCCCCGCCGCATCTTTGGCCCCCGGTAGGCACAGAGTCTAACCACGCGTCAACGTCTTCCCGCCGATAGCGCACGGCTGCGCCGATCTTCAAGAACCTCGGACCCTGATTGAGCAGCCGCCAGCGCCTCACAGGAGAATCTCCCAAAATCTTCTGCACGATGCCGAGCAAGGCTTTTGCAAATTCGCTTTCGGTGCCTCTGAGCCCGATCTGTTCGTTTCTCTGTACTTCTGACATGGCGGCTTTCAGTTTTCTCCTTGTGGAAAACACCCCGATCCTCACGCAGCCGGCAGCGGGAAATCGATCGCGGTGATCTCAAGTAACGTGCGCGGCCCCGTGGGCGTGTCCTTGTCCGGAGCCGTGATTTTGACGCGCAGACGAATGGCAGCCGAGTCGGTGTCAGGTGGCTGAAGTACACCGGTGCCGAGCAGAGCCACGCACTTGTCATGCACGAAAGTAGCGACACCGTGTGCTGTTCCGTCTGCGGGCTTCAGATCGGCGGGAAGGATCGAAAATGCAGTGACCGCGCTCATGGAGCCCTTGCTCCATGACAGCGAGATACCTGCCTCCATGCTGAGTTGCGTCAGATCTGCCTGGTGGAAGATGCTGTCGAAGAAAGCCTGCAGGGCCGACTCCAGAGTCTGACCGGTCATGTCGAAAACGAGCTGCCCCCAGAGGTTGAGGGGGCGGCAGTCTACCGGCGATTCGACCGGCGCGCACTGGTAGACGAGCAACCCGTTGGCTGGCCGGCCGACGAAGGCTTCATTCCGTTTCAGAGTCAGGCTGAGTTTATAGCCGCGAACGGGACTGGTTCCCGTGAGACAGGCGTTATTGCCATTCGATGCCCCGAGCGCTTCGAGAATGGCCGTGTCGATCCGGGTCGTCTCCTTGGACGGCGGCGTCCAGGTGACTTCGATAGGGCCCTTCATCACCTGGCGCGAATCGTTTGCGATGCCAGGCGTCAGGAAGCCGACCGTAAAGACGTCGAGCGAATCGTTATCCCCGCCGACCGGAGCATCGGGCTGCGCGCTCAATACGGGTCCCAGGCTCAGGTACCGCAATAGCGACTGCGCGAGGTCGTCGAGCACGCCAAGGCGCTTTCCGCCGATGGCGGCGCTGTCCCGGTTGTCCCGCAGCAATTTGAGTGCAACGAGACTGTTCAGCAGAGAAACCGGATACCAGTCGGCGGCGAGGTCAAGATCTTTCAGTTCAGCGGACGCTGGTTGGTACTGAGGGTAGCGAACGGTGACATGCACGGTGTCCTCCCCCACCCCGTTCACCAGGCTGAAGGAGAATTTCCATCCCCACCGTGAGAGCAGAGCCGCGTTTGATCCCGTGACCTTTTGTGGCGTTCCCCCTGTGGTTCCGGGCTTCAGAGCGGGCAGACTTGTTTCAGTCGACCGGATAATGGGCTTTGAAGGAAACACACGGGCCGCTACCGGGATCGATTGCGGAAAGCCTTTCCAAGTAAGCTCGAAAGGCGCGGCCAGTTCAATCCAGGGCCTTCGTTGAAGGGGCTCGCGCCCGACGGCGCGCCTGGCAGAGGCTTCTGCACGTGGAAGATGTTAACCACAAGAGACGGCAACGCCGGCACATCCCCGGGGTCAGTCACTTGCGGAGGTAGATCGTAAAGAACGGTGACCTTCGGGTCGCCGCCGCCGAGCAGAATTTCAGAGAACGTTGGCTGCTTCGGATCAGGCGGCTGACCGGGTTTAGCGTTGTTCGCCACCTTGCCCTGAAACGTCTGGATCTTCCTATTGCCTGGCTTCTCCAGCGGAAGCTGCAGAATAGTGGAGACGGCGTAGAAGGAGCTGAGGTCGCCGAGGAACGAGTCCTTTGCAATTCGGGTAACAGCGGCCGTATAGAGATCCCCGGGCGAAGTTTTGTCGAGCAGTGGGACAACGAATCCCGAGTCCTTACCCGTGCCGTTGAAAATAGCGAGCTGGTTCGCGATGTTTTCCCGCGATTTGAGCAGCGACCGCATCGTGACGGCGTTGGCGCGCGGCATGAGCGAGCCGAGATCCGCGGTTTCGCTTTCCAGCATGCGAAACGCAATCCGCCCGAGTTCGTCGAAATCCTGGTCGACCGCCGCTTGGCCCGCAAGAGGAAGTCCGTACTTCTTCCACATCGGGTTGCTGGTTGTGGTTCTCGTGAAGTCCGGCGTCTCGAACGACTCGTTGCCGAGCACGTTGCGCAGCGGGCATGGCGTCGCGAAAGACCAGGCCGCGGAGGCATCGCCTGCCGGTACCGACGGGAAGAGGGAGTTGGGGATGAGCCAGATCTCATGCAGGTTCAGGTGGTCGCGCAGGAATCCTACCTGCAGGCCGCGCGGGGACGCGATCACGCCCTTGAGTTTCTGCGCGACGAGGCGGAATTCGTCATGCCTTTCGGGGTCGCCGGGTTTCGGTGGTGCAGTGGGGGCCGCATCGGTCTGCAACGTGATAGCGACCGTAACCGAAGTGAGCTGGTTGCGGATCAGGGCGGCGAGGATCTGGTCCTTCGGAAGATCAGCGTCCGCCGGCAGATAATCCGGTTTGCGCTCGATCCGTACCTTCGGTTCGAACCGAGTGAGATCGGCGACCGCCCCGTCGCATGGAAAACTCCCGAGAGGCAGCACGAGCTGCGCGTCGCCGTTGGCCCAGCTATCGAGGTGCTGGATCAGTTTCTGACGGTCGAGAGACTTCGGGCCACTGATCAGGGGATCGGCCAGGAACGAAACCGTCACGTCGCCCGCGACTCCCCGGAGCTGATCGCGGATCTCGCGGAGGCGCTGGCCGCGTTTATCGTCGAAACCGTTCTTATCGTATATGAGCTCGACCGTCAGGCTGGGCTGTCTGGTCTGCGTCTCGGGATATACGGCGAAGTGCAGGCCGGGCCAGTCGGCCGGACTGATGATCGCGTCGGTATAGAACAGGCGAAGCTGGAACACCGGGCCCGAAGCGGCGTCGAACCGGTTGCCGAAGACGTCGCGGAAGCCGGGCTTGACCGAGATCTGCCGCCGCTTCGGATCGCTGAGTCGTTGCCAGGGAGATTCGCTCTTCCTGTCGTAACAGACCAGCGTGCCGCGATAGTAATGGATCTCCGTCGCGGTGGGATCGGCGGCGGTGACGATGTCTACGTGGTGCGCAGCCAGCAATCGCATGGCGGAGCTGCCGGGCGTATCGGGGTCTCCCAGGGCGGAGAGATCTTCGGGACCAGGAGCAGCTCCGGAACCAAGCTTCTGATAGTGGTTACCCGTCAGAGCCTGCATCGGGGAGATCACCGGGATGGCGTCGGGCATGGGCACTACCTGTCCCGACCCATCTGTGGCGGAATAGTCGACGATGCTGAGGGTGCCGTAGCCGAACTTGTCCTTGGGTGTAGCCGGATCCTTCGGCACGGTGCGGGTCCATCCGAACGAAATGGTGCCCGGAGGCGTGTACGGCGTTATTTCGACCTCCTGAAGGCCGTTGAACCGGACGGTGTCGGGAGCCGCCCCGCTGGCGAGGGCGAGGGCATTGGCGGCGAGAGGCACCCACGCGCTCTCTTTGTTCGAAGCGTCCGGATCGGCCTTTGGCTTGAGGAGTACGGCGAGGATCAGACTCTCTGCGTCGGTCCAGCCGGTGGCGCCAGCGAAGTAGTAACCGCCGGAATTGGTGATACTGGCCATGCCGAGAAGCCGCAGCGCTTCTTGACCCTGCCCCGGATCGCCGGAGAGCACAATGTAGGGGAACGCGGGCGGGGGAGGCGGCGCGCCGATCGCGAAATCCATGAGTTCGGCGGGGCGCGATTCCTGTGTCAGATTGGTGCGGGCGATCGACCACTCGGCGAGCGCCGGCGTGCGTAGCAGTTTTCCCTGGCTGTCCTTCTTTTCGAGCGTGAGGAAAATGCTCGAGACACTTGGCGGGTTTCCCACCACCGGTCCCGGCAGCAACCCAAGCTGATCGAGAAACCAGCGATCACCTTCCGGCGTGCCGACGAGTTCGTACACCTGGGTGCCCTCGGGTACGCTGGCGGGTTTACTGATCCTCCGCAAGGGGAAGCGCAGGAAGATGGCCGGCTGCCAGTTCGCGGCTGGAATCAGTGTGCCTGTCTGCTTCACCGGGTCGATGGACCACAGCGAGACGTAGCTGTCGCCGGAATGGTTCGCGACCTCCTTCAGAACGGACGAAGGAAGCTTCGCGACTGTGAGAGTCCCCGCCGGAACACTCTCCGCGGTGGTGGGCGGATTCGTGAGCGAGAACTGACGCTGCATGAAGACCCAGGTCGGGATGTCGGGATCCACGCTGAGGCTCAGGTATTTCGCGCTGTCGTTTCCCAGTGCATCCGTCATGAACTGATCGGTGGCGGCCGCTTGGGCGTGATCGACGGTCAGCGGGCTGTTCGATCCGCCCGTTGTGAAGGCAAAATTGAGATCGCCGGGGGGCAGATCGACGCGGATCTGCTGGCCAGTAAGGACAGTGGCGGGCCGGACATTTTTGCCTGCGTCGGCCGGCCGGGCGCCGTGCAGCAGAGTGCGGGAAAGGTCGCGCGCGACACGGTCGAGACGGGATTCTGGATCTTTGTTCGTCGGCATTTTCGATTCCTCGTGTTTACGATTGCGCAGTTATGGTTTCGCGAACATCTGACTCCAGATTTCGGACCATTTCAGGGACTTCGCCCTATCGTTGCGGGACTCCCCTTGCGTGTTCTGGATCAGCAGCCCCATCTCCGAGACTGTTCCGACGATCAGGTGCCGGCAGTATTCGACAAAGGCTGCATTGTCGCCGTCCATGGGACTGCCTTGCTCCATGACTTTTGACGGGGTTCCGATCACCGGCGGGCCGCCGGCCGGAACGTAGCGGAACGAGGAACCTGGCCACGGCGGAATCACCGCAAACGGTTCGTCCTGATTCTGCTGCAACGTCTTGAGCGCTGGCACGAACTGGTTCTTGACCACGGTGAGCACTGCGTTGGGGAAGCCGGTCCAGAAGGTCTTCTGCTTCATGCGAATCTGCATGTCGCTCACGGTGCCCAGCGTGATCGGCGGATTGTCATAATCGCTCGGATTGCCGGTGGCGGATGGTAACAGCACCCAGCCGGTTAGGAAGCGCGCCAGATCGCCGAAGCAGTTATCGGCGGGCAGAACCTGCAGCATCATCGTGCCGACCACACAGGTCTTCGCGCCCCCGGCCTCGCCGACGTCGCTGGCATTGGCCATGCAGGGGAGCACTGTAGCGTAGATGTTGAGGTCGCGCGAATCGGTCCAGTACTTGTATCCGAGGAGCCATGCGAACGGGGCATCCGCCAGAGCGGGGTTCAGGGTCGCGATGTCGACTAGGTCGAGATCGGCGGCCGCCAGTTGTGGGTCGCCGGCACTGTAAGGCTCCGGCTGGGATAGGCCGCCCAGTGTCTCCTCAAAGTGCCACGTGGCGCTAAAGGAGAGATGAATGGTGACGCTGACGCAGCCGACGTGAATTCCCACATCGACTCCGACGGTTAATCCGATATCGGCGAAAACGACAAACGGCAGGGTGATCAGATAGTGATTGGAGCCCTGCTTTACTAGGACGCGACGGATCTCAAGTCCGACGTCGGCATAGGCGAGGATTCGCGCGGACGCCTGGATGATTGCGAAGCTTACCCTTGCCGAGATGTCGAGCATCAGGCCCACGAACCCTCGGAGAGCCCAGAGGGTGGGATTGAAGAGATTCTTCTCTCCGGGGCGATAACCGGCTGCTCCCTCAAGACCGCCAAAGATCGTGATGGATGCTTCTGCGTTGAGAATGCCGATGGTGAAACTGCGGCCGATCCCGACCCGCGCCGCGAAGCCGAGCCGCAGAGTGCGAATGGCGTTCAGAAGCTGGGGGTCCGAAGCGCTGTAACCGTAGCCACCCTGGAAACTGAGCAGGTCAGACGCGGAGGCGGCGGTGATTCCGAAATAGAAGCCGCCAGAACCGAGGAAGATCGCGATTTCGACTTGGGCGCTACGCGAGAAGTCGTTGTTCCAAGGGAAGCCGAAGTCGGCCAAGAAACCGCCGTCGGTGTGAACTTCGAGCCGCAGTACGGGCAGGCGGATGGTGGCGGCGCCGAACTGCATGGTGCGCATGGGTCCGGGCAGGCAAAACTCGATCGAGAAGATGCCCAACTGCCCGTTGACCCGCCGATAGAGAAGGTCGAGGTCGAAGCCGGAGATGTTGAGATCGAGGCCGTAGACGCCGGGGTCGGAGAGAGCTACGCCGACGGTAAAGCCCCCTTTGTACTGCGCGGCAATGCTCCAGTTGTCGGAAGCGGGATTGGCTTTGTCGAGAAGCGTGCATACACTCGTGGCTTCGCCGATGCCCGAGAGCTTGTCGTGAAACTCTTTTACGATCCCCTTGGTGTCATTGGCCTTGGTTCCGTCGAGAGTAATGCGATAACCGCCGCCCACGTACCACGTCTTGTCGGCTGTTTCAAATCCAAGAGCCCAGCTGGGCTTGCGGTTGGATTCCGTCTTGATGAAGATGACGAACGCGATGGCGCTTTCGGCCGGCCACTGCTTCCCGAGGAAGACGACGCGGGCGCGAACCGCCTGGATCGCGACGGCGGTAAGGTTGTTGCCCGCGTCGAGGCATCGCTGAATGTTGAGCTTGTCCGCCTGCAGGCGGATGAACTGCTGAATGCCGATGTCGATCTTCCCGTTGAAGGTCGGAAACTGGATGCCGAAGGCGAAGCTGGGACTGCTGCCACCTTTCCAGCCGAGAAGAAGCGGAACGTGCAGACCACTAAGATCGCCCGCCAGCTTGCCGATCGATCCTAGATCCAAGTCCATGAGGAAGCCGAAGTGGAACTTCGTGCCCATCGCACCCCCGGTGTCCAGGTTGCCGAAGTTGATCGGCGAGAAGTTCAGATCGCCGAGATCGAGAAGGTTGCCGAACGCCACGCTCATGCCCTTGATCTTCACGGGCAGGAAAGAGAGCAGCGACGCCGCGTCGCCGGGGTTGAAGTCGATGTCGGCGGAAATGCGCGGGGCACTGAAGCCGAAGGAAAGGGACGGCTGCTGTCGGGGCGGGTCCCCGTAGTCGTATGTAAACTGAAAACCGAACGACGACAGGCGGATCGATTTGACCGTGAACAGCGGAAGGTGCGTGAGCTTTTCGTTGAGAGTGAGCGTGCCGTCGATGTCGATGACTGCCGTCAGCTTCTGGTTGGCTTTCTTTGCCGGATTGCGATCCACCGACGTGACGCTGAGCTGAGCACGGGTGATTGTGAGCGTCTTCAGGAACGACGGAGCGGGAAAATCCACCGTCATCGGCGTGGGGCTGATCAGGCTGAAAACATCCCCAGTGCTTCCGTCGGGCAGCGTGCGGCTCTCGTAGTAACCGTCGAGTTCGAGCGACTTCAAACCACCGTCGTTCGGAGCCACTTTGTCCCAGAAAAGGTAGTCGAACTTCACGAACACCTTTGCCTGGAAAGTAGAGATCTGGCTGTTTGCGAAGGCTAGGTGGAGAGAGTCGACGATGAATCGGTAGCTGCGGTCCGGGTCGCTGGCGGCTCCCGGCTCTTTGTCCCCTTTGGTGGGGACGGGGGGCTTGGTCCTACCCTTCTGGTCGTACTGGACGAGGCCGAAGGCGGCGCCGGGACGCTTCGGCGTGGTTTTGGGTGGGAGGGTGAGGTCCGATTTTCGTGCAGGGACCACGTTGAGTCCGAAGTGATGGGCGCGCAGGCTGACCAGATCCGGACTCAGCCCCGGCCGAAGCGCCTCCAGGATGTTGGGCATGAGGGGGACGGGCAGGTCGAGTACGAGAATGCCCTGCCACGAAGGGTCGAACCACAGGGTCTCGAGGCCCTTGAGATACTGGTCAGTATTGCGCGAGGGCGCGTCGCCGAGATTGGTGAGCTCTTTGATTCCGGCGTTCCCTTTCGGCGCGAGGGCGATCTGGCAGGCCCACTGGCTCGTATCCTGAATGAGAGTGTCGAGGCTCTTGCCCGTGAAGTATTTGACGATGACAACCGATGCGCTCATCGGCTTGCCGATATTCGCGCACGGCGCTGCCGTATCGAGACCGTCCGGGCCGACGGAGAACTGGAATTCCCGCGCGTAGAGCGTGCCGGAGGGAGAGATGGTGTTGAGCGCCTGCGGCGTCGGGTTACTGAAAACCATGAAGAGCTGGTTTCCGGCAAGAGCCTGCTGGATGTCGCTATAGAGAACGGGATCTGAATTGCAAATGCGTATCGAAAAATCGGTGTGGGGTGCCTCGCTGTCCGGATTGCCGAAGTAGAGGCGCGAGTAGTGGCCGTCCGCGGTGACTTCGGCGAGTAGACCCTGGGGAGTGATGGCGAGAGTTGCGGCCGGGTCGGCACCTGCGTCTTCGGTATGCGGGGCCGCGATGTCGAGAGGATCGGGAGTTGGCGCAGGAATGGGTGCTGCCTTGTTGCGGCGGTACTGCGAAAGATGCGTGGCGTCGAAGCGGAGGATATCGCGGTTGGCGTTGTCGTCGGCAGGCTGGTAACCGGCTCTCGGAAAGACAGGCACCGGAACCTGTAGCGTGCCGTACTGCTGGCGGCGGCGGCGCAGATGGTCCGGGGCAACGTTGGGCTCTGATACGAACAGCGGCGCCTCGGCGGGTTGGGAGTGGAATGGTACAGCGATAGGTGCGGGCGCAGCGCCCACCGCGAGGAACTGCACGTGAGAGGTGATGGCGACGCCGCTGCGGTCGTCGAGAAGTCTCCGGGCGGCCGGGGAACCGCTTTCGCCTTCGAGAATGAACGCGGGCTGGCGTTTGACGAACCGGATGTGGGTGGCGTTGTTGAGATCGAAGAATTCTGTGGCGGCTGAACCCGCGACAAAATCGCGGGCGAGGATGTTTAGCGGAGGAGCCGGATCGCCCGTTGCTGGACCCTTGATTGTGAAGTCGCCTTCTGGATGGAACAGGGTCTGGCTGCCCGAAGTGATGAGGCTCTGATCGGCCAGCATTCGATCATAGACGAAGCCGAGGCGCGCTGCGGCGTCCTTAGCGGGTGTCAAGGCGAAGCGAGCGCCTGCTGAGGTGAAGAATGAGGAATGGACCTCTGCGTCGCCGAATAGCAGGCGGGAGTTCATTTCCCCGGCGAGCCAGTCAGGTGCACGAAGGTCGTCACGGGGATCCAGGAACACGCTGCATTTCGCGCCGGCTCCGGCTGAGGCGACGACCTCGTCGCTGAACTGAGATGTCCAGACGCGGCAGGGTGCCGGATCGCCGCCCGGGGCGGGAGAAGCCTGAGGCCCGGCGATGAAGACGAACCCCGCGCGGCTGAGCGGATGCGGAGCGGATGGCGCGGGCCATGGAATTGAAAGGCCCACGGAACCGGCCACGAATCCTGAGGCACGGTCCAGCGACAAAGTGAGCAACTTCCCGCCGGAGGCGTTATCGATGCTCCATTGGGCTTTCGGGGAGGCGGTGAGAGTCAGCGTGAGATTGTTTCCGGAAGCGTCGGGAGCAATGGTGAAGTCGTCCAGTGTGTTCGGTGCCGTGCCGACATCGAGTCCCAGACTGATGTCACCGATCAGAACCGGTACTGCATCCCCAGTGGGGAAGAAGTTGTCAGCGGGCAGAGTACCGGTGAATCTGGATTCGCGCCAGTATGCGAGTTTGCCCCAGCAGGCCGGCAGGTTGGGTGACGCGGAAAGCCTGTCGAATGCGGCGGTTGCGGTAGCCGGATCGAACAGCGGGCAAAACAAAACCGATCGACCGGCCGGATTCCACGCCGCGAGTATGTCCGACAGGGAGTCAAAGGTATTGGGTCCGGCCGCAGCCTGCCAGAAAAAGACATGGTCGAGAACCCCGTCGGCCCGACCGTAGGCGACGAGCGTGCCGTTAGCCCGAAGTTCCTAGGCCC
>PKYZ01000477.1 GCA_003132865.1 Bryobacterales bacterium
GGATGAAGGGCCTCGTGCTCGATTCTGTTTCGTCGCCGATCACGAAGCGCGTGTACAACATGGCCCTAGATGAGTTTTTCGCCTGGGGTACGCCCAGGAGCCGCGGCCGGGCTTCACCAAGGCCACCGTATCCGCCTGGCGCGTAACCCTGGAGGAACGCGGGCTGGGGTCCTCCTCGATCATCGTCCGCATGTCGGCCATCCGCAAGCTGGCCGTGGAGGCCACCGACAACGGCCTGCTGGCGCCGGAACTGGCCGCCGGCATCCAGCGGGTGAAGAGCGCGAAATCCATCGGCGTGCGGATGGGGAACTGGCTGTCGCTGAAGCAGGCGCAAGCGCTTCTCAACGTTCCGGATATCACGACGATCAAGGGCCTACGGGACCGCGCCATAATCGCGGTGCTCCTGGGCTGCGCCTTGCGCCGGTCCGAGGTGGCGGCGCTCACGATGGGTCACGTCCAGCAGCGGGATGGCCGCTGGTGCATCGTGGACCTCGTGGGCAAGCACAACCGCGTGCGGACCGTGCCGATGCCGGCCTGGGTGAAGGTCGCAATTGACGCCTGGACCGGCCCCGCCGGCGTGGTGGACGGTTACTTGTTCCGGCCCGTGAAGCGTGGCGACAAAGTGCAGGGCGACGTGCTCTCGGAAAAGGTTATTTGGCAGATGCTTAAGCCGTATGCCAAGGCTGCCGGCGTCGCTGGCATAGCGCCTCATGATTGTCGCCGGACGGCCGCGAAATTATGTCGCGCCGCGGGCGGGGAACTTGAGCAAATCCAGTTGCTCCTGGGCCACGCGAGCGTCCAGACGACGGAGAGGTACCTGGGTACCAAGCAGGATCTGGTCCACGCGCCCAACGATGGTATCAAGCTGAGAGTGGCGGTGTAACCTCGCCGCCACACCCAAGAGAAGGCTCCGTAACGACCGGAAATGCCTTTCGTCTGTGTGCAGGCTTCAAGATCACCGGCACGCCGGGTTCAGGAGCGACCGAACCGATGCTACCGAGTTGGATGACAAATCCTCAGTTTTCACAGTACAGACGCGGCCGTAAAGGGATAGAATAAATGCGGCCCTTGCCCCGAATTCTTTCTAATCTGTCGAGGCAAGCGGACGCGCAACGCTATGCTTGGACTAAACCTTCGACCCGAATTCCGCACCAAGCGAATCTCGGGCACCATGATCGAGCTGTCAAATGCTCAGAAGACCGGTGCCACCCAGCGCCCCGCCCCTGAATTTCTGGAAATCAGCTACCCGACAACGGACCTGCTGTCTGCAATCGAAGCAATCGGCCCCAAGAACGACCGCCCGGTAGTCTTCATCGGTGAGCGTGGCCAAGGTAAATCGCACCTGATGGCCGTGCTATACCACGCCCTCACCGACCAGTCAGCGACGCAGGCATGGCTGGACGTCTGGGCCAGCCGCCTCCAGTACCCCAAAATGGCGACGTTGCCGCTACGCCAGGGCATGTACGTCATCACGGAAAGCCTGGTCCACCAGAACTATAATTCCTGTGGGACCTGCTGCTGGAGCGGCATCCTCATGGCTCTTACATCCGGGGTAAGTGGGAAGGCCAAGGAGCCGGGAAGACCGACATCTTAAGTTACGATCTGACGCTGGAATTGCTTCAGAAGCAGCCGACCGCTCTCATTCTCGACGAGTATCAAACCTGGTTCGACGGCCTGACCAACACCAAGCAGTATCCGTGGAAGAACTGGGCACTCAACTTTATCCAAATCCTTTCTGAGATCGCCAAGTCTCACCCCGAACTGCTGCTATTGGTCGTCTCTGTGCGCAACGGCAACACCGATGCCTACCAGCAGATTCACCGAGTGGACCCCGCTCGGATCGATTTCAAGGGGCCATATGCGCGGCGCGACCGCCAGCGCTTGCTGCTGCACAGGCTGTTCGAAAACCGCCTCCAGATCCCTCCGCCTTCGATTGAATCACTCGCCGAGGCCCACATCTCGGAGCACCCGCGCTTGGCGCAGGCGCCGGCGTCGGACCATGCGGAAATCCGAAGGACGTTCGACGATGCGTGGCCGTTCTCGCCGCAACTCCTCCAATTGCTCGAAGACCAGGTGCTTGTGGCCACCAGCGCGCAGGAGACGCGGGACCTGATCCTGATCCTCGCTAACCTCTTTAAGCAGCGCGGTGACAAATCGCCGGTCCTGACCGCGGCCGATTTTCCAATCGATGACGAGCAGAACGCCATCGGCGCCCTGCTCGACTCGGTATCCAACCAGCATCACAACGTATTGCGCGAGAAGGCGATTCGAAATCTGGAACAGGTCAAGGAGGTCCTGTCTCCGGCCGGTGCCCCATCTGGACGAGATCATGAGCGCCCTCTGGCTGCGCTCCCTTGCGGTCGAGAAGCTGGCTGGCGCAGAACCGGCCACGATCCACACCGACATCACGCGCGACACGGCGCTGGATGACAATTTCTTCCAGGTCGAGCTGCGCAAGGTCGCGGATAACAGCTTCAACATTCACGAAATTGGCACCCGCTTCGTTTTCCTCGAACCAGAAAATCAGCGCGCCAAGTTGATGTCCTTCGCCCGGAACGACAAGCTGTTCACGGGCGGCGAGGATTTGACTCAGCTCGCCTTGGAGACGCGGTACGTCATAGGCGGCGCGGGAGACGCACCAAACAAATTTCGTGTGATCGTGCTGCGGGGAGACTGGCTGAAGAAACCATGGGATGACCTCGACCCCGCGGAACATCCGGATCAATGGGACGACCGTATTCCCATCCTCGTCATGCCGGAAGAGCCAGACGATTTTCATGCTCGGCTCGGGGAGTGGCTCAAGACCCATGTCCCCCGCCGGCGGAACACGATTCGCTTTCTCATTCCGAAATCTGGTAGTCAGAACGCATTCCTTGATCGGGACCTGATCATCCTCGCCCGTGCCATCGTCAAAGCGGAGGAATGGAGGAAAGAAGATAGCGAGTATGCGAAGCTCCACACGAAGTACAGGAGCGAGCTGCACGGCATCCTGAAAGTCCGGTTCGACCGCTACGCCATCCTCGACACCTGGAACTATCAGGAGCCGAAGAAGTGTCACTTCCACATCGAGAACCATGGAGCACAGGGCGAACGAATCCCGGAGGCGATTGACGAGTCCGTACGCCAGAACCTCTTCATCCCTGAGGAATTTGAGGATCTGGTGATGGCCCACGCCAAGAACAGCGAAACGGTGGCCAAGCTGATCCTGGAACTTGGCGAACCGCGTCCGAACCAGGCTCCCTGCATTCCCTGGCTCGGCGACGTCGAAGCGAAGGAACGTCTGGTTCGCGTGTGCGCCAAGGGCAAGATCGCGATCAACATCCGCGGGCTGGAGTTCTTGCAGGCCAAACCTGGTGAGGATGCAGATCAGGCATACGACCGGATGAAGGCGAAAATCCCCTCCGGGAAGCACCTCGAGGAAACCTGGATTCTCCTGCCTGATACGGTACCGGCGGCGGGTGGATACAAACCGCCGGTTCCCCCGCCGACGCCTGGCGGCATTCAACCGCCAACCACCGGCTCGCTCTTTCCCACGCCTCTCGACGCCCCCTCAGGTGGACTGCAGCCAGACGGTGTCGCGTCGCCAGATCCCGATTCCATCTTTGGAGGACCCGTACCTGCGCCGCTTGTCACCTGCCACGCCCCAGCCACGTCGGCACTGAATCTCCTGGGGAAGACGGAATCATGGGGCGTGGGCCCCGCGACAAGCGTGAAGAACGTGAATCTCAAAGTGAATCAAATCACCGGCGCCCAGTTGCAGAAGCTCCTGAAGAGCCTTCCGGACGGCATTTCATATGAGTTGGACCTGGACAAGGAGTCCTTGTAATGGCGCTTCCATTGGGCCTTGCCCGCCGAATCCAGAGTGAAACGCCAGGCGAGGCGTGGCGAACCATCCTGGATTACGCATGGAGCGTTTGTGCCGAGCCCATCACAATCGACTCGCCAACGAAAGAAGTGATGAGGCGGGAGCGCGAACTCCATCCGCTCGACCTATATCTCGCCACCGCCGGTTATGATTTATGGCCGCAGATGGAAAGCTGTGCGCCGCGCAATACACAGGCTCTGGCTTCGTGGTGGTCGCAAGGCGGTCCGGGCCGGGCGGTTCTGATCCTTGATGCGTTATCCTTGCGGGAAGTACCGTGGATTCTGCATGCGGCGCCGAAGTTGGGGTACACAGTTCAGTCGGCGCGGGTGCATGTTTCCGAGATGCCCGGCGAGACGACTCCTTTTGCCAAGGCGCTCGGTTTCGCTCAGCGCTCGTCCTTGGAGTCCAACGGCGCAGGCAGCGGGCACTGCTTCCCTGGTGCCAAGACCGAGTGCGTCGGGATTCCGTGGGCCGAGTCGGCCGCCTACGTCACTTCCGATCCCGATTTCGTTCTGTGGCACCACTGGCCGGACGATCGCGTTGATTCCGGTAATGTAAGCCTGGAAAGCTTGGCCAAGGAAGCCGCCCAGCAACTCACCAGCAAGGACTTCTGGCATCTCGTGCAGCGGCTTACAACGGGGCGCCGTCTCGTGATTACATCCGATCACGGCTACGCTGCAACTGGGCACTTCCCTCTGACCGAGGATGAAGACCAAGCCAGATATCTGCAGCAAACTTTCAAGAGTGGGCGTCTGGCCAACGGCGGCAACACCGGACCCTGGATTCCTCCCCTCGACCTACAGATTCAATCCGAGCATGGGACCCGCCGGCTTGTCCTCGGCCGGCGAAAATGGAAGAGTTCGGGCGGTTACCCCGCGCTAACTCACGGTGGCCTGTCCATTTTTGAAGTCGCGCTTCCGTTTATAGAGCTGTCTCGACCCTAAACGCCATGCTTCCCACAACCGCACGATCCAACGGAAAGACAAAGAAAGAACGGCTCGCTCAAGAAATCGCGAAAGCCGTCGGTGCCGGGCGGCCAGTCGCGGTAGAGACAGTCGACTTCAACGACCCGAATCGTCCAAAGACCTGTCTGGAAGTAGGGCTCCTATCCGAAAAGTG
>PKYZ01000431.1 GCA_003132865.1 Bryobacterales bacterium
ATTTGAGAATAAAGGTACTAAACGATGGTAATGCCTGGATGCCGGTGCGCCGGCGAACTCTCGCCAGGAGCATACGAGACTTCCACAGCCGTAACGGACCAGTCCTTCAGGTCAAGGTCCGGCACGTCGTGCCGGAACACCACCTTACTGCCACTCGGTGTCGGTGCGGAGGAAAGCACTGCCTGCGCCACGAGCGCACCGGCACCGCTCAGCAAAATTCTTCGATTGATCATAGGCCAAGTTAATACTGAAGAAAGATCGAAATCAAGAGTCCCGAGTTTGGGGAGAGGAATCCTGACCCTTTATTTTGGAGCTGAATAACTTCTGGCCGGTAATGATACTCAAAACGCTTGCTGTTCCCACCGTGCAGAGGTAAGGTCGTCCTGGCTACCGATATTGCCCATTAAGAGGTGTAGAATGAACGAGTTAACCGTAGTTGACAGAGCAACCGAATGGCGGCGGATGAAGAGCCTTGTGCTGGATTCGGTTTCGTCGCCCATCACCAAAAGGGTCTACAATATGGCCCTGGACGAATTCTTCGGCTGGTACGCCCAGGAGCCGCGGCCGGGCTTTACCAAGGCCACCGTAAGCGCGTGGCGCGTAACCCTGGAGGAACGCGGGCTGGGGTCGTCAAGCATCATCGTCCGCATGTCGGCCATCCGCAAGCTGGCGGTGGAGGCGACCGACAACGGGCTGCTGGCACCGGAGTTGGCCGCCGGCATCCAGCGCGTGAAGAGCGCGAAATCCATCGGCGTGCGCGCCGGCAACTGGCTGTCCCTGAAACAGGCCCAGGCGCTCCTCAACGTGCCGGATACCACGACACTGAAGGGCCTACGCGACCGGGCCATCATCGCCGTGCTCCTGGGCTGCGCCTTGCGCCGGTCGGAAGTGGCGGCGCTCACGATGGCGCATGTGCAGCAGCGGGATGGCCGCTGGTGCATCGTGGATTTGTACGGGAAGCACGGGCGCGTCCGCACGGTGCCGATGCCGGTTTGGGTCAAGGTGGCCATGGATGCCTGGACCGCTCCAGCCGGCGTGGTAGACGGCTACGTGTTCCGGCCCGTCAACCGAGGCGACCAAGTACAGGGCGACGTGCTGTCCGAGAAGGTTGTCTGGCAAATGCTGCGCCCATACGCGACGGCTGCCGGAGTCCCAGGCATTGCGCCCCACGACGCACGCCGCTCCTGCGCGAAATTCTGCCGAGCAGCCGGGGCCGACCTTGAGCAGATCCAGTTGCTACTGGGCCATGCGTCAGTCCAAACAACTGAGCGGTACCTCGGCACCAAGCAGGATCTAATCCACGCGCCGAACGATGGAATCAAACTGACAGTGGCGGTTTAGTCATCACATTCACCGCTTGAGGTAACCTGAACAAGTTCCTAATGTGTCAGATCGTAAATGAAATAGTTCATCGCGATGCGGTAAGCGAGGGAGGCCCACTTCTCCGCGTATCTCGCATCGTCCGACCACTCCCAGGCATCGCCCAAATNNTGTGAAAAATCGGGTCGTCGTCAGGGATGTCCTCGATGGGGTGGTCGGGAAAGACCCGCCTGATGCTGTGGACGAAAGTTTCCTACTCGTTCAGTGGCTCCCGGGTCGCGTAATCGGGCCACAACTCTGATCCGTGAAAATCGTCGACCATAAGGAAACCGCCGCGGAGCAGATATTCCCTCAATTGGTTGGCCTGCTCCTGGGGAAGCAGCCAATGGCCGACCTCGACCGCGTACATGATCGGCCAGTTGTAAACGTCATCGGTGCCGTCCAGATCCACAACCTGCTCGACCGAACGCGTATCGATGCGCGTCAGCCGGCGGACACCTGCGAGCAGGTGTCGGTCGGATCGCGGGTAATCCATGGTCCACTGACCGGGCCACGGGCGGTTGGGTCTCAGGCGAAGGCGCGAATGGTCCGGATAACCAAAGATATCGGGATACCGAAGACGCGCCCGGACCCATTCGTGCTGCTGATCCTTCCAATCGGGGGGAAGCGGGAAATCCTCGTACTCGATTGCCGGGTATTCTTTAAAGGGTCTTTGCGCGTGCAGCAGAGCCAGGAAGCCCATGAATCCGAAAGATCCCACCGCTAGCGCGGTACGGAAGCACATGAACGTACACTTTCACCCGTCAGAATAACATCCTAAGGTGAGGCCAAGGGGGCGCAGGCAGGGTGAATCCCGCCGACGCGAGTCGTTTTGGCCATCGACGCCTGGACTGGCAACATCGTACGCCCGCCTCCCCCATTCTTCAGGGCGCTGGCGCGCCCTCCGGCGCAGCCGAATCACCAAACTCATGGGTCTGGTAGCTCATGGCATCAAGTTCTTCCTCGGCTCGGCGCAGCGTTGCGTCGTCCACGAAAGCTTGCAACATCTGGTGGTGACTGGTATCCGACCGGCTTGCTGGACAGTCGCGGCAGCCACCCTTGGGCTGGCACCGCCGCTTGCCAGTTGGCAGGCCCATCAGTGCTAGAATCAAGTCGCGAAGAGACTGATTAAAACACAGTCCACGTTTGGTGTTCTAAGGGAGAGAACCACTATGCCAAGACAGGCACAGCCAAAAGACAACACCAGCCTGGAGATGGCTATCGTCGGGTATCAGAGCGAACTCGAAAAGCTCTCAGCGAAGATAGCCGATATCAAAGCTCAAACTCGGTCAAGGCGGCCCAGGCTGGCTAAAGGCCGCGGCAACCGGAACGGATCACGCCAGTCCACAAAAGCGGCGCACGATAAGCAAGGCTGGGCGCGCTAGGATCGCCGCCGCACAGCGAGCGAGATGGGCGGCGCAGAAACAGCAACAAGCCCAACCGGCATCGCCCAAGAAGCGGAAATTGTCAGCCGCTGGTTTGAAAGCCATTAAGAGAAGCCACCAGGAAGCGTTGGGCGGCTTACCGCAAAGCCAAGAAAGCCGCGGCGTAGGCCCGACGCCCGGCCCGCACCACGGCAGTGCCCCCCGATTCGCAATGTTGTAGGTTGCCTTTTCATGATCCCGGCTTACGTCGAGTAAAACGCGACCGATGGTTCTACGCGCACCTTGGGTTGGACCGCATTTTCTTGCAGGCCGTGGTTAAGCATTGGCGCGAGTTAACAGCGCCCGCATGTAGGCGAACCCGTAGGCAGCCTGGGTGTAGTTACCGCCCTCCATGGCGGGGGAGTGGTCCAGTATCACGATGCCGTCGAAGTTCACGTCGTGCAGCGCCTTCATGATCTTGTACATGTCGTAATAGCCGTCATCCATAAAGGTTTCGACGAAGTGCGGCAGAGGTGCGCTCACGTTGCGGAAATGAATCTTCCAGATCTTCCTGGCGCCGAAATAGCGGATCATCTCCTCGGGGTCTTTCTCAGTCAAGGCTTTGCCGCCCTCCAGCCAGGTCCCGCAGCACAGCTAGATCCCCACGTTAGGGGCGGCGGCAATCTCCAGCGCGCGCTTGTAGCCCCTGAAGTTGCCGAAGATGCAACGCGGCACGCCCGCCAGCACCGGCACCGGCGGGTCGTCCGGGTGGATGCCGATGCGTACACTGTTCTCCTCCGCCACCGGCGCCACCTGTTTGATGAAGTAGGTGAAGTTCTCCCAGATCTCTTCATTGCTGAACTCGCGCCCGTGCGACAGCGGCTCCGTCCACGTTTTCCCATCCCACACTCCGGCCTTATTGGGGCTGGCCATGTCGAACTCCCGCGCCGAGGCGCCGCGTACCATGGCGCGACCGCTCGACCAGATGCCGTTGCCCATGTGCGCATAGGTCGTATAGTAGATACCGGCCTTGCCGAGGTTGCGAATATATTGCTTGTACTCCTCGATCTTCCGGTCCCGCCCGGGCAGATTGAGCGTCACTTCCGGCATGTTGTGCACGCTGGTGTTGCCGATGTTCCATACCGTAATTCCAGCCTCGGCATACCGCTTCTTAATGGCCTGGAAACCCTCGGCCGTGCGCATATCCGGAGGCGCTCCAACGCTCACATATTCGGCGCCGATCTGTTTCAGAAACAGCAACTGCTCATCGGTTGGCGTGGCGCTGGACTGCGCGCACAGCTTGATACCGGGCGCATTCGGATGCAGCGCGGCCTTGGATTTCCGAGGCGCGAGAAGCGCTCCCAGCGCGCCTCCCAGCGCCATCTTGCCGATATCTCTGCGCCCCGGCAGACCCGGCTGGAACGTCTCTTCTCCGCTACTGGGGAAGCCTGTAAAACTCATAGCTGATTCTCCACTTCACTTCCTGCCCCGGCTCCGCGTGGAGATCGATGAAGGCTTCGGGACAAACCGTAGTGCGGATGGACCAGAAAAACAGCTTCGCAATGGGCCGGTCGGATGTTTGCCGCACGCCGATTCCCGCTTTCCGGTTCTCAACTCGGATATCGTAATCGCGTGGCGTGTCGCGGAAGCCCTCCATCGCGGTGGCCACCGACTGGCCAACCTGCAACTCCTTCAGGTACGTAAAATCCTTGCCTCGCGCTTCCGCCATCCCATGCAGGTCGGCCTGCGGATGGATCTCGAACGGAAAACGCACGATGTAACTTGGGCCTGCGGGCCGGTGGTCCAGCATGTAGAAATTGTGCTCGTAAACGCTGGTCGAGATCGGCTTCTTGCCGGTATTCCGCAGGCTGTGCTCCAGCACCATCTCCGGCTTACCCGGCACCAGCCGAACGGTCTTCTTATAGATGTAAGCGTACCCGAGGGTATCGGAGAGTTCCTGCGTGAACTCCACGAAGCCGGCGGTCTTGTTGATGGTCCATTTCCCGTTGTCCGTGATGTCGTAGGTGCCAAACTGGCGGAAGGTGGGCTCCTCGGGTTTACGAATCGCGCCGACCCCGATTTTCACGAAGCTCTGGCCTGGTTTCGCTTCCTCGTAGCCCAAGCCCATGCCGTTCGTGAGGAACTCCTCCACCGGCCCCATGATGGCATCGTGAATCTTCGGGTCGTATTGGTCGAACCATTTGCCGAAATATTCGTGACCTTGAAATTGAAGACTCGAAATGGCGCCCGACCAGTCAAACCGCGTGCCGCGGTAGTAGCCGTTGTGGGCGTCCGGCAGCAGCAGCTTTACCTGCAGAACGTCGTTTGAGATCTGCGCTTCCGGATAATCGGCTGCCGCGCACGCCAGCGCAAGCGCCAACGGCAAAATCGCGGTGGCCTTCACAGTTCTCCTCTTGGCTGGCGCCACTGCTTCCCGCAACTCGGCGAAGCTGAACATCTCTTCGGCCATATTAGCTCCTAGACATCTCTTTCTGGTGGACGGGCCGCCCAGGCGAGGCGGCCGGGCGCTTCAAGCGCATTGCCGCCCGGGGTGGGAGCGCAATCCGGGATAGAGTAGTGGGATGACTCGATATGCAGCACTGCTCCTGCTGTCCGCGGCCGGTCTAGCCCAGACGGATTGGCCTTCCTACGGCAACGATCCGGGGGCGATGCGGTACTCCTCCTTGCGGCAGATTAATACGCGCAACGTCGAACAGCTAAAGCTTGGGTGGACGTTCCGCATGGGAAAGCCGGGATCGGAGGCCGTGCCGATTGTCGTGGACGGCGTGATGTATGTGACGGGTCCGGATGGCGTGTATGCGCTCGTGCCGGAGACGGGTGAATTGCTCTGGAAATACGATGCGGCGCCGGTGGCTCTCCGTGGCTTGGCGTATTGGCCGGGAGCGGGCAGCTTGCATCCGCGCGTGTTCACCGGTAATGGCCTCTTCCTGCTCGCGCTGGACGTGACCACCGGAAAGCCAGCACCGGGATTTGGCAATGAGGGCCGGGTGGACCTCAGGAAAGGTGTGCTGGGGGATCTGAAGGAAGGGAGGTATGCGCTGCAGTCGCCACCCGCGGTGTTCGGGGATGTTGTGATTACCGGGTGCAGTAATGGCGAGGGATCGCCCAGCGCCGGTGCTTACGGGGATATCCGGGGCTGGGATGCGAAGACCGGAAAGCTGCTTTGGACCTTTCACACGGTGGCGCGGCCGGGGGAGCCGGGATCGGAAACGTGGCCTTCCGGTGGCTGGAAGAATCGATCGGGGACCAACGTGTGGGGGTTCTTCACGATCGATGTGAAGCGCGGAATTGTGTACGCGCCTCTGGGCTCGCCGACCTCCGACTTTTATGGCGCGGATCGGGTTGGAGACGGCCTGTACGGGGACTCTCTGGTGGCGCTCGATGCCCGGACGGGCGCAAGGAGGTGGCACCAGCAGTTGGTCCACCACGACCTGTGGGATTATGACCTGGCCGCGCCGCCGGCTTTATTTGACATTCGCCGCGGCGGGCGGGTCATTCCGGCGGTCGCGGAAATCACCAAGATGGCTTTGTTGTTCGTGTTCGACCGCGTGACCGGGGAGCCGGTGTACGGGATGGAAGAACGGCCTGTGCCCCAAACGGCGGTGCCAGGCGAAGTGACTTCGAAGACGCAGCCGTTTCCCGTCAAGCCTCCACCGCTGGCGAAGAACACGTTCCGCCTGGAGGACATGTATGACCGGTCGCCGGAACATGCGCGGTTTTGCAGGGAGTTGTTTGAAGCGAATCGGATGAAGATCGGCGAGCCGTACACGCCGCTGCCGCTCGAAGGCAACGCGTTGTTCTTTCCGAGCACGCTCGGCGGGGGAAATTGGGGCGGGGTGTCGATTGATCCCTCGGTTGGTTTGTTGTTTGTGAACATGATGAACGTGGGACAGTGGGGGCATCTGGAGAGGCGCGGTTCGGACTACCTGCGGACCTCGGCATACGGGCCGTATGCGCGGTTCTGGGATCGAGAGACCCGCATACCGTGCCAGAATCCGCCGTTTGGAGAACTGATCGCAGTCGATCTGGCTTCGGGCGACATTGCGTGGCGCTCGGTGTTGGGCAGGATCGAGGCACTGGAGGCGATAGGGGTACGCGATACAGGAACGCTGAATCTGGGCGGTAGCATCGCGACAGCGGGCGGGCTCGTGTTTATCGGGGCCACGAACGATTCCCGCTTCCGGGCGTTCGATTCGCGGACGGGGAAGCTGCTTTGGGAAGTGAAGTTGGAGGCGAGTGGGCACACCAGCCCGATTACATACATGGGGAGAGATGAGCGGCAGTACGTGGTGCTGATGGCAGCGGGGGGCGGCGGGTTTCTGGGCGGAGGGGTGAGCAATAGTCTGGTTGCCTTTGCGCTGCCCAATGTGGACCGCAAGCCGTTGCCGGTTTCGGTTTCGAAGGCTGTGGCCGCAGCCGCTGCGGCAAGGCGCGGGGTGCCAAAAGTCGGCGGGTTCAGGCCGGTGACGCTACCAGCGGGCGGAGCGCAGGCATTGGTTGAGAAGACTTGCGGGACGGGTTGTCATTCGATCGACGTGGTGACGAGCCAGCGGATGAGCGGCGCGGAATGGAATTCGGTGGTGCTGACCATGGTAGCTCGGGGAGCGCAGGCGTCCGATGCCGAGGTGAAGCTGGTCGTGGAGTATCTGGCGAAGACACTGAGGCGCGAAGAAGCACAGCAGTGAGCCTTTCTACCGCTGTTCATATGAAACCTACGAACATCTGCCTCCTGTGCGCGACTTTTCTTAGTCTCTTGTCTCTCTCTGCTCAACAGCCCGCGCAAGATCCCCTCCTCCGGTGGATGGACCAGATCGCCCAGCAACAACTGCAAAGGCGGGAAAGCGCCATTGCGGAAATCCACAACGTCGCGGACGCGGAACGCAGGAAGCAATGCGTCCGCCAAACGCTTTTGTCTGTGATCGGCGGTTTGCCCGACTATAGCGGGCCGCTGAATCCCAGAATTACTGGCCGTCTCCAAAGTGAAAACTATGTGATCGAGAAGGTAATCTTCGAGAGCCTGCCCGGCTTTTATGTCACCGCCAATCTTTACCGGCCCAGCCAGCCCGGTCGTTATCCGGGAGTTCTCTTGCAGGCTGGCCACACGCAAGAGGGCAAGCCGGAAGGGCAGCGGCTCGCCGCCAATCTGGCTTTGAAAGGTTTCGTGGTACTGGCTTTCGATCCCGTGGGCCAAGGCGAAAGGGAGCAGACCTACGATCGGCGAGTGGACCGGCCCTTGGCAGGGTGGTCAGTCCCTGAGCATGTCCAGGCGGGCGCCCAGAACATTCTCATAGGCGAGAGCGTGGCCCGCTACTTCATTTGGGATGCGAAACGTGCCCTCGACTATCTGGTCAGCCGGCCCGAAGTGGACCCCGAACGTCTGGGAGCTGTGGGGTGCTCGGGAGGCGGGGCGCTGACTACATTCATTGGTGCGCTGGACCTGCGGGTCAAAGCGGTCGCGCCAGCCTGCTTCGTCAATGCCTATCGGCTGCTATTTGCGGGCCCCAACCCCGATTCGGAAATGAGCCCTCCGAAGCTGCTTTTCAGCGGGCTGGATATGGCCGATTATATCGAGTTGTCCGCTCCGACCCCCTGGCTAATCCTGGCAACCGAAGGCGACTATTTCACGCCCGCAGGCGCCAGGCTCGTCTATGAGGAAGCTCGGCGTTGGTTTGATCTCTATGGCGCTGCGGATAAGGTGCGCTTTTTTGTTGGACCGGGTCCGCATGGCACTCCACTCGAAACTCGGGAAGCTATCTACGAGTGGATGATCCGCTGGCTTAAGGATGAGAAGATGGATTTTCATGAACAGCCGGTGAAGCTTTATACCAATTTCGAACTCCTCGTAACGGCAAGCGGTCACGTGGATGACGAACCGGGCAGCCGGAAACTCTATCAGTTGATCTCGGACGAGTTTCGCGCCAAGAAGCGGCAGGGAACAATACCTGAGCTACTAGCCGAACTGCGCAGGCTGAACATTCCTTCCGACGGTGCCCAGCCCGAAGTGAGGGCGTCGGATGAGTCGAACGGCCCGGAACTGACGCGCCAGCACGATAACTTTGAAAGCGAGCCAGGAGTTGAGCTTGGCGGCAAGCTCTACCTGCCTCACTCAAGCGGGCGAAAACCGGCTGTACTGTTGGTGGCGGATAAGACCAGTAACTATTGGATACCATCCACGGATTCGTTGGCGGAAACGATCGCCAGGACCGGGCGAGTTGTTCTCGAACTGGAGCCTCGCGACTCTCTAGGGGAAGGGGAACGGCCATTCGTGGGGAATTGGTTAACCAATGCCCGAGCAGACCAAATAGGCCGCAACTTGCCGGCCATGCGGGCGCATGACATTCTGCTTGGGATTGACCTTCTGGCCGCTCGCAAGGACGTAGATCCATCCTCGATTCGAGCGGTCGCCAGAGGCGTCAAAGGAATCTGGCTTCTGTTGGCGGCGGCGGTTGACACCCGAATCAGCAGGGTCTGGCTCGACCGAACACCGTACAGTCTGCGGGCCGCTCTGGAAAACTCCATGAATACCGATTTATTTGACGCGGTAATTCCAAGCTTTGCGCTTCATTGGGACTTGAACGATCTCGTGAAGGCTATGGAAAACCGGCCGATTCTCTGGACGGACCCGACGAACTGGATGGGGCATGCGGTTCCTCTCGGCCCCCCATTTCGCTATCGGACTGTCATAGGCGACGCGACGGATCTAGATGATGAACAGGACAACGCCTTCATCAAAGACTTCATACAGTAGAGGATAACCAAGATGCCCCTACAAGGAATCTCCCGCCGCAGCCTGCTGGCGGCTTCGGCGGCCCTGCCCGCCGCCGCGGCCGGCCAGCCCGCAACAGGATATGTCGATATCATGCGGCCACCCGACCAGGTGACCGCGCTCCAGGAGAATGAAACCGTCCCGCTGAGGCCCGAGGGCCGGCGCTGGACCGGCAAGGGGATCGCGGTGGAAACCAATCCGCAGGGCTCGGAGCTGCCGATCACTATCGAAGCGCCGCAGGCGCCGCTGGAGCGAATCCACCTGCGGTGGCGCGCGCGCGTGCCCGAGCGCTGGCGCATTATGAACGACCAATGGGAGCGCAGTTACGGGGACCTGGAGTGGCGAGGCATGGTTGGCGAACGCATCCTGCCCTGGTACTTTCTGGCATTCGACGGCAAAGCCACGCATGGCTATGGGGTGGCAACCGGCGCATCGTGCTTCGCCTTCTGGCAGGTTGACCCGGCGGGCATCTCGCTGTGGCTCGACGTGCGCAACGGTGGAGGAGCGGTCAGCCTGGGCCAGCGCAAGCTGGACGCTGCCGTGATCCGCGCGCGGCGGGGTGCCCCGGAAGAATCGGCATTCGAATTCGCGCGACGCTTCTGCCGCGCGCTATGCGGCAAACCCCGGCTGGCCGCACAACCCAGCTACGGCAGCAACAACTGGTACTACGCCTATGGCCGGAATTGCTCGGCGGAGGATATGCTGCGCGATTCCAGCCTGACTGCCGATTTGGCGCCGGCCGGCCAGAACCGGCCGTTCGTGGTGATCGACGACGGCTGGCAGATTACGAATGCAGCGGGACCCTGGGAGCGCGGCAATTCCCGCTTCCCCGACATGGCCCGTCTCGCCGCCGAGATGAAACAGCGCGGCGTGCGTCCAGGCATCTGGATTCGCCCTCTATACACAACGGCCGCGATTCCACAAAGTGCCCGTCTCGAACGCCGTGAAAGCTCGCCAAACGCCACGCTTGATCCGACGGTTCCAGACATGCTGGAACTCGTCCGCCAAGACATTCGCCGCACGGTCTCGTGGGGTTTCGAGCTGGTGAAGCATGATTACTCCAGCTTCGACCTGCTGGGCCGGTGGGGCTTCGCCATGGTTGCGGAGCTGACCGCCACCGGGTGGCATTTCGCGGACCGGAGCAAGACGACCGCCGAGGTTGCGCTGGCACTCTACCGCGCCATCCGTGAGGCCGCCGGCGATGTTACTCTCATCGGCTGCAACACGTTCGGCCACCTGGGCGCCGGGCTGTTCGAGTTGCAGCGCACCGGCGACGACACCAGCGGCCGCGATTTCCACCGGACTCGCCGTATGGGCGTGAACACGCTGGCGTTTCGCGCTCCGCAGCACGGGGCCTTCTTCGCCCTGGACGCCGATTGCGCTCCGATCACGCCGGACGTCCCGTGGGAATTTGCGTCGCAGTGGCTGGACCTGGTGGCGCGCAGCGGAACGGCCCTGTTTGTTTCGCCCGATCCGAAGGCGCTCAATCCCGAGACGAGGGCCGCCATTAAGCGGGCGTTTGCCGCAGCCGCTCATCCGCAGCCTTTGGCCGAGCCTCTGGATTGGATGGAGACTACTACGCCCGGCCGCTGGCGCATCCAGGGCAGAACCGTGGATTACGACTGGTACGGCACTGAAGGGGCCACGCCATTCGCGCGCTAGACACCGCCTCGGGGTTGGCCGGGCACTCTTCCACCCTTGCCCGCGACAGAAGATATGATACGCGCATGATGGCTTACCGTGGAACTGGCCATCCAAATCGCGATCTAGAAAAGGAGTGGGTGTGGAAATACGTTCGACATTGCTCTGGCTTGGCGTTGTGATCTCGACGACGGCCTTGGCCGTACCGGCATCAACCGCGATGGGGCCGATCTTCCCGGCGCCGCGCGAATCATCAACCGCGGCTGGCGATTTCGTTTTGGACCAAACCAGCATCATCGCTATCCCGGCCTCTCCTTCGCAGCAGGACTTGTTCCTGGCACAAATGCTAGCCGAAGAACTCGGCGACCGTTTCGACTTGCACCTGAAGATCGAGCGCCTGGAGCATCTGGTGCGTGCCAGGAAGCTGATCGTCATGGGAGCCTTCTCCAGCCCCTTGGTCGCCGAGTATTGCGCCGGCCATGCTTTGAAAGTGGATGCCCGCAATCCGGGGCCTGAGGGCTACATACTTCGTACAGGTCCTGAGATCGTGGTGGTCGCAGGCAGCGATGACCGTGGCGCATTTTATGGGCTGCAGTCGCTGCGCCAACTGGCCGTGGAACTCTCCGGGGCCCTGCGCTTCGCCGGGTACGAGATCCGCGACTGGCCCACCAAGCCCTTCCGCGGCTTCAAGCTTTACCTGCCGGGGCGCAACAACATCCCCTTCTTCAAACGCTTCGTCCGCGACAGCCTGGCGCTCTACAAATACAATACGCTGATCGTGGAGATGAATGCTTCCATGCGGTTCGAGCGGCACCCCGAACTGAACAGCGCGTGGGTCCGCTTCTCCCGCGAGACCAACTACTGGCGCCGCAATTATCCGCCCGGCGCGCCCCACGACATCGAAATGAACTCCTCGCATCAGGACACCGCCGATGGCGGCTTTCTTGAGAAAGATGACGTCGCCGATCTTGCCCGCTATGTCAGGCAGTTCTATATCGAGTTCGTTCCGGAACTGCCGTCCTTCACGCATAGCTACTACCTCTTGTCGGCGCACCCCGAACTGTCAGAGGTGCCGGGCGAAATCTGGCCCGACACTTACTGCCCGTCGAATCCCGAGAGCTACAAGCTGCTGTTCGATGTTTACGACGAGTACATCGACCTGTTGAAGCCGCGCATGGTGCATGCCGGGCACGATGAGTTGTTCCAGCCCGTCGGCCTCTGCCCCCTTTGCCGCGATAAGGACATTCGTGAGCGCTACGGAGAAGACGTGCGCAAGATCCACGACTACCTCGCCGGCAAGGGTGTGCGGATGGCCATCTGGGGCGACATGCTGCTCGAAGGCGTGCGCGGCGCGGGCCTCCAGAAAAAGAAGGCGCCCGATGGGTTCGCCTACAACGCTCCCGGCGGCATGACGCGCGAACAGGTCGCGCGACTGATCCCGAAAGACATCCTGATCTTCAACTGGTTCTGGTCCTCCTCGCCCCCGGAGTGGAACGCCAGACAAGCCGAGGGCTTCGAAGCGCAACTCGAAGAAATGGGGTTTGAAGAGATCTACGGCAACTTCACGCCGGGAATGGAGAACTTCGCCGGGCGTATCCGCCGTAATTCGATTCTCGGCGGTGCGCCCTCGGCGTGGTNNTCTGGCGCGGAGACGCTATCGATGGGCGGGCTCTCTCTGCGCTCGTCCAGCAGATGGCGCCGGACATCCGCATCCGTTTCCGCGGACAGCAGCCGCCCAGCCGGACCGAGCGCACTATCGAACCCGTCTCGATCGCGAACAGCTTCAACGCCGGTTTGACGGAGAAGACCCTCGGCGTGGATCTGACCGCGATGAACAGCGGCACCGCCTCGCTCGGTAATATACGGTTCGATCTCTCCGGCAAAGGGAACAAGTCGGTCGTTGTCGTGGGTACCGACGGCACGGGCAAGACTGGACTGCCGAAAGAGTCCGGTGACATCCCGATCGGCATCGACGCCACCAGCCTGATTTTCCTCCACGCCGTTGCGCGCCCGGCGACAAACAAGGAATCCTTCCGGCTGATCTACGACCAGGAGGACACGGCCGACCTGCTGGGTTGGTATGAGGTCGTTTACGCCGATGGCTTCGTCACGACTATCCCCATCCGCTACGGCGTGAATATTCAGGAGTGGAACTGGGCTGCACGCACCTCGGCCAGGGACTACTGCTACGCCGCGGACCCCGTTGCGCTGGGTGGCGTCGGCGACAAGGCCGTGACCTTCTTTGCCTTCGAATGGACAAACCCACGCCTGGGACAGACCATCGCAAGCGTACGCCTCAAGGGCACCACCGGTTTCCGCGGCGGCGATGCCGACTTTATCAACGGCCTCGGCCCCGTAATACCAAATAACGCTGTCTACCTGAAGGCCATCAGCGCCGTGAGGAAGCGCGGCTGAGGAGGCCCCGCTTCATCTGGGCGATCAGACCATCCTGCCGCTGCTGAAGAAAATTGCTGCCAGCAGCGGCTGGATGTGGATCGATCACGCTCGCGCCATTACCTCGACGACGCACATCGACAATTTGGTTGATGCCATCGAACTCGCCCTGACCAAAGGCCAGCCCGGCGAAGCCTACTTAATCTTGGAAGACGGCGAGCGTTCCATGAAGGCGATGCAATCGGGCTTGGCGGCCAGCGTGGGTGTCGTCCTGCCGGACCGCTCCATCCCCTACTGGCTCGCCGACACGATTGCGGCGGTGTCGGAGGGCGCATGGCGGCTGTTCCGTCTGTCGGGCGATCCGCCCCTCACCCGGCACGCCGCCATGGTCATGGCCCGAGACTGCACCTTGCTCGGCCCGAAGGCCAAGAGCGAACTCGGGTATCGGCCACGAGTTAGCGTGGGGGAGGGATTGGCCGCCCTGAAGGATGAAACGAAGCGTGGAAGGTGAATCCGGGCGTGACGCGCACATTCTCGCCAGCGCGCCCTCGCTGGAAGCAGCACCCCAGCGTTCAGCAGGAACGCCGCACGGAATTGGCGCAACGCCGTGGGGAACGAAATCCGCCACCCGTCGCGCCAGGTTCGCCCACGTTTGCGCCGGCGGCGCTCCCGCGACCGGTGTTGCCAGCGGTGCCAACGGGCGCGCCACAAAGCCAACGTCACAGGGGCCAGGCGTGGTTCGCGGGACCGCTACCGATATGGGGGAACGACGCCCTTCAAAAGGGACCCGGCCTATATGGGCCGCGAGGGAAGCCCCCGGCTGACCTCTGGTTCAAAGGTTGCCTTAAGACTGCGGTGTACTGCGGTGGTTCAAGCAGACTATCAACTCAGTTCAATCCAGCCAATCAGTTCTGAGGAAAATCCCATACCGTCCGCCACGACGCCCTGGTGTTGAAGGTCCCGGTAGAGCATGGGCTCCAGATCCGTATTCAGAACCGCAAGGCGCGCATCCAACGTGAGAGATGGCTCCGCCGGCGCGTAGTGGAAGATTTTCTCGACTGCGCGTTCCAGGTGGGGGAGCCGTTGGCCATCGAGGTCAACAGCCATCGCTTGCACGTTGCCTTTGCGCTCGCCAGCTTTGCCGTGGCTTTCTACGAACCACAAGGACACCACCCCAGCCGGCGTGTCGTCTGCCTGAACCGCGACGCCGATCGCTTCCGCAGGCACGCGCTTGTAGCGCGCTAGAAGCTCCTGAGCCAGAGGATGATCCAGACCCATCAACTCCAAATCCTGGCGGTCCTTGGCCAGATCCCTGTCCGTGGTGACATTCAGCTTTCGGCCATCTGCAAACTCGATCTCGTACACGCTCTTCTCGATAGCTCGGACGCGATGCCCCGACTCCTCCATCGCAGCGCTGAGGAATCGGATCAATCGAGCCAGGCTCGACTCCACGTCGGAGAACGGTTTGTAGTCATCCAGGCGGAAGTCATCCAGATCCTGAAACAAATCGAACACTACCCGGCGCGCTTCCTCCGCGTTGCCGACCGCCGCCTCCAACTCGAGGCGGGTGCGCTTCAATTCCGGGTCGGAGAGCGCCTCCTGATACAGCCGGTCGTAGTTGAGCCGCTCGGAGAGCTGCCCCAGGATCTGGGAGCGTAGATCCTCCGCGACGTTGCCCTGCTCGTCCACTTTGCCCAGGGCGCGGGCGATCTCGTGAAGCTTGTCGTTTAGCAGAAGGAAGATGCGCCCTTCGATGGTATCCGAAAGAACCAGGTTGTAAACCTGCGCCGTGTGTAGCTGGCCGTAGCGGTGAATCCGGCCAATCCGCTGCTCGAGGTCCATCGGGTTCCAGGGCAGGTCGAAGTTGAACAGGATGCGCGCAACCTGGAGGTTGATCCCCTCCCGGCCTGCGGCCGTGCAAACCAGCACGCGAGGGCCATCCTTGGACTTGAAGCGGCGTTCGGCGGCGAGTTTCGCGCCGTGGTCGCCACCGCGCAGCACCACCACACCTTGGCCCGGATATGTCTCTTCAATGGCCTTGCCGAGGAGGTCAACGGTGCCGAGGTACGTGGCGAAGATAACCACTCTCTCGCTCGCGTCCTTCCGCCACAGAGCGCCAAGCGCATGGAGCAGTTTGTCCACCTTGGTCTCGGCCCGCTCGGGAAAATCCGTCAGAAGACCCTGTATCCGAAGGCGCTCCTCCGGCAAGGCAAGGCTCACAGCGGATGCGGCCAACTCTTCGCTTTGCGCGCTTTCGTACTCGATGGAATAGTGGTCAGAGGCCAGGGCCAACTCATCCTCGTCCAGCTTGCGCGCCACACGGACTTTCAAGTCAGCGAGGATCCGGTCCGCCTGGCTTCGGCCCACCAGGTCCTCTGCCAGCCCGAACTCCTGGTGGATCATGGTCCGCGCTTCCCGGTAGAGTTGCTCACGGCCATCAATGTCCAGCTTCTGGTCGCACACCATAGCCTCGTGAATGGTGAGCATCAGTAGGCGCCGCCGCAGAGTCCGTCGCACCGCGGCGAAACTCGAAGACGCGATCTTCTGGAAGATCGTCATCACAAAACCGAGTCCCCGCCCCTTGCTGCCTTGTCGCTTGGCCAGCGCAAAGCCGTCCTCCAGGTACTCGCGGAGCTTTTCGTAAAACCGCTGCTCGTCCTGGAACATGACGAACGATTCCGTATGCACCCACCGCCGTGCAAAAAGCGGTGAACCGTCCGACCGGCAGGAATCCGCCTTCGTTCTGCGGTAGACCACCGCGTTCAGCCTGTGTCGCTCCCGCACCATCTCATCTGCGGAGTTGAACAGCGTGGAGTTCAGCAGTTGGATCAGCATCCAGAAACGGAAGTGATCCCCCTGGTGAGGAGTCGCTGAGAGCAGGAGCAAATCGCGCGAGTGCGCCTTCAATGCCTCCGCAAGCTTATAGTTCTCCGTTTTCCGGATGCGGTTTCCACTACGGAATGCCGTCAGATGGTGGGCCTCATCAAACACGACCAGGTCCCACGGCGGGGCATCCTTCAACCGTTGCACGCGCTTGGGCCGCTTCAGTGTGTCGATACTGGCAATCAGCCGGTCGTGCTTGGCGAACGCGTTTGACTTCCGGTCCGTCACGTCGCCTTCGCTGCCAAACACCTCGAAGTTAAGGTGGAAAACCTCATTGAGTTCGCGGTGCCAGTTGTTCACCAGGCCGGCCGGCACCACCATCAGAGCGCGCTGCAATTCTCCGCGCGACGCGAGTTCCCGAAGGATCAGCGCGGTTTCGATGGTTTTCCCGAGTCCCACTTCGTCCGCGATGAGGAAGCGGCGGGGCGAAGTGGTCGCGATGCGGTGGGTTAGGACTACCTGGTGAGGCAGCAGATCGATCTTTGCGGCGGTAAGAGCCGCAGCCGACTCCATCAACGGCAGCGAGTAAGACACATAGACCAACCACGCCCGGCGCAAGCGTTCTCGCGTGCCGGCCGCCACGTGACCGAGTATCTTTTCGGCCCGGCCTACGAGCGGCGCCAGTGTGCGCGCCGGAATTTGCTTCTCGCCAACACCGAAGAACGCGCGGACATAGCCATCATGCGAAATCTCGACAACGACGCCCTCCCCGAATTCGGGGTGCTGGACTCGTTGGCCGGGAAACAAGGTAGGGCTCATCAGGAGATCCGCGGGTGGTTGAGTCCGATCCAGGCGGCCCCATCCGGGTCTTGATTCGCTTCGCGACGATCCAGGATCCTTCGAGTATCCGAATCAGCACCAGCCCAAAGACATCTGCCCACCGGTACCGTTTTGCCGAGGTCGCTGCCGGAACAATGCCATTCGTACTCCTCAGTGGCGCGCGGCATCGCGATCCGCCGCCGACCGTCAGGTATCCACAGGATGAGTGCAGCTTGATTCTCGTAGCGGTCCTGGAAACCGACAACGATCCGCCGAAAGTCCTCCTCCAGCCACTGTGTGGCGTCCTCGGGGCCCAGCGCGTCCAGGCATCCATCCACGCCTGCCACCACCACGGCATTGCCATCCACAGCCGGGAGATCCTCCGGCCACGCGCGCGAAAGCGCGAACAACTGCCGGACCGAAACCACCTGATCGGGCTGTGCGATTCGTGAAAGGGCTTCCGCTCCCCAGAGGAGGCTCAGGCCACGACGGGACCAGCTTTGATCACTCACCACGCGCACCAACCCTCCTCACCGTCGTCGAAGAACAGTTTCAACTGCTGCGTGACATCCTCGTGCTGGCTCTCCCAAGTTGCGTAGAGTTGGACAGCGATCACTGCTGCGTCTCGAATTCGCTGCGTTGCGCCGTGCGTTGTGTGCCACTTCAGCAACCGGCCAAGAGCGGGGTGCGGCCGAAAGTTAGTGTTGCTCAGCGTCTCCATGACATTGACACCGCTTGCTGGGAAGCTCGCACCGATCAGAACCATCGCCTGGTCGTAGTCCGAGGTCAGTCGGCGCCGATGCTTGCCGTACCACTCCTGGGCAATTTCGAGGGGAGATGTCAGGTGGCAAACCTTTTGCGTCTCCTTGCACCACCCGCGTTCTTCATACTCTTTCGGGTCAATGGTGGTCCCTCGTAAGAGCTTCTGCATCTGGTCACGTGGCTGTTGCGTTACAGCGTCGAAGAGGCGCAGAAATTGGCGCGTGAACGGTTCTGCATTCACCGGCGGCGGCTCCTTCCCGGCACCGGACTCTTCGTCAATCAACTGGTTAATGCCAATGAGTGCATCGCGAACCGAAAACCCCTTAACTTCGTCAACGTAGACCCTTCCGTAGTGACGTGAGAAGTATTCGAGGGCCTTGCCGCGTTTGATCACCTGGAGATCGCCAGCAGGCAGACCCGCTTTGAGATGTAGTTCAAGGATGTCCGCAATCTGACGAACTTCCCGGAGCACTTCCCTTCGCATTCGTGCCCAGCTACCTGGCTCCGGATCTGTTGCTCGCTTTCTGCAGACGTGAATGATGTCGTATTCCACCTTCTGCGCGCCAAACGTCCCCGGTGTTCCGCCCTCCCCCTTCGTGTCATCAGACCGCACCGGAAATGTGGCCTCCAGATAGAACCCCGCCTTAAAGAGGCTGTCAAGGACAGCGATCCAAGGCTCATCCTTGTCATGGTGAAAAGTAAAAGCGAGAAGACCACCAGGTTTCAGAATGGCATGCGCCTGCCGCCAGCAATCGGTTAGGACCTTGGCGTAGAAGTCGTCAGATTCTTTTCCATGGCGGTGCCCGTTCGCAACCGCCTCAACTGCTGTCGGAGGTACCGCTGCTTTGAAACTGTCAATGTGTGAGCCAAGGGCGAGTTTAAGCCAGGCATATGAGAACCCTGATAGTTCGGAGTATTGCATTATGTCTCCGAAAGGTGGGTCTGTGATGACCAAATCAAAGCTACTTGGAGACAGATTTCCCAGATCAGTGCTCGATCGGCACTCGGTGCCCAAGACGGGATCACCAGGAAAGACTTTTACGCTTTTCGCAGCACCGCATTCGGTCGCCAGCTCCTTCGACAGCGTGGCCAAGTACTCAACGACGACTTGCTCCCACGGTACATCCGACCAACCCATTGCAGCGAGCAACGCCTCGGTACAGGACCGCCAATTCCCACGACCCAATTCGGCAAACACCGAATTCTCGACGGGTCTGTTGGGCGGCTGGTAGTTGTTCTTACTCAGAAATGGAGCCAGTCCATCACGCTGGATGTCCCAAATGCAAAACATGTTGTTGAGTCTGAGGTATTGCTGAAATGCGGCAAGGGCGAGCCCCTTGCTAGTCGAGTTGCTCCTGTTACTGATTGCAGCCAGGATCTGCGCGAGTGCCAGCATCTGCCTGCTGTTGAAGAAGTCCTTCCAGCGCCGGTATTGATACCGATCCAGTGGCGTTCGTACCCGGGTCTCAAGACCCGGTGGCACTTCCTCCTGAGGGTAATAATCTGCAAGGTCCGTAAGTGATCGGCACTCCCACTCCCGGTGGGCCGCATTCAACTGTCTCTGCTGAAGCCGTGCTGACGCAAAGAAGCGCCCATCGTACGGGCGGCCCTGTGACGAGCACTTGGGGCAGAAACCCTGAATCAGATAGGGTGCCACCGGCGCTGATTTCTCGAAACGAGCAATCGTCTTTAGGACATCTTGCGGCGATCCGCAGGCGCCGCAAGCGAAGGTCGCCTTCTTCGGAACGGTTCCTTCGTCAGTGGTAATTGACATTCCTGTTTCGGGACAAATCACCGTCTTCGGAAGTGGCCCGCGCACCTCCAAGAGTCGAAGGGCCTTCATCCGCTCGTCGTACCAAGCGCAGGTCGACTCTGCATCATCCACGACGCTGCCACCAAAGGTCCGGCCGTCAGTGCGAGTCCCTGGAGATCCAACGAGCCACTGACGATGTACCAGCAGAGCGAAAGTCGATCTTTTTGTTACGCCCTTTGCCCTCCAGCGTTGGATACTTGTGCGTGAATCCACAGTGGGGACACCTGACCGAGGTGTCGGCCTGCAGAATTGCATATGGCTTTTCAGAATCGGAGACCACCAGAGGCGATCCTGGAGACATGCGCGCTTCGGAGGCTTCGACGTCGAACACTTCCGAACAAGATTGACACTTGAAGTCTTCCCAAGCTTTGACCGTGATGCTCTTCACGGCGGCCAACGGCGAACTCATGATTGGTGTCCGATGCCCGCACCCGGTCATCTGGCAGGGCCCGTGCTTGGCCCAGAAAACGTAGATCACCTCCGGGCCTTCGTACCGGTAGTCCTTCCGAACATCCCGGCCAAGTGTCAGTGGATCGAATTCTGAGTCCATGACCTCACCCGTTGAGATTTGCATCCACTTGCCCTTGTGGCCACGAGGGCAGTCGCAGCTATAGAGTGGCATGATCTGCGGCTTGACCTCAGCTTCAATCTCTGCAAGGAGTGCGTGCACCTCAGCGTGATCGACCTTGGCCATCTCATTCTTCACGATGAACCACGCGACCGGGTTCAGATCGCAGCCGTACATCTGCATGCCAAGTCGGCTACCCTCGACGATTGTGGCCCCGCCGCCCATGAAGATGTCGGCGACCTTGAGATTCTTCAGCGCGCCCTTCTTCTGATGGTTCGCATAGTAAACGTCCCAGACCAGCTTGGCTGCCTGCGCCGGATCTTCTGGTGCTTTCATCGCCCCGGCCAACAGCATCGCCCGGAAGACGCTGGACCGGCGTCTCGCCCACCACTTTGACATCTGGTAGATCGGCTTCCCGGCGTTGGCTTCAATCTGCGAGATCTGGTTGATCGGTAGAATCGGGGAATCTACTTCCGGTTCCTGTCCCAAAAGTGT
>PKYZ01000207.1 GCA_003132865.1 Bryobacterales bacterium
TTCTCGCCGTAGCGCAGATCCACGATCTTGCCGGCGCGCAGGTCGAGCACGGCGGGCAACGGCCCCGCGCCATCCACCAGCGACAACCGCGCGCCGATCGCACGATCGTAATCCGCGGTGGTGCGAAACGCCTTCTGCGCCAGACGCCACCTGGTTTCGGGCGAGAGCGCGCCGCCATGCGCCTTCATCTCATCCACGATGCCCGCGTAATCGGCCGGTGAAACCACCACCGCCACATCCTGNNCCGCCGATGTCGATGTTCTCGATCAGCTCCGCGAGGCTGGCATCCGCTTTTGCCGCCACTTCCTCGAACGCGTACAGGTTCACCACCACCATATCGATCGGTTGGATGCCGTGCGCCGCCAGCGCCTGCATGTGTTCGGGCTTGCCGCGCATCGCCAGAATTCCGCCGGTCACCTTGGGGTGCATGGTCTTCACGCGTCCGTCCAGCATTTCGGGGAAACCGGTCACTTCCGAGACGTCGCGAACCGGCACGCCGGAATCGCGCAGCAGCCTCGCTGTGCCGCCGGTGGAGATCAATTCCGCGCCCAGATCGCGCAGCTCGCGGGCAAACGGCGCAATGCCGGTTTTGTCGGTGACGCTGATCAAGACGCGTTGGATTTTGGCCATCAATGGAAAGGTAACACGCCTGCCCCGCCCCGCCGCGCGCACAGCGGATTTCAGCGCTTGCCAAGCACGATCTTACGGATCTGCGATACCACCGGCGCGCTGTCCGGCTTCTTCTTCCCGTCGTCGTCGTATGCATTCCAACCGGTGTTGGCGATGAAGTAGAATGCGCCGCCAACCACCGTGCCGTGCGTTGGTTCTCCCAGGCCGGGAGTGTTCGCCTCCAGAATCTCCTGCTTCTTCAGGCGGGAAGAAAAGAGCACTACGCGCTCGGGATTGACACCGTTTTGCACGGCCAGAAACGCATCGCCGTATCGATAGAAACCGTCGATCCCACTGAGCACGATATCGTGCGCCGGCTGCAGCCATCGCACAGTGCGCGCCTTCAAGTCCATCGCCGCAATGCCGCGCACGTAATCCGGCACGTAGAGCGTTCGCTCATCGGAGGAAAGCGCCGGAGTCTGCGGCGAGCGGAATTCACCGGGTGCATCGAGACGCTCCAGGGTTGAGGAGTCCCGTTTCAAACGGAGCACTGCGCCGTAAGAGCCTTCCGACACGAAGAGATCGCCCGCGCGGCTGATGGTCATGTCGCCGAGCAGTCCTTTCACCGGAGAATCGACCCGCTTCAACAACGCGCCGGAATCCAGATGGAATGCCAGGAGCGCGCTCTTATCCCGGTCAGCCGCGTCGCACTGCTGGCAGTGCGCGAGCCAACCTGTTGCCGCCCAGAGGATACGGCGTCTGGCATCCACGCGCAGGGCCATCACGGGCCAATCCGATTTCGCGAAGACTCGGCCGTCCGCGGTAACGATCTTGCATTTCGTCACACTGCCGATCAGAAAGCGCCGTGTCTTCCCATCGTACGCGATGTCTTCCGGCAGCAAGTCGCGTTCCGGAAGCGTCGACACCGGCACGGCGCGAGTGGTGGGTTTCCGGTTCTGCTCGACCTGACGCAACACGGAAGCGAATCCAGCGAAGCCTCGCAATGAGGCGAAGTCGTCATCCGCGTTGAAATCGTAGATCAACCCGGCGTTCGCCAGATCCTTCAATTCCGCGAGCGCGCGTTCCATCTGGCCAAGGTGAGAATCCGACGCGGCGAGGTTGTACAAAAGCTGGGGATTGCCCGGCATCAGCGGCCGCAGTTCGGCCAAGGTGTCTCTCAGTTTCGAATAGTCCTTCGCCTCCAGCGCCTGGCGTGCCGCGCGATTCAGGGCGATCCAGCGCGGCGCGGGTTGATCCGCGCCCGATAGCGTCAAGAGGGTTACGGCGATGAGCGCAACTCCGGTTGGCGATCTCATGATGCATAGGACGGGCGCCAGCCGGACAGGTTTGCCGGTTCTTTCCAGGCGCAGGTCGCACAACCACCAGCTACCAGCCGGGGGTACCTCCGGGTCCCACCAGCCACGGCGAGGCTATATGCTCGCCCAATGCCTGGCCTACGTCGTCGCGGGAGAAATGACGAAGAGCGTTCCGTAGCCGCCGGGAGCGGCAGCCGAGCCGCCGGTCGAAGCGGCGCCCCAGATGTTACCCTGGGCGTCCACCACCACGCCGGCGAACGGTGTCGCGCCGTCCGACCCGCCCGTGAAGCTGTACAAGGTCGTGAAGTTGCCAGACGAGTCCAGTTTGAACACCGTGCCGTAACCATTGGCCCCGCCGAGGGTGGTCGTACCATACATGTTGTGCTGCGAATCCCAGGCCAAGGCGGCCGCTGGAGCAGCCCCATCCGGCCCCGTGAAGGTGTGCAGGACGGTCTCCATGCCGCTTGCGATATTCAACTTAAATATCACGCCATGGCCCAGACCGAAACTGCCATCGCCGCCTGCCACGGTCGTGCCATAGAGGTTACCCTGGTTGTCCCCGATCAAGCCGCCCATCGGTTGGCCGCCGTCCGGTCCTCCCGTGAAAGTGTATAACGGTGTTTCAACGCCGGCCTCGAAGACCGTCCCTCCATACATGCCATAGAAGCTAGCGTAGCCCCCAGTAGTGGTGCCGTAAAGCGCGCAAATGCAGGCCGGCCCGGGGCAGTGCGCCACCAGGGTCGAAGGATCTGAGAGTTGTATAGCTGCCGCCGGCGGAATACTCGAATACGGTTCCCCACGATTTGATAGCGCCGCCAGCGTAAGTTGTGCCAAACAGGTCTCCCAAAGGATCGAGGACCAGGGTTCCGGCGGGACCGTTCCCTTCCGACGGGCGGCCAGCGAGACTGTGCAGGAGGGTGAACTCGCCCGTGGGACTCAACTCGAACACCGTTCCAAAATTGTTTGCGCCGCCTCAGTATGCGACGCCGTAGAAGTTGCCCGCCGAGTCCTGGACCAGACCACCAACGGGATCGGCTCCGTCCGAACTACCCACGAAGGAGTGCAGCACGGTCTTGAGGCGGCTGTTGAAATTCAGTGCGTAGACGGTTCCGTTAGCGTGCGTGCCGCCGCCGCTGTAGTGCCGCAAATGTTGCCATTACTTAGAAGGGGTGTTGCCAATGGGGTTCCGCCATCGGCGCCGCCTTTGAACGTGTAGAGCGCAGTGAAAGTCTGCGCATGGGCCGGTTGCATCGCAATGAGGGCCAGCGCCAGTACCGGCGTTGAAGCCAGCGCTAACCGTCCAACCGCACCCGAAATCGAATTTCGCATCGTCTCTCTTTTCTATGGGTTGCCCCGCGATTCCTACAGAATGCTAAAATGCAGTGTGTGCGGCCGCAACTTGTGTAATTGTGCAGGTTCGCACACCATAAATAAAGTACTGTACTTCACAGAACCCCGCAGCATTCGGATTTATGCCAGTTGGAAAATGATAACATAATAATCTATAATTAATCACGTATTAAAATCATAATGTTTGCCAGGTTGCCAGGTTGGGCTGGACATTTTGTGCCGGCCGGTTCCGGCTGAAGAGGATGCGCGCCATGGACATAGCCAAAGCCCTTACCGAGTTACGGGAGCAGCGCGATGACCTTGACCAAGCCATTCTGAGTTTGGAAAGGCTCGCCAGCGGTCGTCCGCGGGGCCGCGGCAGACCTCCTGGCCGGACCACCGACCGTCGCAAGAAGCGCCGCGCCTTTCCCGCTCACGCGAGCGAAGACCGGGCGAAAACAGCCTTAGAGTGAGCCTGCACGGTGTGGCAGGCCTTCAGCCGGCCTTCAGCCTGCCAGCGCCGCGCGGAGCGCGGCTTCGACCCCCCGCCGCGCCGTCCGCAAAACTGCCTGAGAGACTCGCCCTGTTCGGCGCACTCAAGTTCCCAGACGGGCGATTCCCATGCAGCTCACCACCGAACAACACAAGCAGATCCTGATCGTTGAAGACGAAGGCATTATCGCCGCCGACATCCAAAGCAGGCTGGAGCGGCTGGGCTATAAGGTGCCGGCCATCGCGCGCACCGGCGAAGAAGCGCTCCACTTTGCCCGGTCCACGCCGTTCGATTTGGTCCTCATGGACATCCGTCTGAAGGGCGACATGGACGGCATTGCCACGGCCCAGACAATGAAGACCGAACTGGAAACGCCGGTGGTCTACATCACCGCCCATGCCGACGAAGAGACCATCGACCGGGCCACCCGCACAGAGCCATTCGGTTATATTCTCAAACCCATACGGGACTCCGAGCTGCGCAGCGCCGTGCGGATTTCCATCCACAAGCACGAGATGGAACTCCGCCTCCGCACCAGCGAAGCGTGGCTGGCTACCACGCTGCGCAGCATCGGCGAGGGTGTCATCGCCACCAACACCGACGGCGAAGTGGTGTTCATGAACCCTGTCGCCGAGCAGCTCACGGGCTGGTCCGGCACGGACGCGCATGGGCGCCTGCTCATGGAGGTGCTCGCGTTGCACGAGGAATCCACCGGGGCGCCCGCGGAAAACCCCATCGTCGATCTCCTGGCCGGTCAGACGCCCCGCGATCCCCGCCGCGCGAATCGCGCTTACACGCTCACTTCCCGCACGGGGCTGTCCGCCACGGTCGAGCTTGCCTGTTTTGAGAACCGCTCGGATCAGCTATCGGGCGCCATCCTGGTGCTGCGCGATATCGACGGCCGGCGGGACTTGGAGAGGCGTGTGATGCAATCGCAGAGAATGGAGGCCATCGCCAATCTGGCGGCCGGACTGGCGCATGATTTCAACAACCAGCTCACCGTGATTCTCGGATGCGCCGATGAGCTTTGTGAAAGCCTTTCCGGCGATGCCCGGGATCGGGCTTTCGAGATCAAGCACGCCGGCTCCCTGGCCACCGCCCTCACCAGCCAGTTGCTGACGCTGAGCCGCCACCAAGCGATGCGCCCGGAGCCGCTGAACATCAACGAAACGATCGTCGAAATGCAGCCCGCCATTTCGAGCGCCCTTGGCAGGATGCGCATCCTGACCACGAACCTGGGGTCGAATCTGGGGCGCGTGCGCGGCGATCGCAATCAGCTCAAGCAAGTGCTCCTCAACCTGTCGCTGAATGCGCGGGATGCCATGCCCTTGGGTGGGGAGTTGCGCATGGAAACCTCGAACATCGATATCCCAGCCGGAAGCTCGAAGGCGGAGCTGTTTCCACCCGGACCCTACGTCCGCCTGCTGGTGTCCGATTGCGGGGAAGGCATGGACAAAGAGACGCTGGCTCGTATCTTCGAGCCCTTCTTCACCACCAAGAAACCCGGCTTCGGAACCGGGCTGGGCTTATCCATGGCGCACAGCATCGTCGTCCAGAGCGGCGGCCACATCACGGCCCGCAGCGAGGTGGGCCTGGGCACGGCATTCGAGATCCTGCTGCCGCGATTGGCCGCCTTTCAGACGTTGCGCGATATTGACGGCCATCAAAGCCTTGCAGCCGGCGCGGAGGCCACGCCGACCGTTCTGCTGGTCGAGGACGAAGACAATGTGCGCCGCATCATACACAGGCACTTCGAGAAGGAGGGATATCAACTGCTGGAGGCCAGCGATGGCGAAGAAGCCGAGGTCATCGCGCAAAGATACGACGAGCCCATCCACATTCTGGTCACCGACGTGGTGATGCCTGGCATGACGGGGCCGCAACTGGCGGACCGCCTGGCTGCGCTCCGGCCGGATATCAAGGTCCTGTTCGTCTCCGGCTACCCGCACGATTCGCTCGAAGGCGATGGCGTGCTGGACCGGCAGCGGAACTTTCTGCCCAAGCCATTTTCCGCATCGGAGCTTCTTGGCCGGGTGCGTACGCTCCTGGGCGCCGGCGCGCCCATGCAATGTTGATGCTGGCACCGGTGCCATCTTGTGGGGCAGCCAATCTTGGCTGGGGTCCCCTCTGGGGACGCGTTTTCAGCCGGCTTGGGCGCGCTGGAAAGCGAGCCCGCAGGCAGGATTGCCTGCCCCACTTCGAACCCGCCTAAGTCCATGGTCACTGATTCTACGAATGGTCGGACAACGGAAGAGTTGCGGTCTTATCTGGCCGCCATTGTAGACTCCTCCGAGGACGCCATTATCGGCGCGCGGCTGGACGGAGTCATCGAAACTTGGAACCGGGGGGCAGAGAAGCTCTATGGCTATGCCGCGCCCGAAGTCGTCGGCCGGCATATCGCGCTGCTCGAATCGCCGGAACAACCCGGCGAGATCTCCGGCATTCTGGAAAGTATTGCACGCGGGGAAACCATCCGCCACCATCGAACCGTGCGCACAACAAAAGACGGCTGCCGGGTCGGCGTGTCCGTCACCATCTCTCCGATCCGCGACGCTGGGGGCAGTGTGGTGGGCGCCTCCGCGATTGCCCGGGACATCGGCGAACGAGCGGCCTTGGAGAACGCCCTGCGGTTCAGCGAGGAGCGTTACCGCTCGTTGGCGCTGGCCAGCGCGCAGATCGTATGGACCAAGAACGCACAGGGCCAGGTGGTGGAGGATTGGCCCATGTGGCGCGCCTTCACCGGCCAGCGCGCAGGCGAGCTTACCGGCTGGGGATGGATCAGTGCCGTGCACCCCGAGGACCGCGAAAGAATTTCCAGGGTTTTCGCGAACGCCTTGCAGAACGGGACCGTGTACGAGACGGAGTATCGGGTGCGTCGGCACGACGGCGAGTACCGGCACATGGCGGTGCGCGGCGTGCCCGTGCTGGAACCGGGAGGACGCATCCGGGAATGGATCGGCTCCTGCGCCGATATCACCGCGCGAAAGCGGGCGGAGGAGGAAGCGCGGCAATCGCAGCGGGAACTGGCCCTCAAGACCAAGTTCGCCACGATATTTCTCACGTTGTCCGAGCGTCAGATATTCGCGGCCGTGTTGGACGCCGTCCTGGAGCACACCCAAAGCGAAGAGGGGATCTTCGGCTACATCGACGAAGAGGGCGCGCTGGTGTTCCCTATCTGGGCGTGGGAGGCTTGGGAGGATCGCCAAGTTCCCGGCGAGGCTGTTCGCTTCCGGCGCGGCGAGTGGGTTGGCATCTGGGGCCGCGCGCTTACTGAAAGGCGATCGCTGTATTCCAACGAACCAGAACCATCCCCCGCGGGCCGCGCTCCCGTCCGCCGGGTTCTCGCAGTACCCATCTTTTTTCAAGGGGAACCGATCGGACTTTTTGCTATCGCCAACAAAGCGGCGGATTACGGCGAGAGCGATCTGGAGACGCTGGAGCGCATCGCTCGGGACTTGGCGCCGGTCTTCAAAGCCAGGGTGCAAAGGGACGCTCAGGAGCGGGCGCGCGAACGCGCGGAGGAGGAAGTGCGCACGATCAACTCGGAGTTGGAGAAACGCGTTCAGGAACGCACCGGACAGTTGGAAGCCGCCAACCACGAACTGGAAGCCTTCGCCTATTCGGTTTCGCACGATCTCCGCGCGCCGTTGCGAGCCATCCACGGCTTTTCGCGCATACTGATGGAAGAATATGCGCCGCAGATCCCGAGGAAAGCTCAACATTATCTTGAGGTCGTCCGCGATAATGCATTGCGAATGGGTGATTTAATTGACGATTTGCTTACTTTTTCCCGCCTCAGCCGCCAACCTTTGCAGAAGCAGGCCATCGCACCGGCGGATCTGGTCGCGCAGGCGCTGCACGACTTGAGCCCGGAAATTGAGCCGCGCATCGAAATCGTAGTGCGCGACTTGCCGCCCTGCGAGGGCGACCCGGCGTTATTGAAACAGGTCTTCATCAATCTGCTCTCCAACGCCATCAAGTACACCAGCCGATGCGAGCAAGCCAGAATTGAGGTGAGCGTGCTGCCGCGCGCGGATGGGCATGCCGCCGTCTACTACGTGCGGGACAACGGCGTGGGCTTCGACATGCGCTACGTTCACAAGCTGTTCGGAGTCTTCCAGCGCCTGCACCACTCGGGCGATTATCCGGGTACTGGCATCGGCCTGGCGACGGTGCAAAGAATCCTTCACCGGCACGGCGGGCGCGTCTGGGCCGAGGCGGAACTCGACCACGGCGCGACGTTCTATTTCACCATGGAGCCTGAACCGTGAACGATCCCGTGGAGATTCTGTTGGTGGACGACAACCCCAGCGATACCGAACTGACCCTGCATGTGCTGAGCCGTCACCACCTCGCCGATTGCGTCAAGGTCGTTCACGACGGCGCCGAAGCGCTGGACTTCATCTTCTGCACCGGCGCCTACGCGGGCCGCGACCTCCGCAATCCTCCCAAGTTGCTGCTGCTCGATCTCAAGCTGCCCAAGGTCGATGGCCTGGAAGTGTTGCGGCGCGCCAAGGCCGATCCGCGCACCCGCGCTATCCCGATCGTCGTGTTCAGCTCTTCGTCGGAAGATCGCGACCTTAAGCGGGCGTGCGAACTGGGAGCCCATAGCTACGTGGTGAAACCAGTGGATTTCGCGCAATTCGTCGAGGCGGTGCGGGCGGCCTTGGCCGCCACCAATGAGGCGCACTGACGTGCAACAAAAGATCCTGCTTCGCGCATTGATATTGGAAGACCGGCCCGAGGACGCCGAGCTGATGGCGCACGAGCTGCGCCGCAGCGGCTACGATCCGCAGTGGCAGCGGGTGGAGACCGAACCGGACTTTCTGGCGCACCTCGACCCTCCGCCCGACGTGATCCTCGCCGATTACAGCATGCCTGAACTGGAAGCCGGACGGGCGCTGCAGTTGCTGCAAGAGCGCGGGCTGAACATCCCGTTCATCGTCGTGTCCGGGACCATCGGCGAAGACGCGGCGGTCGCCATGATGCGGCAAGGCGGCGCCGACTACCTCCTCAAGGATCGCCTGGGCCGCCTGGGGCCCGCGGTCAAGCACGCGCTGATGGAGAACGTTCTGCGCGAGGAGAAAAGCCTGGCCGAAGAGGAGCTGCAAGCCAGTGAAGTGCGCTTCCATACCTTCATGCACCACAGCCCGGTGTTGGCGTTCATCAAAGACAAATCCGGCCGGATATTGTATGTCAACAATGCGTCGAGCGATGCGGAGGACATCGCTGCCCAACTCCGCGCCGATACGTCGGTTTTCGAAAGCGGCGAGCCTTCGCGAACGATTGAAGAGGTGACCACCGCGGGCGGACAGGTTCGCCAGATGCTCTGCTTCCGCTTCATCTTCGACGACGCGGCCGGGCGCAGACTGCTGGGCGGAGTGTCCGTGGACATCACCGAGCAGAAGGCCGCCGAGCGAGCTTTATCCGAGACGCTGACCGCCAAGGACGTGCTCCTCAGAGAAGTGCATCATCGCGTCAAGAACAATCTCCAGACCATTTCCAGTTTGCTGAATATGCAAGCCGAGTTGCTGCCCGATTTCGCCGCGCGCCACGCCCTGCGCGACGCCCAGCGCCGCGTTCACTCGATGGCGCTAATTCACGAGCAGATGTACGGCGACAAGGACATGGACGAGGTGGACTTCGGCGAGTACGCCAAGCGCCTGACCCGCGACCTGTTCGATTCGTTCGGAGTCCAGGCCGGACGCGTGCGCCTGCGCTTCGCGCTCGATCCGGTGTCGCTGGCGATGGACCAGATGATTCCCTGCGGCCTGATTTTGAATGAGCTGGTCACCAATTCCTTGAAGTACGCTTTCCCCGGAGAGCGCGCCGGCGAGATTCTGGTGTCGCTGCGGTGCGGGGACGGCAGGACCGTGACCATGGCGGTGGCGGACAACGGAGTCGGACTGCCGCCGGCGATCGAAGGGAAGCGTTCGGAATCCCTGGGCACGCGCATTGTGGAGATCCTGACCCGACAGCTTGGCGGAAGCCTCGATCGGCAATCCGGCGGCGGGGTTAGTTCGATCGTGACATTCACCCGATTTAGTAAGGTTTGATAGACTAAACCCAAGCCGTCCATGAACACGACCGAACCCGGCCTCACCCACGAAGAGCGCGCCCACGTCATCCGGCTGCTGCACGATTCCGAGAACGAGTTCCTGGAAATCGCCTCCGGCCTGACCGATGCTCGGTGGACCTGGCAGGCCGCGCCCGGCCGCTGGCCGGTGCAGCAGACCGCCGAGCACCTCGTGCTGGGCGAAACGGCCATGCTCGCCAAGATCGCGGAAGCTCTGGACAGCCCGCCCAATCCGGACTGGGAAGAACAGGACGCCCGCAAAACCAGGTTCCTCGGCCGCGTGCTGCCGGATCGCAGCCATAAGGCTACCGCACCCGCGCCGCTGGAACCGCATCGACACTGGGCGCGCGAGGAAACCATAGCCCGCTACAAAGAGGGCCGCGCCAGGACGCTGAAGTTCATAGAAGAGGTGGACCGGCCGATGAAGGCCCACTCAGCCGAACATCCGTTCCCGGTCTTCAATATGCTGAACGCCTATCAGTGGTTGCTATACATCCCGTTGCATAATGCGCGGCACAACCAGCAGATCGCCGAAGCATTGACAGAAGCATTGAAGGAAGAGGCCTTGAAGGAAGCCGTCCGGTGAGGACCCCCATCAGGAGCATTATCGTGACCGGAGGCGGCGCAGGCATCGGCCGGGCGGTCGTGATGCAGTGCGCCGCGCGCGGCGATCGTGTCGCGGTGCTGGATATCGACGGCCCGGCGGCACAGAACGCCGCGGACGCCGCGTTGGCCGCCGGAGCGGGCGCGGCGCTCGCGGTGGAATGTGACGTATCGCGCGAGGAGAGCGTAGCGCGCGCATTTGAGGAGACTGCCAGTCTGGGGCCGCTCTATGGCGCTTTTGCAAATGCGGGCATGGACGCCGGCGGCTTCCTGCACGAGCTGCCGTTCGAGACTTGGAAGCGCGTCCTGGACACCAATCTGACCGGCGTCTATCTCACCTGCAAGTATGCGCTGCAACAGATTCTGAAGGCCGGAACGCCGGGATCCATCGTGTGCACGTCATCGCCGGCGGCGTCGGTTTCCTTCGCCGCGGGCGCGGCGGGCGCTTATAGCGCCTCCAAAGGCGGCATTTCGGCGCTGGTGCGATGCATGGCGGTGGACTATGCCAAGTATGGTATTCGGGTCAATGCGGTGGTGCCGGGCGCCACCGAGACCCGCCTGATGTGGGCCAATGTGGAACCGTCGGCTATGCCCGGGATGCGGCGGCGCATCTGCGAAGAGGTGCCGCTGGGCCGCCTGGCCAGCCCGGATGAACCGGCGCGCGCAGTCGTCTGGCTGTTGTCCGACGAGTCGTCTTATGTGACCGGATCGCACTTGGTGTGCGACGGGGGCATACTGGCCAAGGCATCTATCAGTGTTTGAAAATCGAATTCACATGAAAACAGGAATCTGTGCGTTGATGGCGCTCTCCGTCGTGATGACGGCAGCGCCGGAGCCCCAGGCCGTGGAAATCGCCCGGGGCATGATGCAGGCGATGGGCGGTGAGGCTGCCTGGAAGCAGGCGCGCTATGTGCGTTTCGAATTCATCGTGAAGATTCGCGGCCAGGCAAGAGTCGCGCGCGCGCATCTGTGGGACAAGCAGACCGGCCGTTATCGCCTGGAAGACAAAGCGGCAAATGAGCAGTTCGCCGTGGTGCTGTTCAACACTCGCGACCAGCACGGTACGGCGTACGTGGGTGGAAAGAAGCTGGAAGGTCCGGCTGCCGCGGCGGCTTTGAAAGGCGCCTACCGCGCATACCGCACGGACATAGACTGGCTGGCCCTGCCATGGAATTGGCTTGCCCAGGGAGTCCATCTGAAGTACGTGGGTGAGAAGAGCCTCAAAGAGCAGGCATTCGACGTGGTGGAAGTAACGGTCGACCAGCCCGCCGGGGCGGAAGCCATGCGCTACAACACGTACGTCTCGCGGCGATCGCATCTTTTGGAGCACTGGAGCGTGGGCGCGGACACCAGCTTGTGGGATTGGCAATACACCACGTCGGGAGGCATCCAACTGGCCAGCGATCACACCAACACTGAGAAACAGGTCTCCATCTCCATGGGCAATGTGAAGGTGCTGGATAAGGTGGATGACGCGTTCTTGACGGATCCCGCGCGCAGGCTGGCGATGCTGAAGTAGGCAAAAACCGTCGCAGCCCGGCCTCCCCCAATGGCTGAAGGAGGCCGAGCGTGGCGATCCGGGTCAGATCGGAGGCCGCCCCGCCTCTTCACTGAACCCGTCCGGACAACCGTCGCAATTGCCCGGCAAGCCTTTCTTAAGGGCTCCGGGTAGATCGCCACCAGCCGGCCGCTGAACTCCGGCTGTGGACAGGAGAAGCGCCCCAAAACGCTCCTCGTAAGGGCGCCGCCCAAGTCAGCGCAACGCCCTTTCTGATTTCACGATGACATGGGGCCGTTGCCAAACTGCTGGGCATTCTGCGCAAGTGATTGAAATGGAAGGCAAAAAAAACTGCGTCGCGTGGGGACTGGCCTAGCGGAAGTTTTCGAGCGTCGTCAGATCGCTACCGCTCTGGTCGAGTTGCGTGTACAGGAGCCACCGCCGAGTCGTACACGATGTGGAGTTGTTTCGTTGTTGCCCGCCAGCCTGCGCACGAACTGCGGCGCCAGGAAGAGATTGTTTCAAGAAACAACAAATCCAGAAGCCATTTACGGCAAAACTCGAGACATTACCAACAGAATTCAAATTAAGGCTTGCATCAAGATGCCAAGAGGCGCATAATATACTCGGTCGGATCTCAAAGTGGACGTCCCCGTTAGTTAACGATATATATCAATCTCCCAGTACTTCTGGCTATAGCGTCCCCGGCCGCGTGCGATGTGCAATTGAACTTCGCTAGGTTTCGTCACGCCGAGCCCGTGGTTTGGCGCGACAGGAGATATCTCTACGTTGCCTCTGGCGAGCGCCGACGAAAAAAGGGAAATTGTACATTGCCGTAAGAAGAAAGTGCTTTTCTCCCAAGGCGAGCCGGCGGACGCCATTTTCTATGTTCAGAAAGGCTGCGTCAAGCTGACCGTCGTCTCTGAACACGGCAAAGAAGCAGTCATCGGGATTTTGGGGACGGGCGACTTCTTTGGCGAGGGGTGCCTGGCGGGACAACCCTTGCGCAGGTCAACCGCCACTGCCTTGGCCGAGTGCTCAATACTGCGGCTGGAGAAAGCTGGCATAGTCCGTTTACTCCATGAGGAGCAGGCCATTGCCGAGCTGTTTCTCAAATCTATGCTGACCCGCAATATCCGCCTTGAAGAGGATCTGGTGGACCAGCTCTTCAACTCCAGCGAGAAGCGACTGGCACGCGTGCTTCTCCTTCTGGTGAATTTTGGGCAGGAGGCGAAGCCCGAGCCCGTTGTGGCGAAGATCAGCCAGGAGACGCTGGCGGCAATGATTGGCACTACTCGCTCAAGAGTGAGCTTTTTCATGAACAGGTTCCGCAAACTGGGCTTCATTGAATACAACGGAAACCTGAAGGTTCACAGTTCGCTGACGCAGGTTCTCCACGATTGACAATGGTTTTGGGTATTAAACAATACAAACCCACCCCACGCCGCTTTGAAATACCTTAACATACCGGAAAACCTGAGCAGATTTGACCAGTAAAGACAGCTTTCTGGATCTATTCTCTATTCAATGGTTTCGGAACGTCACTTCCCGGACCTTGGAGGATAAGATTATGAAGAGCGTAGTATTGTTGTCGTTGTTTGTTGTAACATTTGTTGCGCCTGCCTTTGGAGGCGTAACCCTTGGCACGGCGGAGACCTTTGCGGTCCTGGGCGCCTCGACGGTGACCAATACCGGCGTTACCCATATCAGGGGAAACCTGGGTGTCAGTCCAGGCACCGCGGTGGTTGGCTTCCCTCCGGGGATAATGGAGGTGGGAACAATACACGCAGGCGACGCGGTCGCGGCCCAGGCTCAGACTGATCTCACTACCGCGTACAACTATGTCGCAGCCTTACCGTGCAAGTTCAACTTGACTGGACAGGATCTAGGGGGCCTTACGCTCACGCCGGGCGTCTATTGTTTTGACACGTCCGCTCAACTGACGGGGGCGCTGGTTCTCGACTTTCAAGGCGGCAGTAAGTCAAGCTTCGTCTTCCAGATAGGGAGTACGCTCACAACCGCAAGCAGCTCTACTGTTTCGTTAGCAAATTGGGCAAACTGCGGTCGACATTGCTCCGTGAATTGGCAGGTCGGCAGCTCCGCGACCCTCGGAACATCCACTACGTTCAGCGGCAATATCATGGCGAAGGCGAGCATCACGCTGACGACGCACGTCAGCCTGTGCGGCAGAGCTTTGGCGCAAACCGGTGCGGTGACGATGGATACCGATGCAGTCTTCTTCATGGGCACCTTGACCCCTTCGGCATCGGCCAAAGCGAGAGGTAACGGCCAAATCGCAGTGCCCAAACCAAACTCCACTGAGCCGGATGCTGCCGGCACAGGCACAGCGAGCTTCGCCTTTACCGCCGATCCAACCGGGAAGGGCACCTTCTTCACCTATCTCAATTACGTCACCGGCCTGCGAATCTACGGCCTGATCGACAGCGTTGAGGTAATCGCGACTCATCCTGACGGATCGCCGAAGACTGTCCGGTTCTCAGGCGCCTGCCACAACAGTTTGCCCCAATGTTCCTTCTCCGCAACGGTGGATAAATCCGACGAGCCCAGCGGACCCGATCAGTTCGGTGTCACTATCACCGGTCGCCTGGCGGAGGCTAGGTCGTTGCGTTTCACTGGCAGTGGGCAGGTCCAGCTCCAGTAGCAAATCTTCGGGCAATCGGTCGGCGTTGCGGCGGACGGCCTGGTTAAGAGATTTGGTGGGCACCTGCGACAGGCGCCGGTGTCCGGGACGTGAAGCTCACCGCTGCCGGTAATTGGCCGCCGGCCACTCGAATTCGTCCAGCCCATCGGCTGTCTCTTCGTCGGCCGGGCCGTGGATCTCGACGACATCGTCTTCGTCGGGGTCCACCGGCTTTGGCGCACGCCGAGGCGGGTGCTTTGAAAAGAATTTGCCCTCGTGAGGATCCAGATCTCGCCACTCGACGCCTGTGACGTTCATACACTCAGTAGATCGGTCGAAATAGACCCCTAGTTTAGGCGCTCTGCAGGATCCGCTCTCGTCGCGGTGGAGACGTCGCGGCAGTGGGCCTGGAATTTCGACCGGGCGTCGCCGCCATGGCAGCCGCTTCCGCGATCTGCGCATCTCTGCCAACCTGAACCCGCGTTCTGGCGCCGATCGTAACCGGCGCCCGGATCTTGGCGGTTAAACCGCAAAATCCCTATTTCGTCACGGCCAGGGGCGCCAGATCCCGGCTGGCGATCACCCGGTCGATCATGCCGTACTCCACTCCCTGCTCGGGGCTCATAATGTAGTCGCGATCCACGTCGCGCGCGATGCGGTCCACAGGCTGGCCCGTGGCATCGGACAGCAGCATGTTGAGGGTCTCACGCATGCGCAGGATTTCCTTGGCGTAGATATCGATATCCGCCGCCTGGCCAGCCAACCCCTGCATTGACGGCTGGTGGATCATAATGCGGGAATTCGGCAGGCTAAAGCGCTTGCCCTTGGTGCCTTTGGCCAGCAGCACGGCCGCCATGGAAGCCGCCTGCCCCACACAAATCGTGACCAGATCCGGCCGGATGAAATCCATGGTGTCCAAAATGGCCAATCCCGCCGTGATCGAGCCGCCCGGCGAATTGATGTAGATGGAAACGTCCTTTTCCGGATCCTCGGCTTCCAGGAACAGCAGTTGGGCGATCACCAGGTTGGCGACGTTGTCGTCAATCGGCGTGCCCAGAAATATGATGTTTTCCTTCAATAAACGGGAATAGATATCGTATGCGCGTTCCCCACGCGAAGTCTGCTCGACTACCATGGGGACCAAGACAGATTGGCCCATTGGGCACCCCCTAACTATTTGATGCAGTAGATTATCTGCGGGCCGCAACCACACGCCTGGGTTTGCGCTGTTTGGCAAGCGACTTGCGCTTCTGATCCAGCGCCTTCACCAGGTCGGCGATCGTATTCCGCTCCAAGTAATCTATGATACGCGTGCGGAGAGCCACCCAGCTATCGTGCATGGAACAGGGCATCTCGTCGGAGCATTCCGACAGGCCGCTGGCGCAGGCCGTGTATTGCGACATTCCGTCCAGCGCTTCCACGATGTCCCAAAGCTTCACGTCCGCGGCCGGCACCCGCAACGCGAAGCCGCCTGTGGGACCTTTGCTGGAGCGCAACAATCCCTTCCGGGCAAGCTGCTGCAGGATCTTGGCCAGGAAGTGCGCCGGAATGTCCTCCTGCTCCGCGATGTTCTTGACCATCGCATATTTACCGTCCTGCACCTGTGCCAGGTTCACGAAAGCCCTAATGGCGTATTCGGCCGACCGAGAGTAGATCATCCTTCAACTCCCTCCAATTCGGAGTTATCCACATCGTTATCTTAAACTTATATCAGCCCCGTTTGCAAGCGAATTCGATTCCGCGAAAATACGGTAACAAAATCCGGTTATCCCGCATCCCGGGCCGCGCGCACCATTTCTACCAGTACGGTACGTACTTCCGGGGTATCCCGGACTTCCCGCGGAAACGCGATCCGTGCGCCGTGCACCCGCTCGCCGCTACGCAGCCGCAGGTGGAATCCCAGGCGGTCCACAGCCGTCATGGTGGCGGCTTCCGCGCCCGTTTCGCCTGCCGCGCGCGCCAGCAGCACCAGCGCTTCACTGTGGTCCTCGTTCATATGACGCAAGATTCCGGCGGCGTGGTCGGCTAGCGGGTCCGCTTGGCTTCGGGCGTACTCGTCCGCCGTAACCCAGCCCATGACCCCGAATCCGCCGATAAAGTAGACGTCGGCCGGCTGCATCCGGTAAAAACCAAAATCGTTAAAATCCACCCAATAGCGGGCATTCTCGTGGCGGCTGAGGTACAGTTCCCGCACCGCGCCGGTTTCCGCCTCTGGGACCGGCAGTACTACGCCAACTAGGGTAATACGGGCGGCGCCCAAGGGGTCCTCGCCGCTCTCCTGCATGACCAGCAGGCTGGCGCGCGCATCCGCCTTCAGGTTCTGCGTATGCATGGCCATGCTGCTGATGAGGAACACCGGCCGGCCCTGTTCGTCGGTGCCATAGGGCATTACGGAGCCGAAGGGGAACCCGGGCTGTTTGCGCGAGTGGGTCGAGAGCGTCCCGATGCGCCCAAGCTGTATGAGAGTGCGCCCGCGCTCGGCAAGCGTGGGCTCCGGAACCGGCGCATGTTCGGGCGTGGGCGGAGCGGCATGCTGCCCGGAAGACGCCATAGACCAGATTTTTCCCTCTCCTTATATTATTTAGCATACCCAGCTCTGTCGTGGCGCACGCACTCGTACGTGCCGGGCCCAGGGGGCACCCCCCACTCCTGGGCCACTCCTGGGGACGCCCGATTCGGCGGCCTTCGAGTTGATTGTTATTGAAGAGTACTTGACACTGCAAAGTCAAGGGTATACGATCCGAATATGCCACCGTCACGACTGTTTGTCTGGGTACCGCTCCTTCTCTTGTCATCCTGCGCGCAACATCGCGATATTGCCCTCCTGCAAGCTGCCAGACAGGGCGATACGCAAGCCCTGCAGACCCTCCTATCTCGAGGCGCGGACCCCAACCAAAAGGATGCCGGCGGCCTTACCGCCCTCATCCTGTCCACGCGCGCCGGAACCGTACCGGCGGTCGAGACGCTGCTCCGGCACGGCGCCGATCCCAATCTGCGCGGCGGCGTGAACGGCTGGACGCCGCTGATGCACGCCATCCACAAGAACCAGCCAGGCGCCGCGCACGCTCTGCTGGATGGCGGCGCGCAGGTGGACAGCCGCGGCCGCTCCGGGGAAACTGCGCTGATGATGGCCGCCGGCTACGGTTACACGCCGCTTGTCGAATTGTTGCTGGAGCGCGGCGCGAATCCGCGAGCCGCAACCCCGGATGGTTACAACGTGCTGGCGGCCGCGCTCGGAGGCTCACCCGATATCGATCACTTCACCTTGGGATCGTGCCAGGCCGCCACCGTTCGCGCCCTGAAGCGCAAAGATCCGTCGTTGCACCTGCCGGACAACCTCTGGGCGCGCGTCGCGCAATTCTCGGGCGGCGTGGCCAAACTCCGCGGCTGTCCTTATTAGTTTCGCGTATTGGTCGTGCCGCCATGCCTGCGGAGCCGTGACTTGGACATGGAAGAAGCGGTTGTCGTCGAGCAGGACCATCGGCCTGTAGCAGTCATCCGTTCGCCGCTACCGAAGGGCCGGTTGCTCTCCGAATGTATCGCACTGGCGGAAGCGCGCAGTTCCACGGCGACATTGGATGAGGGTTTTATGAAGGATGTCGAGGAAGGAATCGCACGGCGCAGCCAGCCATGGAACCCGCCAGCTTGGGAGTGATTCTCGACTCCAGCGTTGTGATCGAAGCGGAACGACAACATCTCAACGTTGCCCAATTCCTGAAACAGATCGTTCAGAGGATCGGTGAAATGGAAGCAGCCCTCTGTGCAATCACCGTTGCCGAATCGGCGCATGGGATCTATCGAGCGGACACCTCCGAGCGACGAAAACGCCGCAGGATTTTCCTGGATGAACTGAAAGCCGCCGTCCCCGTGTACCCGATTACGGATGGCACCGCGGAGTTGGTGGGCAAGATTGGTGCGGAGTCCTCCGCCGCCGGCATAACTATTCCTTTTGACGATCTGCTCATTGCTGCGTCTGCGTTGGAAAGAGGGTACGCCGTGGCAACTCGAAACCTCCGTCACTTTCGAAGAATCCCAGGCCTCAACCTCATCTCTCTTTTGGGTCCGACCGTGTGATGTGGTACTCTTCTACTCCTTACGGTCGCGGCTCGGTGAGAGGATACGCTTCCCCGCCGGGCCGGGCCCAGAGGGCACCCCNNCTTACGGTCGCGGCTCGGTAAACATAACCACCTCACTGAGCCGCGCGCGTGGGCAAGCGGTCTCTTGGAACCACGATTCGTAGACCCAGCGGCCGCCCACGATGGTCCGCTCGATGGGAACCTCGATCAGCGACATTGGATCGACGCGCAGCGGATCGTAGCCAGTACGACCAGGTCGGCCAATTTGCCAGCGGTGATACTGCCCTTCTGATTTTCCTCGAACGANNGAACGAGGCGTACGCCTCGTTCATGGTGCCCACCCGCAGCGCCTACGGTCACTCGCTGGCGCGGTCCCCAGACTGTGCCGTGGCCGTCCGACGCGTGACCTCCGATTGCAGCGCCATCATCGGCTCAAACGGTCCGGGAGGGTAATCGGATGCCTGCGTGACGTGAATCCCGGCGTCCAGAAAACTCCGCACCGCGAACATCCAGTTCAGGCGTTCCGGCCCGTGTTTGCGCATCTTCTCGCCGTGATAATACACGTAAGTCGACAGCGGCGTAGGAATGGCGCCCAGCGCGCGAATCCGGGTGATCGGCGAAGGGTTCACCACCGTGCAATGCCAGGCGGTAGCGCGGATCGCGGCGCGGCATCTCTTTTTGCGGTCGCTCGTAGATGCGCAGCATGATGTCGATGGCCGCGTCGCCATTGGCGTGCATGCCGATTTGCCAGCCCGATGTGAGCTTTGCGGGCGGCGGCGTAAAGCTCCTCCTCGCTGCTCACCAGAATGCCGTAATCGTTGGAAGGTTCCGGAGGAACCCCGGGACCGTGTCGATGCTGTTTGCCGCATGGACCCTATGGAGAGCCGTTGCTGGCGAACAGATCAGAACCGCATGCCCTGAAAAGCCCAGTTTGGCAGCAAGGTCCACATCATCCAACTGGAAGATCTCATGCGACCACCCCCCGGCACCCCAGAAGATCGCTCGGTCAACCACATACACGCTGGCACTAGCCCGGAACGGTCGATCCCTTAGTATGAGTGCCTCGTAGTCTACAAATTCGATGTTCCGGGGGACGTCCATGTCCACGACGGACGGAATGGGGCCCTCAAACCAAGTGAGCCGGCCGAGAACAACTTTTGGCTTCCGCTCTGAGACGATCCGATCATAGACGTCTAGGGCCCAGGGTAACAGGACATCATCACCATCCAGAAAGACCAGGTATTCTCCCTGAGCACTGGCAGCGCCCCGATTTCGAGCTTCGGGGGCCCCACGGTTCCTGGGAAACTCGATGACTTGAATCGCCTCAGCATATTGACTCAGCACTTCCGGCGATCCGTCACTGGAGGCGTCGTCTACGACGATGACTTCCTTCAATTGGTCGCCCTGTGAGATGGCAGACTTAACTGCGTCTCCGATATAATCGCGCTGGTTGTAGCAGGTAATGATTATGCTGAATCGCCTCGTTGGCACCTTTGATTCCGGAATTTCCATCTTGGCTCGCAGCTTCTGGGTTCCCCAGCCATCTACAATCAACCGGTTAGCAGTGAAGCTGGCCGTCTACTTCGAGCTGCGCATCAACTGCTCGATGTTGACTAACTCCGTCGGATAATCGCCCGTGTAACACGCATAGCAATAATCGTGCTTCTCGCTATCCCCCACCGCCGCCCGCAGCGAAGCCAGCGACAGATAGCCCAGCGTATCCGCCTCCACAAAGCGCCGGATGCCTTCCACATTATTGTTAGCGGCGATGAGCTCGCGCTTGGTGGGTGTATCCACGCCATAGAAGCACGGCGAAATCGTGGGCGGACACGAAATCCGCAAATGCACCTCGCGCGCGCCGGCCTGCCGCATCATGCGCACGATCTTGCGGCTGGTGGTGCCGCGCACGATGGAATCGTCCACCAGCACCACGCGCTTGCCTTCCAGCAGGTAGCGCACAGGGTTAAGCTTCAGCTTCACGCCGAAATCGCGAATCGCCTGCGAAGGCTCGATGAACGTGCGGCCCACGTAGTGATTGCGAATCAGCCCATGGCGGAAAGGCAGCCCGGATTCGGCGGAATATCCTAACGCCGCGGCCACGCCGGAGTCCGGCACCGGCACCACCACGTCCGCGTCGACGGGGTGCTCACGCGCCAGCAAGCGGCCCAGCATCTCCCGCGATTCCTGCACGGGGCGGCCGAAGACGATGGAGTCCGGGCGCGAGAAATAGACGTGCTCGAAGGCGCACTGCGCCAGCGGGCGCTCCGGCGCATAGCGCTCGCGAGTGACTCCCTCGGGACCCACGACGATCATTTCGCCTGGCTCCACGTCGTGCAGGTAAACGGCGCCGATCAGATCGAAAGCGCAGGTCTCGGACGCGAAGACGTAGAAGGTGTGGCCGTTCAATTCCATCTGGCCCATGGCCAGCGGCCGGAAGCCGTGCGGATCGCGCGCCACGATGATGCGGTCCTCGGCCAGAAACACCAGCGAGAAGGCGCCTTCGATCTGCAGCAAGGCGTCGCGCAAAGCGCCCGCCAGGGTGCGCTCGGAAGAATGTGCCACCAGGTGCAGGATCACTTCGGTGTCGCTGTTGGCCTGGAAGATCGAGCCGCGCCGCTCCAGCTCCGCGCGCAATTCGATGGCATTGGTGATGTTGCCGTTGTGCGCCACCGCCACGCGGCCTTTGTTGCAGGCCACCGAGAAGGGCTGCGCGTTCAGCAGCGCCGTGTCGCCGGCCGTCGAGTAGCGCGTGTGCCCGATGGCCAGCCTGCCGGGCAACTCGTTCAGCACCGAGGTGGTGAAGATATCCGCCACGTGGCCCATGGATTTCTGGCAGTGGATTTGGGCGCCGTCGCTGGTGCAGATGCCCGCGCTCTCCTGGCCGCGATGCTGTAGCGCGTACAGGCCCAGGTAGGTCATCTTGGCGGCCTCCGGATGGCCGTAAATGGCGACTACACCGCACTCGTCATGGAATTTGTCAAACATTATTTATGACCGTTTATGACCGCAGTTGCTTTTCGAGCGACTCCTCGTAGACCACTTTGAGGCTGTCGATAGTAACAGAAATCAGCGTCTCGCCGCGATTGCCGATGGCCAGCGCGCGGTTCATGGTGATGCCCACGCGCGGCGCCGCCACTCCATGCCGCGCGGCGATTTCCACTACCGCATCCGCGTTCGCCGTGGAGACCAGAATGCGGGAGGGGCCTTCATGGAACAACAGGAACTCGGGACTCAGGTCCGACTCAAAATGCAAAGCCGCCCCTACGCCTCCCTGGCAGCATTCGGCGGCGGCCACCGCCAGGCCGCCATCGCTGACATCATGCGCCGATTCCGCCAGACCTGCCGCGACGATCTCGCGCATGGCTTCGTGCACGCGCTTCTCGTAGTCCATATCGAGCGCCGGGGGCAGGCCCCAAAGCTCGTTCAGGATCGCCTTCGCATATTCCGTGCCGCCGAAACGGACGTCGCCGCACTCGCCAATGCCGCCCAACAGAACGATCGGCCGGCCGGGAGCCTTGAAGTCGCGGGTCACGGGCGCGGCGGTCTTCATAAGTCCCACGATGCCGATAACCGGCGTCGGCCAGATGCCTTCGCCCAGCGTCTCGTTATAGAGGCTGACGTTGCCGCCCGTAATGGGAGTCTCGAAGAAGCGGCAGGCTTCGGACATCCCCTCGATGGCTTCCACAAGCTGCCCCATGATTTCGGGCCGCTCGGGATTCCCGAAATTCAGGCAATTGGTGGCGGCCACCGGCTGCGCGCCCACCGTCGACAGGTTCCGGCAGCACTCGGCCACCGCCAGCATGGCGCCTTCGCCCGGCGACAGGTAGCAGTAGCGGCTATTGCCATCCAGCGACATCGCCACGGACACTCCATTTTCTTTGATGCGCACCACCGCCGCGTCGGCTCCCGGCCCGGCGATGGTGTTGGTCCGCACCATGTAGTCGTACTGTTCCCAGATGTAACGCTTGGAGCAGATATCGGACGACGCCAACAGTGCCATCAGAGCATCCTGCGGGGTCGGAATCGCCCCCTCGCCGGCTCGCCCCCTCGCCCGCTCAGCCCCCACCCACCCGCCATGCGGCCGATCATAAACCGGGGCTTCGTCCGCCAACTCCCGGTTCGGAATCTCCGCCACCACGCTGCCATGCTGTCGGACGCGCAGCAACCCATCGCCGGTGACCGCGCCAATCGCGACGGCATCCAGGCCCCACTTGCGGAAAACCCGGAAGACCTCGTCCTCTCTGCCCTTCGCGGCCACCAGCAGCATGCGCTCCTGCGATTCNNTACGGCGTCATGCCGGTCTCGCGCTGCGGCACCAGGTCCAATTCGATTTCGATGCCGGTGCCGCCGCGGCTGCCCATCTCGCAGGTCGAGCAGGTGAGGCCCGCCGCGCCCATGTCCTGAATGCCCACGATCGCGCCGGTCTGCATGGCTTCCAGGCACGCCTCCAGCAGCAGCTTTTCCAGAAACGGATCGCCCACCTGCACGTTGGGCCGCTTCTGTTTGGATTCCTCCGTGAATTCGGCCGACGCCATCGATGCGCCGTGGATGCCGTCGCGGCCGGTCTTGGCGCCCACGTAAATCACGGGGTTGCCGACGCCGGCGGCGCTCGCATAAAAGATGTCTTCCTTCTTCGCCACGCCCAGCGCGAAGACATTCACCAGCGGATTGCCGTTGTAGCAAGGCTCGAAAATGCACTCGCCGCCCACCGTGGGCACGCCGAAGCAATTGCCGTAATGCGCGATGCCCGCCACCACGCCCTGCAGGATGCGGCGGTTGCGCGGGCCGGCCTGCGGATCGTCCAGCGGACCGAAGCGCAGCGAATCGAGCACCGCGATGGGCCGCGCACCCATGGTGAAAATATCGCGAAGGATGCCGCCCACTCCCGTGGCCGCGCCCTGAAACGGCTCGATGAAGCTGGGGTGGTTGTGCGATTCGATCTTGAAGGCAATCACGTAGCCGCCGCCGGCGTCGATGATGCCCGCGTTTTCGCCGGGGCCCTGCACCACCAGCTTGCCGCGCGTGGGCAGCTTCTTCAAGTGCAGGCGGGAGCTCTTATAGGAGCAGTGCTCGCTCCACATTACGCTGAAGACGCCCAGCTCCATATAATTCGGCTCGCGGCCCAGGATCTCCACGATTTTCTGGTACTCGGATTCCGTGAGCTGGTGCTGGGCGATCAGATCGGGGGTAATCGCGATGGTGCTCATAGCTGGAGCGCCGCCGGTTCGGCCGTCAGCACCGAGGCTGTCACCATAGACCGGAAAATGACCAACCCGTCGCTCGATCCCATCAGCGGCTCGGTGGCGCGCTCGGGATGCGGCATCAACCCCAGCACGTTGCGGCGCTCGTTCAGGATGCCCGCTATGTCGCGCATCGACCCGTTGGGGTTATCCAGGTAGCGGAACGCGACGCGATCCTCCGCTTCCAGTTCGTCGAGCGTGCGCTCGTCGGCCACGTAGCAGCCTTCGCCGTGGGCGATCGGCATGCGCAGGATCTGGCCGGCCTCCGCGGCGGCCGTAAATGGCGAAGCCAGCGTCTCCGTGCGCAGCCGCACTTCGCGGCAGATGAATTTCAAATTGCGGTTGCGCATGATCGCGCCGGGCAGCAGTCCGGCTTCGACCAGAATCTGGAAGCCGTTGCAGATGCCCAGCACCAGGCCGCCGTCGGCCGCGAACCTGCGCACGGCCGCCATCACCGGCGAGAACTTGGCGATAGCGCCGCACCGCAGATAGTCGCCATAGGCGAAGCCGCCGGGAAGGATGACCGCGTCGATGTCGCCAAGAGTTGCCGAATCGTGCCAGATGAATTCGGCATGATGGCCCAGGTTGTGGTTCACCGCAAACCAGGCATCGTGATCGCAATTACTGCCGGGAAAGACAATAACGCCAAATTTCATGAGCTTGAAGTGCCGGGGAGGTTACGTACCATCTTAGCAGAGGCCAGATCCGGGCTGCATGCCGGCTTCGATTTTCGATTTCGACTGGCGCGAATGCTTGGTCTACCTTGGGAGAGGGTGGTGTATCGCAGCAACAATCAGCGTGGAGGAGGCACAATCGAATTTTCCGGATTTGCTGGCACGCGTGATTGCCGGCGAGGAAGTCGTGATTTCTAATCAGGGAAGGCCGGTGGCTCGCCTGGCTCCGGTCGGCAAGGACCTGCCGGCGAATGAGGTCGCTGCTCGACACGCATGTGCTGCTGGAGCACAGCCTCAGGGTCATTGCCCTTCCAACGGGAACTTTGCGCCGCCCGCCGGCTTCCAATCTTCATGCCTCGCACCCTGATCCTGTTCCTCCTGGCGGCATCCGCCGCCGCCCAGCAGGGACACGCCGTAATCGACGCCGTGCACAAGGGCCATGCGGTGGGACACGAGCAGGGTGGCGTCGACGCCGTCCGCGCGGCATTGAAGGCCGGCGGCGATGTCAATGAACGCGACGAAAACGGCTGGACGCCGCTCATGCACGCCGCTTTGGAGTGCCGCGCGCAGATCGCCGGTCTGCTCCTGGAGCGCGGCGCCGATGTGAAGCTGCGCGCCAACACGGGAGACCCGCCCGCATTCGTGAACAGCGGGCTGACGGCCTTGATGCTGGCATCCCAATGTTTCATTGCCCGCCGCCGGGCCCAACTGGCGCCCGAGCGTCACATGCCGCCGGAATATGCCGCGTACGAACTCGCGGCACCCGCCAAAATGGTGCGCGATCTGATCGCCCATAGCGCCGCCGCCAACCAGGCAGACGCTGACGGCCGCACGCCGCTGATGATAGCCGCCATGCACGGGTGGCCGGACGTAGCCCGCGAGTTGCTCGCCGCCCATGCGGCAGTCAACACGCGCGATCACCAGGGACGTCTGGCCATCGACTATGCCGACCCAGCGGATCGCGACATGCTTGGCCTCCTCAAAGACGCCGGATCGGAGCCGCCTGCCGGGCGCTCCGGCCGTGACGTTTGCGACGCAGAGAAGGCTCTCGACAGGCTCGGGTATGACACGCCCATCATCGACTGCATCGCCGGGCAGCAACTCGCCGCGGTGGTGCGGAGGTTCCAGCAGGATCACTCACTTCCCACAACGGGAGAACTCGACCCGGCGACCAAGAGGGCGCTGGGGACTCGGCAAGTGCACCGCTAACTGACGCGCGCGGCTCGGTTTGCAGAGCCGCGACCGTAAGGGAGCGGATTCCTGGATTGCCGTGGCCCCTTGCACAGTCACCTTGGCGAGAAGCCCGGCGTGGTCTCGGAAACGCTGTTCGGTTCGAAAAGTCTCACGGCGCCGAACGCCGAAACGTTCCATGGCCTCGGCGCTGCGGCGGACCTTGTCCTCCTCCGCGCCGCAGAAGACCCACTCGGAGCCGGGCAAATGGTCGAATACCACGATGTCGGGCGCCAGCGTGCTGGCATGCGAGAGCGCTTTCCGGAGATCGTCCATCTCGTGCTGGCAGAACTCGAAATAGACAACATCGCCGCTTACTGGGACATCCTCGAAGTTGGCGCGCACAACATCCATGGAAGCGTGCATGCCCCCAGGCGCCCCTTTGCCCGTAAAGTCATAAAAGCGGCTAGGATTCTCCCTAAGCTTTCCGTAATCGACAGCCATGGTTAAAGGTAACTCAACCACCAGTCTCGGCGGCGCTGCTTCAACCGGGCATACCAGCGGCATACGAGATATAGCGCCACGATCACGCCCAACCAGACGGTGACACCACCCACAGGTCATAGCCGTAACCGGAGGGAAACATCTGCCGCGGGCCACCCATCGACGGCGCGGGCATCCGGAGGAAACTCGCATTTCCGTACCGAACAAATCCCAGGACGATCGACACAGCCTGAATCACGGCCAGGTGCACAAGATAAAAGAAAAACGGCACCCGTCCGAATACGATCGCGGGGTTCGTGGAAGACAGGCGCGCGCGCTCCAGCCATGCCATGGCGGCCAGAGCCGGCCCCATCGTCATCAGAAGAAACGCCAGCGATGGAGGGTACTTCGTGCAGTTCAGGAACGAGAGCATAGTGAAAAGCGTGGAGCGCTGAACAGACCAGTCGACCGGATCTCCGTAACGATTCAATGTCCGAAGCAGAACGAACGCTATGCTCAGGGCAATCCCGAGCCTCACCAGGAACCGCTGCCGCCGCGTAGGTTCCCACAGCAGCACCTGGCCGAAGCAATAACCGGCGGCCAGCACCGCGACCCAAGGGATCAGTGGATAGGCGACCATGATGCTAACGCCGCTATCGCCATCGACGCGGAGGATCGCTTGCTGGTGGAGAATGTCCCAGGCCCACCTTGCCGGGCCGAACCGCGCAGCCGCAACAGGATCGAGGAGATTGTGAGATGCAATGATCGCGATACTCACGGCTGCCAGCCAGCGAGTGGGTAAATGTACCAACGCCGCCAATACAACCATCGAAGCGCCCAACATCCAAATCACCAAGAGAACGATGCGCGTGTTGTGAAAGGCGATGTTGAGGTAAAGAATGAAACGAAGCACCGTCAACTCCAGCACTATGAGCCACAGACCGCGAGTTAGGAGGAACCGCGACAGTTGCGCCGTCGTCCTGTTCCGCCGCACCCACAAGAAGGCTCCCATCCCGGCTGTAAACGCGAACACGGGAGCACAGAAATGCGTAACCAGCGCGTTAGAAAAATGGCCGCGATCGTATGCGCCAGATCCGTGGGAGAGAAAGACATGGCCGCCGAGTGGATAAAGTCGCCGTGATCCAGGGCCATCAGGATCATGACCGCGCCGCGCACCGCATCGACCGTCCGGATTCTGCTACCGATACAAGCCTCACTCACGGCTGTGGCGCACGCACTCTTGCGTGCCGCGCCCCCTCGGTAACGACCGGAGACATGACTCGCAGACCGGACCGGCGACATGGCTTACAGTTTTCGCGGCCAACGGTCGGCGGCCTTTTCCGGCACGTC
>PKYZ01000483.1 GCA_003132865.1 Bryobacterales bacterium
CAAGATCGTTCGCTATATCGAGGAGAATCCGGTGGTGGCGGGGCTGGTGAGCAGAGGGGAAGATTGGCGGTGGTCGAGCGCGTTCGGCATGGCACAAGGACAGGCCAGGAGGCCAGGCCAGGAGGCCGGTCCCACCTAAATGAACAGTGTTGTGCTTTAGCCCACATCGCCGCAATGCAGGAATCGAACGGTGTCGTGACTGCGGTCACAGACCTTCGCCGCCGCGCCATCGACAATTAGAGTATGCCTACTTTGACCGAAGAAAGAACCATTGGTGAAATCGCAGCGGAGTTTCCCGCTTCGGTGCGCATCTTTGAGAAGTACGATATCGATTATTGTTGCGGCGGCAGGATCTCGCTGGCCGACGCCTGCGCCGGACGCGGCATCACGCCCGAACGACTGATCGACGAACTGGATGTCGCGCTGGCGCCCTCCCCCGGCGCGGCTCCCGACTGGCAGACCGCCAGCCTGACGGACCTCATCGACCACATCCTGACCAAGCACCATGCCTGGTTGAAGACCGAACTGCCTCGCCTGTCCCGCCTGCAGCACAAGGTCGCGGCAGCGCACGGCGCGACGCACGCCGATTCGCTCGTCCCGCTGGGTGAAACATTCGAGGCGCTCCGGCAGGAATTGGACGCGCACATGATGAAGGAGGAGATGGTGCTGTTCCCCATGATCCGGGCGGGCAGCGGCTCCGTGGCCAACCCCATCCGCGTGATGGAGCATGAGCACGATTCAGCCGGCCGGGCGCTGGAGCGCATGCGCGCCGTCACCGGGAACTACGCGCTGCCCGCGGACGCCTGCAACTCTTACCGGGCGCTATTTGCCGGCCTCCAGGAGTTGGAAGCGGATCTGCACCAGCACATCCATCTGGAGAACAACATCCTGTTCCCGCGCGCGAAACAATAAGAAACGGAACCGCGCTCCGGCCGCACGCTGCACGCCATGCGGAAGGTGGGCGCCAACTGCGCGGCCAGCTCGGCCAGCACGTCCGCCGTGACGTCGATGCCCAGTTGGATCACGTTACTTCAAGCCGTAGCGCTTCAGTTTGTTGTACAGCGTGGTGCGATCGATATCCAGAATGCGCGCCGCGCGGAAAAGGTTGTGGTCCGTTTCCCGCAGCACTCGCTCGATATGCACGCGCTCCACGTCTTCCAGCGTGCGGCCGCTGGGCGCGGTGGTTTCTGCTTCGTCCGCGGCGTATAGGGGAAGCAGCGGTTATGCCACTATACATTCCTGACGAAATCCTCGCCGCGGCTCACATTACCGAGCTGGAGTTGAAACGGGAGCTCGCCTTGACGCTGTTCCAGCAGGAGCGCCTGACTCTTGCACGTGCGAGCAGTTTGGCCGGAATGAACCAGCGGGAGTTTCAGCGCTTGCTGGCGGACCGCCGCATCCCCATTCAGTATGGAGTTGAGGAATTCAAACAGGATTTGGAGACCCTTCGCCAAATGGTCCGCCTTTTATGAGCAGGTGCTCATGCCCCCTGCCGTGTACCGAGAGTTAACGCGTCCTGATGTTCGACCGCCGCTGATTGACCGTGCGTCGTGCGTTGGCCTTGGAAAGGCAGGCAGATCTAATTCTGGTTGATGAGCGAATCGGCCGGCGAGTGGCGATGGCTCTTGAACTCCGGGTCACCGGGCTTCTCGGCGTTTTGGCCGAGGCCAAACGGGCCGGTCTCATCGAGCGAGTCAAGCCATTCATCGAGGATCTTGCAGGAACGTGCCGGGTTTTGGATCAGCGCCGAGCTTGCTGCTAAAGTTCTCGCGGATCTGGATGAGGTGTGACTCTCGCCTAACCCGGCACCTGCGCCGGAGGTTGAGAGCGATTCAACGGCCGAGCTCCCGCGGCGTTATCCGGCCCTTTTCGACTATGCCCACTCGCGTGGCTTGGGTGTGCTGGCCTGATAGTCGTCGCCAGGGGCGCCGCTACGACGTGACGCCGGTGCATTGGCCGCTCCGAAATCAGCCCGATCCTCTGTAGCAAGAGGACTTTATGAACTAACTGTTAACTGGCCAATCTGCCGATTTCTATCCTTGTCCGCGTTTTCGGGTTTCTGAAGCGATCTTTGGCGACGCGATTGGCTACCGTAGGTACTCCTGGTACTCCTCGTTGATTCTTGCTATATTAGGACCTGCATGCTAAGCTGAAGAACGGATCAATTATGAGACCCATCGCCATTCCTTTGTTTCTTTTCTGTGTAGCCTTCCTCTCACCGCGGGCCTCGGCCGTCACGGCCACCTATACGAACAGCAGCCAAAACGTCACTTTGACGGGTCTCGGCGGCACCGGCGGTGTAGGGCAGAGCCGGGTCGATTGGGGCGCCTGCGTGTACGATGGTACAAATACCAACTGCACAGTCTCGGCTCCCTACACGGGCGTGGGCGGCGGCGGGACAATCTCGATAGTGTTGAGTTATCGAGGCAACGGGATATCTCCCTTTACGGCCAACTCGATCAGCCCGGGCAATGACCTGATCACGTTCGGTATCATGGCCGGCAATTCCGGCAGTATTGTGGTGAGCCTGGAAGAGAACACCGGCGCCAAGGTTACGTTTCTATCCGACAATTTCGTTTTTTATTATTCCAATGCCACATGCACCGGAATCGCCGCCTCGTGCGCCGTCGGACAAGTGGGGCTTACGCCGAATGCTACGATTACGGGAACGGTTTTCGGCACATTTGATGCCACGCCTGTGATTGGAGCCGTCATCACCGCCAGCAGTTGGGGAGGGTTCCCCGCGCTGGCGCCAGGGACATGGATGGAGATCTACGGCACGAATCTTGCCAATGTCGTCTCTCAGAGTTGGGGCAGCGCCGATTTCAAGGGTAACGCGGCGCCCACTGCTCTGGCCGGCACCACGGTCACGATCGGCGGCCAGCCGGCGCGGATCTCCTACGCTGGCGTTGCCCCGTTTGCGGTCAACGGCATGCTTCAGGTGAATGCCACAATTCCGCACGGCATTGGCTCGGGCCCGGAGGCCGTCGTTCTTACCATCGGAGCCAACAACAACGCTTCGCAGCAAGTCACGGTCGCGGTAAAATAGTCAGCCTAACCGCCGGCGCCTCTCCTTCGTCCAACGCTCCAGGGACGTAACCAAATCCCGACCGCGGAGTATTGACTCACATGACCAGCTTGTGGCCGGACCTTCGATTCTCACTGCGGGCCATTCGCCGCAGCCCGCTCTTTGCGTCCGTGGCGATTCTTTCGCTGGCGCTCGGCATCGGCGCCAACACCGCCATTTTCAGCCTGATCGATACCATGCTGTTGAAGATGCTGCCGGTGAAGGATCCCCAACAACTGGTCTCGCTCACCGATCCCACGTCGGGCGGCACGAGCATCGGCACCTCCACGGGCGAGCGCAATATCCTCTCCACGCGCGAATTTGAAGCCTTGCGGGACCGCACTCAGTCGTTTTCCGGAATGCTGGCGGCGCAGAGCGAACTGGACCACAACAACGCCAGTATCGACGGCAAGGCTCCCGAAGAACTGCGCACCCGGCTGGTGAGCGGCGGCTATTTCCCGGTGCTCGGCGCCACCACCTTCATTGGCCGCCCGTTCACCGCGGCCGACGAGCGCGGTCCCGGCAGCGCGCCTTACACCGTCATCAGCTATGAATTCTGGCAGCGCCGCTTCGGCGGTTCGCCCGCAGTGCTCGATTCGCACCTCCACGTGGGCAAAGCCAACTTGACCGTCATCGGTGTGGCGCAGCCGCATTTCCTCGGCGAAAATGTTGGCGAAGCACCCGACCTGTGGATCCCGCTCGACATGCAACCGCAAATAATGCCCGGACGCATGTGGCTGGAAGACGATTCCGCGCACATCGCCGAGAAGGTGATGTGGCTGCACGTGATCGGCCGCCTGAAGCCCGGCGTTTCGCGCAAGCAGGCGCAGGCCAACGTGGACGTGGTCTTCAAGCAGGTGGTGGCCGAGGAATTTTCGAAACTCAGCCAAAGCCAACCGGATATCCTGAAGCAGAACCTGGTACTGCACGATGCCGGCGCGGGAGTCTCCAGCCTGCGCGGCAATATGGCCGATCCCCTGTATGTGCTGATGGCCGTGGTCGCGCTGGTGCTGATCATCGCCTGCGCCAACGTGGCCAACCTGCTGCTCGCCAGATCGCAAGCCCGCTCGCGTGAAATCGCTATTCGCCTGGCCATCGGCGCCGGGCGCGTGCGCCTGCTTCGACAACTTCTCATTGAGAGCCTCGTACTGGCCATGTCCGGATGCGTGCTCGGCTTGGGATTCGCCTTCGCCGGCATCCGCTTCCTGCAGACGCTGAAGGTCCCCACCGATATCCCCGTGGTCATTGCTCCCCAACTGGATCAGCGCGTATTGCTATACAGCCTGATCGCCGCCGTTCTGAGCGCGCTGGTGTTCGGGATTGCCCCGGCCTGGCAGGCGCTAAAGACCGACCTGGTGCCCGCGCTTCGTTCTGCCGGACTCACCGCCAGCGCCCGCCGCCGAACCATTGGCCGCAATGCCCTGGTAGTCAGCCAAGTGGCGCTGTCGCTGGTCCTGCTGGTTGCCACCGGCATGCTTCTGGATGGCTTCCGCAAAGTTTTGGTGATGAACCCCGGCTTCCGCATCGACCATATCATGACCATGGATTTCGATACTTCGCTGGTCCCTGCTTCCGAGGCCACGCACGAGTTTTACCGCAACCTGATTGACCGCGCCCGCGCGCTTCCCGGAGTGAAATCGGCAACGTTGTCCCTGGTGGTGCCACTGGCCCCTAATCAGTCCAACCAAACCGTCATCCCGGAGGGCTTTCAATTCCCCAAGGGTCAGGAATCTGCCCAGGTGCTCCAAAACGCCATCGATGAGCGCTACTTCGACGTGATGCAAACTCCCATCCTTCGCGGCCGCGCGTTCACCACCAATGACAAAGCCGATTCCACGCGCGTCGCCATCGTCAATGAGGAATTTGCCAAGAAGTATTGGCCGAATCAGGATGCCGTCGGAAAAAAGATTCGTCTGGAAGATGCCAAGGGTCCGCTGTTCCAAATCGTCGGCGTCGCGAAGACTGCCAAGTACATCTTCGTCGCGGAACCTCCTCAGCCGTTCGTGTATTTTCCGTTCACGCAACACCCGCAGACCAGCATGAGCATCCTGGTGGAGACCTACGGCGATCCGGCGGCCATGACGGCTCCTATCCGCGACGTGGTCCGCTCGCTAAACCCCGACCAGCCCATCTACAACGCCCGCACGCTTGCGAATTTCTACGACCAGCGCGCCGTCGCAGTTTTCCTCATGATTCTTCAGTTAGTGGCTGCGATGGGAACACTCGGACTTGCGCTCGCCGTGGTGGGCCTGTACGGTTTGATCGCCTATTCGGTGAGCCGCCGCACGCAGGAGATCGGCATCCGCATGGCGCTAGGCGCGCAGCGTTCCGATGTCGCGGCCCTGATCCTCCGCCAGGGCTTCGTACTGGCAATCATCGGCATCGCCATCGGATTCGCCGCCAGCATCGCTGTCCGCGGAATCCTGGCTCAGGGCTTGATCGGACTCGGAACCTTGAGCCCGGCGGTTTTGGCCATCGTCCCAGTGGGACTTTTGCTGGTCACCATGGCGGCCTGCTATCTACCCGCCCGCCGCGCCTCGCAAATAGACCCGCTCCGCGCCTTGCGCTGGGAGTAGCGTAGGACAAGTCTCCGACTTGTCCAAAGGGACAAGCCGGAGGCTTGTCCTACTTGGGCCCAATATAATGACGAGTGATGATCGCTCTTCTGCGCGGCACACTCCTCGAGAAACATCCGAACCAAGTAATTGTGGAAGCTGGAGGCGTCGGCTACGACGTGCTGATCCCAATTTCCACATATTCCGCCCTGCCTGAAGCCGGCTCGGAAGTGCGCCTACGAATCCACACGCACGTCAGGG
>PKYZ01000704.1 GCA_003132865.1 Bryobacterales bacterium
AGACGGTCACTGTTACGACAGGTGCGGAACAGGCCACGCTCGCCAACGGTTTCACTATCCAGGCCGCTATCCCGTACATCAGCCTGACTACCACCTCGACGACCCCGCTGGCGCAGGGCCTTAGCGGCTTCAATGACGCGTACCTCGAACATGGAATAGAATACTGGGACCCGAAGTGGCTGGCTGCGGTGTCGCCTTTGAAACCCGGGTGGATCCGGTTTCCCGCGGGCACACTTTCGATGGCATTCGACTGGCAGGCCGCGCACATGAATACCACGTGGATGAGCGAGTTGAAGCCGAATATGCCAGCCGCCCTCTACAACGGCCTGACGTTAGGCCAGGGGATCACGCAAGGCAAAGGCGGCGCGTGCTTCTCAGGCGGCTCCTGCGTTTCGGACTACGCCACATTCCTCCGAACGCTGGGAGCGAACGGAATAGTGAGCTTCAACGGTTTTACGGACACCAATCCGGACTCAGCCGGCATAATGGTGGCCGCGGCCCAAGCGGCCGGACTAAACATCGTGGAATGGGAAATCGACAATGAGCCATATGTCTTCCCCAAGATTTTCCCGACGGCTGCTTCTTATGCCGCGGCTGCAAACAATCCGTATTACTTGAACATCAACGCGGCCAACCCGAATGCCACAGCCGGCGTTTTCTACCAGGGACAATACCTCGCACTTGGTAATTACCAGGTGTGGGACGCCGGCATGGCCGCTTATAGCCCCCAGTACTGGCAGGGCGTATCGTTCCACGTGTATCCCATAACCAATTCAGCCATGTCCCCAAGCGATGAGGAGATGACCTTGAATGGCATTCTGGCTCATGGCACCACCGATTGGTACAGCTCTACCATAGAGCCGCTCATTGGCCAAAACACGCCCGTTTTCTTCAGTGAGATGAACAGCGACGGGTTTGCCACGATGCCCTTCGAGTCGTATATCTACAACGGGATTTTCCTCGCGGAGTTTATCGCGCGCATGTCCGCGATTCCGCAGGTCAAAGCAATTGGAGTAAACACTCTGTTTCTTCCAAACGAATTCAACCAAGGGATTATCCGGGCGGTGAACGACTATCAGACCTACCTGCTGGACCATGTTGCAGTGAACCCCAATTATTCTACCGACACCTCCACCAATCCCAACACACAGTACAGCTTCTATTACTCGACCGATGCTTTGGCCGTGGAGATTGCGAATCTCGCGGTCAACGGCAGCAACGCTACCTGGCCTACCATGGTGAGTGGCGGACCCACGGTGCCGATCCTGGGATACGATGGCAATCCTGTGCCCGCGGTGTTCGCCCAAGGGTATCAGGGCACGGACGGGACACACTACCTGTTGATTACGAATAAATCCGCCTCGTCCGTCCCCATGGCCATAGAGGTCGACGGAAACCTGCTGCAGTCGACGGTGACGGTTTCATACATCTCCAACGTCAGCGATACCGCTCAGAACACCGCGACCAACCAGAACAACGTGCAGATCGTGACCACCACTTCGCCCAACCCGATCTCGGTAGGTCCTTACAGTGTGACGCGTGTTCAGTGGTGACGGAAGCTGCCGCCCCGCTTCGAACCAGGCCAACATCCAACTTAGCGCTTCAACTTCTCCAGGTGGCCATAGACCTCGCGCTTCGACAAACCCCGGCGATGCGCCACTGTCTTGATCGCTTCCATGCGGCTCATTCCCTGGGCAACACACGCCTTCACGGCCTCGGCGAGCGGCGTGTCATCCTCCGCCACGCCCGTACGCTTACCGATCAACAACGTGATCTCGCCTTTCACCGATTCGCGCGCCGCTAGCAAGGCGCGGATATCCGCCGCCGTGCCGCGCAGGAACTCCTCGTGCATCTTAGTGAGCTCGCGCGCCACCACCACGGGCCGGTCCCCCAGCGCCTGCTCAACCGCCGCCAGCGTCTCCACAATGCGATGCGGAGCTTCGTAGAAGATCAGCGTGGCCGCCTCGTCTTGGAGAGCCTCCAACGCACGGAGCCGCTGGCCGGATTTGGCCGGCAGGAATCCGCCGAAATGGAAGCTGTCCGTCGCCAGGCCGGATGCCGCCAGCGCGGTCAACACCGCGGATGCGCCGGGCACCGCCTCCACGCGAATGCCGCTATCGATAGCCGCGCGCACCAGCCGGTAGCCCGGGTCGGAGATCAGCGGCATGCCCGCGTCGGAGACCAGCGCTACCGTAGTCCCCTCGAGCAGTTTCGCGATCAACTCCGGGCTGCGCTCCGCCTCGTTGTGCTCGTGATAACTGACCGTAGGCTTGCCGATCCCGTAACGATCCAGCAGCTTGCGTGTCTGCCGCGTGTCCTCGCAAGCGATCAGGTCCGCTTCTTTCAGAACGCGCACCGCGCGGAAGGTGATGTCTTCCAGGTTGCCGATGGGCGTGCCCACCAGGTAGAGCGTCCCGCTCAGCGCTTCTCCTCCTGGCAAGGTGGGGCGGGCAGCTTCACCGATGGCATGTGGTCGATAGGCTCCGCGCGCGGGCGGAAGGTGGGCATGCGCTCCACGTTTTTCGCGACGGGCACTTCTAGCAGCGGAATGGAGCAAACGCCCGTCTTTTCCGGGCTGTCACTCTTCAGGAGTTGGCGCAGGGCGCCTTGGATCTCCGGACGAACGACGGGCGCCTGCGGCGTCACGGTGAACTGCGGCACCCCGGGGAACCGCCACGGCGGGGTCTGGGCGGATAGGGCCATCGCCCAAATGCCCGCCGCCATCATGCTGATTGCTCGACAATACATAGGCCTCCTTCCAAACTGTATTCCTGGAGGACAGGCCAGGAGGCCTGTCCTACTTCCCGGCCATCTTCTTCTGAATCAGCCGAGCCTGCGCGTTCAGATTGTTCAACTGCCGCAAATCCTCCTCCGCCATGGCGATGGAATCCTGAATCCGCGCCAAGTCGGCGCTGCCCGCGGCCGGCGCGTCGGTGCGCTGCGCTTGCAATACGCCCGACATCGACCGGTATTGCTCCGTGATCTGTTTGTAGCGCCGCAAAATGCTGTTCAGGTAAACCTCGCGGCGCTGGTGGATATCCTGCAACTCCGTGGAAAGCTGCTGGAGTTGCGCTATCTTCTGCGCGTCGCCGCCGCTCTGGTCGCGCAGCTTTTGATAGGCGATCTCCACCTGGGTCACCCGGTCGCGGCTGCTCTTCAACTCCTTCTGCAGCGAATCCACCGCCTGGTTAGCAGCCGCCAGATTCTCCTTTAGATCGGCCTCCGACCCCGCCAGCCGTTTGTTGTCCAGCCGCAGATTTTGAATCTGGGCTTCCGCCTCGTCCGCGCGGGATTCGAGGCGCGCTATGGAAGTATTGGCTTCCGCCAGGCTGAGCTTCAGACGTTGCACCGCAATAGCATCTTCCGGATTGATCGCCGCCTTGGTAGTGCTCGGCGCGCTCTGGCCCTCTGTCGCGGGCGCCGGCGCGGGCGCGCCAGCCGGAGCCGCGGCGGCGTGCGCCAGATCCGCTACGCGGCCCCGCAACCGCTGGTTCTCGGCCGACAGTTGCGCCAACCGCGCCGCCTGCTGCCGGTACGCACGCGCCTGCCAGACCACCGCCACGGCGGCGACCGCCAGCACCACGACCAACAGACTCCAGCGTTTCACTGCCACCGTATTATCTCTCTTTCAGCACGAAGCGTGTGCGATAGGTCAGGCTGCACTTGCCGCCGGCGTCCAGCCGCAGATCGAAAACCTTGGAGCGCAGCTCCGGCAGCGCCACCGCCACGCTGTACGATGACGTGATCAGGCCCAGCGCCCGGCGGATCGCATCCGCGATCTCTTCGCTCGACCGGCAAAAAATCGCGCTCCCGCCGGTGACCTCCGCAAGCTGCTGCAATCCGTTCTGGTACGCTTCGCCCAACCGGTCGCTGCGATACCGCAGGTGCACCACGAACAGCGGCGCCTGGCGCTGGGCCAACACCGCCGCCACCTTCGAGATCTTGTCCTGAATCAACGCTTCCGGAAACTTCCGGCTCAAATCGTGAGTGTCGCTGGAATTGATCACCGGATTGGTAAAGTCCTCGCGATAGTTCTCCGGGTCGCTGTCCGTCACATAAAGCACTGCCACGCGCACGCTCGCTTTCGCCAGAATCGAATCCGCCAGCCGCGTCACCGTTTCCACGGTATCCAGCAGTCCCGCCTTGCCGCTCACCGGCAAATCGCGCACCGCGGACACGGCAGCGGCCCGGTCCGTGCCCGGATCCGCCAGCACCTTGGCGCCATCCTGCGCGCGCATGACCGCCACGGCGGTGCGCCGCGGCAACTTCTCGATATCCGCGGCCAGGGCGTCCTTGGCAGGCTCCGCCAACGAAAGGTCGCCCGCCAGATCCAGCACCGCGACCAGCATCAGGTCGTCGCCCGGACCCTTTACATCCACCACGCGCGATTCCGTGCCTGCGACCGTCGCGCTCAGGTCCTTTGCCGCAAGATTGGCCGCCAGGGGTGCAACATCGGTCGCGTCCGCCCAGACGGCCACCCGAATGGTGTGGCTCGTGGGCTTCGGCGGCGCTGCCGCAATAAGAGTCCACGCGAGCAACAGCACCGTCGCGGCCTGCCTCAAAAGCTCAGCCTCAAACCCAATTGAATCACACGTCCGCCGCGCGAACCGATAATCTTACCGGCATCCAGGTTCGGCGTGGCCACCGATCCGATCACGTTGTCCGGATCGTTCCAATTGGCGTGATTCATGAAATCGAACGCCGTCGCATTGAACTCCAGCGTCCGGTCCGCGGCCAGCGCGAATCGCTTGTTCAGCGACATATCGAAATTCTGCCAGCCGGGATTGAGCAGGCTCGATAAAGTGCGCGACACATCCCCAATCGTGAAATCCGGAGGCTGCACAAACGCCGCCGGGTTGTACCACAGCCCCGGCCCTTGATTGGCCACATGCTGATCCACCCCGGGCACCACATCCACGTGCAGCGCCTGTACTACGCCGCCCGTATTGTTGAAAAGCGGCGTCAAATATATCGGGTCGCCGCTGGCCACTGTCCCGGCGCCGCTGATCGACCAGCCGTCGATCAGGTACCGCCGCCAGTCCGGATAACGCAAGAACGGCTTGTTGGCCCCAAACGGCAGTTCGTAGGTGTAGCTCAACTCCAACCGCTCGGGACGATTGCCCGCCGTTACCGACCATTCGTCTTGCCGGTTAAAGAAGTCCTGCGTACCGTAGGGTCCCGAATAGTCGTCCATCTGCTTGTTGAACTCGAAATAGACGTTGACCGAAATTCCCTTGGAAGACCGCTTTTCCACCCGCACATAGCCCGCGTTCCGCCGATAGCGCCCCACCGGATACTCGCCGTACACGTTGAACCCCTGATACTGCGGATAAGGCCGCAGCGACTGGTTGAACGCCAGATTGTTCAGCTCCACGCCGTACTGCAGGTCGGCGAGCGGAATGGCATTGGGATTTGCCGATCCATTGCCCACCAGCAGGTTCTTGCCGCCGGAATACGCCGCCCCGATAGTCACGACCGTCGATCCCGGGAACTCCCTTTCGATCGACAGCGACGCCGATTGATAAGTGGGCACCCGGTCCGACATGTCGATCAAATCCGCAATGGTGTTGTTGGCCGCATCCGGCTGCAGATCGGGTACGGGAGTGGACAGCGCCGGTACACCGTTGCGCATCACCAGCGCCGGCTGTAACTGCGCGTCCGGCGAAAGAAACGTCGCGTACTGGTTGAACCCTTGCGTGCCAAACTGTCCCGAATAGATCGGAATGCCCGAGTAATCGCGCGCGAAATACGCCCGCACCACGGTCTTCGGGTCGTCCAGCGGATTCCAGGCCATGCCCAGGCTGGGCGCCAAGCGCACCAGCGTCGGCTGGAACGCACTCCCAAAACCGCCTTGTCCGGCCACCACCAGCGCGCCCGGCAATCCGTTCGCCGGGTTAATGGCGCTCAGGTCGATATTCGATTGGCGGTTGTATTTCTCCGTGCGCGGTGTGAACAGGTGCACCGTCAGTCCGAGATTGATGGTGAGACCCTTCATCGCCTCGTAACGGTCGCGGAAAGCCAGCGAACCCTCCGACCGCCGAAAGTACGAAGGCTGCGTGTCGATGGTTTCCTCCGCGAAATACGGCGTGCCCAGCAAAAAACTGGCCAGCGCATCGCCCGTATCTACGATCCCCGGCACACTGGTCAGCCCTTCGTTGAAGCTCAGCAAGCCCGCCGGATACTGCGGCCAGAAGCTGTTCACTTGCTGGCGCGTGTACTGTCCCACCACCCGCAACGTGTGCTTGCCGCGCTTGGTGGAGAGGCCGTCCGTCCAGGTGTAAACGTTGCGCGCATTCCGCGAAAACGGATAGGTTTGCCCCATGGTCAGGTAGGGACCCAATTGCATTACCGGAAAACCGTCGCCACCGATACCGGCCAGGCCAATCTGGGTGGCGTAGTTGGTTTGGTCCTCGGTGCCGCCGCTGGTCGAGACGCTGGAATTGGCTTCGAAAGTCAGCGTGTTCACCGTGCGGCTGGAAGCGGTGAAAACGTATTCGAGCGAACCGCGGCGCGTCTGAAAGTCGCGATTGGAGGGGCCGGGATTGGCGGCCGTCGGGAACCACTCGGCCGCGCCCAGCGTGCCATTGGAAAAAGCCAGTTCCACGGTGACGCGATGGCGCTCGCGCAGCGACTGGTCCAGCTTGCCGATCATGCCGTTCGCCGTGTTGGTCTCCGGCGAGTCGATGAAGTAGTTGTTGCGAAAGAATGGCCCTATATCGGTGTTGGGGGCCGGATAGAACTTGAGCGCGTTCATGGCGACCGGGTCAAGCCGGGACTGCGGGATGATGTTGCCTGGAAACGGATCGCGCAGGTATTCGAGGTTGCTGGTGGAAACCGGCTGCGACGGATCGTAGCCCGGATTGGGTTGCGTGCTGGCGGGATCGTAAATCGGGATCACGTTGCCCGCCGCATCCACCACGTCCGAGTAGTCGCCGGTGCGCTGCGCCATGGTGGGGATGGTCTGCAAATACGTGCGCGCGATATCCTCCCGCACGCCTTCGTAGGAGAGAGAGAAGTAAGTGTTGCGGCCTTCGACGAGATGCGGCAGCACGGCCGGCCCGGCCACGTTGAACCCGAACTGATTGCGGCGCAGCAGGCCCTTGTCTCCGCCGTTCTGGCGGATCTCGTGCGGCACGGCGTCCAACGCGTCGTTGCGGAAATTCTCGAAGACGCGCCCGTGCCAGTCGAGCAGCGGGCTGTGGCGGCCGGCCTTCGGCGGACTATCGGCGCGCAAGCCCAAACTGCGGGTTTCGGACTTGAACTCCTCTATGGCGCTGTTCATTTCGGCGTCGGGCGGCGCCGGTTGCTGCTCTGCGCGTGCGGCCGCCGCGGCGCACAGACACACTGCCAGCGCGTATCGGCAGGGCGGCATACATTCCAGTGTAACAAGTGTGAGGGGCTGGCCAAACCTGGTCGTCCGGCCTGGTAGCCCCGGTCGCCAACCGCTCCGGGGGATTAGCTGTTCAAGCAACCGTCTCGTCGCCCCCCAGGCTGATGTACCAGTTTGCGAGTGCGCCATTATTCGGCCGGTGCAGAGCGTGACAGATGTTGGCTCTTCATCGTCAAATGAACCCTGTGCCGCATTACCTCGGGCATAGCGTCGTGCGGGAGGCGGCCGTAGGTTTCCTCGATGTCCTCGACGGTCATGCCCTCGGACATACACGACAAGATGAAAGACACGGAGAACCGGGTTCCGCGAACGGCGAGCTTGCCGCCCAGAAGTTCCGGATCGGCGACGATCCAGCGGAAGTTCTTGAACGGCTTGAGCGGACGCTCCTCCATGGTTTGATTCACCTTCCTCGCCCTTACCCAATCTTCACCGCCAGCATGGATATCGATCCGCCATCCACGCCTTCCACCGGGAAGGTCACCGCTTCTCCCGGCTGCCGCGCCGCGATGACATACAGCAGGGGTAAGTAGTGGTCCGGCGTGGGAATCGACAGCAGCGCTTCCCGCCCCAGCCGTTCGTAGTTGACCAGCGGCTTATGCTCGCCCGCCATAATCATTTCACGCGCCTGCCGCTCAAACTTTACGGCCCAGTCGAACGGTTCGACGACGTGCCGCCCCCAGGCGTACGCGTGCAGGTTGTGCACCAAGTTGCCGCTGCCCACAATCAGCACGCCTTCTTCGCGTAGCGGCGCCAGGCGCTGGCCAATCTCGTAGTGATAGCTGGCCGGCTGCGTCTCGTCGATGCTCAGTTGCACCACCGGGATATCGGCTTGCGGATAAACATGGCACAGCACCGACCAGGTGCCATGATCGAGGCCCCAGCTTTCATCCAGCTTAACGGGCAACGGCCGCAGCAGCGCTTGCACCCGGCGCGCCAGATCGGGGTCGCCGGGCACGGGATACTTCACTTGATAGAGTTCCCGCGGAAAGCCGCCGAAGTCGTGTATGGTTCTCGGCGCGGTGGTGACGGTGACGCCCGTCTCGGGCACGAACCAGTGCGCCGATATGCTCAGGATCGCTTTCGGGCGCGGCATTTCCCGCCCCATAGCTCCCCATGCTTCCGTGTAGTTGTTCTGTAACACGGCGTTCATGGGATTGCCGTGGCCGAAGAAGATGGCAGGTGTCCACATGTACGTATATCATCGTTACATGGCCTCTCCGGCGCCCGCAATCCCCCTGCGCCTCGACTCCGTGGTCAAGCGCTTCGGTGACCTGACCGCCGTCTCGGGCGTGTCTTTGGAGGTCCGCGAGCGCGCCTGCCTCGGCCTGCTCGGTCCCAATGGCGCGGGCAAATCCACGCTCATTCGCAGCATCGCCGGACGCGTCCGTCTCGATTCCGGCAGCATCCGCGTCTTCGGCGAACCGGCCGGTTCCGCCGCCGCCTGCGCGCAGTTAGGTTGGGTGCCGCAGGAACTGGCGCTGTATCCGTTGCTCACCTGCCGCGAGAATCTGGAAGCCTTCGGACGGTATCAGGGCCTGCGCGGCAAAGCCCTGCACGACGGCATCGGGTGGTGTCTTGACTGGGCTGCGCTGGCTGACCGCGCTGGCGCCACGGTCAAGACGCTGTCCGGCGGCATGCGGCGGCGCCTCAACATGGCGGCCGGATTGGTCCACCGTCCGCGCATCGTCTTGCTCGACGAGCCCACAGCGGGCGTCGATCCGCAATCCCGCAACCGCATCTTCGAGATGGTCGAGGGACTGCGCAACGGAGGCTCTACGGTCATCTACACCACGCACTATATGGAAGAAGCCGAGCGTCTCTGCGATACCATCGCTATCATCGATCATGGCCACGTCATCGCGCACGGCACCAAGGAAGAGCTTGTCGAGCAGTCGTTCGGAGGCCGTAGCGACGTGCTGATGCGCTTCGCTTCTACCGTCGAAAACGCAGCCGCCTGGGCCGCGGCGCGCGGCGGCACGATGCAGGAAGGCATCGCGCATTTCGCCGTGGAAAAGCCCACCGACATCGGGCCGCTGCTGGACGCCGCCATCCGCGACAGTCTGGAAGTTATCGACGTCGTCCTGCGCCGCCCCAATCTCGAATCCGTATTTCTGCAACTCACCGGAAGGGAGTTACGACAATGATCGCCGCCATCATCCGCAACGGATTCCGCGCTCTCCGCCGCGATCGCGGCGCGCTCATTCTGTCGTTCATTTTGCCGATCGCGTTCTTTAGCATCTTCGGCGTGATCTTCGGCGGCATGGGCGGCAGTACGCCACGCGTCAGCGTGCTGGTGGTGGACGAAGATCGCAGCATGGTCTCCGAACGTCTGGTTCGCGCTTTGCTTCAAGAACCTTCGCTCGACGCGAGCACCCACCCCAAAGCGAAAAAGGGCGCGCCTGTTCCGCCGGAATACACGGCGGCCGGCGCCGAAACCGCGGTGAAACAGGGCGACGCTTCCGCCGCGTTGATTATTCCCAAAGGATTCGGCGCGCATCCCATAGCCCTCGGGCCGAGCAATGCCCCGGGCAACGATCGCACCCCGATCCGTCTGCTCCACGATAGTTCCGACCCGGTGGCTGCTCAGGTGGTCGGCGGAATCCTGCAGAAGGTCGCAATGACTTCCTTGCCCGACACCATGGCAAGGGTGGGCATGCGGTATTTCGAGCAGGCCAGCGGCGGGCTTACGCCCCAACAGCGCGCTCGGATCGAATCGAGTTTGTCGATGCTCGAAAATGCGCCCGCGCAGAGCGGGCCACAGAGAGACGCGGGATTCGTCGCCCTCGATGTGCGCGACGTCGCCGGCGAGAAAAAACAAAACTCCATGATCGCGTTTTACGCCGCCGGCATCGGAGTCATGTTCCTGCTGTTCACCGCCAGCGCCGCCGGAGGCAGTCTGTTGGATGAAGCCGAGAGCGGAGCGCTCGACCGCATCCTGAGCGCGCGCGTGAGCATGACCACCTTGCTGGCCGGCAAAATGGCCTACAGCGCGCTGCTGGCCTCCGCGCAGCTAACGCTCATGTTCCTGTGGGGCGCCGCGGTCTTCCATCTCGACCTGTTAACGCACCTGCCCGGCTTCATCGTCATGACGGCGGCCACCTCTTTCGCCGTAGCGTCGTTCGGCATGTTGCTGGCCAGCGTCTCGCACACCCGCGCGCAGCAGGGCGCGATTTCCACGCTCATCATCCTGACCATGTCGGCCATCGGCGGCAGCATGTTCCCGCGCTTCCTGATGCCGGAAGCCATGCAAAAGGTGGGGCTGCTCACCTTCAATGCCTGGGCCATCGACGGCTACACCAAGGTTTTCTGGCGCGATGAACCCATCCTGCACCTGGCGCCGCAAGTGGCCGTGCTGGTCGGTTCCGGCATAGTCCTGTTCCTGATCGCACGCCGCTTCGCGCGCCGCTGGGAGTACGCGTAGTGCGCGGGCTGGGGATCGTGCTCGTTGCTGTCGTCCAGTTGCCGTCGAGCGCGCAGCTTCCGGTTCCCAAGCCTGCGTACACCGCCTTCCAGCGCGCGGAGCGGGTGACGATCGCTAACTATTCGGGCGACGCCATGAAACCCTTTCTCACCCGTGATGGCCGCTTCCTCCTGTTCAACAACCTGAACGATCCGCGCGTGAATACGAGCGCGCTGGAAGCCGTGCCATCCGTCAGTTGCAGCGGCGAGCTGTACTTCGTGTCGACCCGCAGCTACCAGGAGACATTCTCGACCATCTACCGCGCACGATTCTCCGAAGGCGTGGCCACCGGCATCCAACTCGTGCCCGGCATCTCCCGCCGGATGCCATCTTGGGTAAACGCTGGGTAAACTTCGATGCCGAGGTGAGCGCCGATGGGCAGACGCTCTACGCCGTCGACAGCCGATCCAGCGCCGCCGGCGCGCCGCTTACCGCGGACCTCTTCATTGCCCGAAAGCGCGACGGCGCATTCGAGCGCACGGCGGATAGCGACAATCTGCTCCGTCTCGTCAACACGACCGAACTGGAGTACGCTCCCGCCGTTTCATCCGACGGGCTGGAGCTGTTCTTCACGCGCGTCCACGAGATTCGCGCCGATGCCGAGCCGCGCATCTGGCGTTCCGTCCGGCGCAGCGTGCGGGAGCCGTTTGCCGCGCCGCAACTCATCAGCGCCATTTCAGGCTTCGCTGAAGCGCCCGCTCTCTCGCCGGACGGCCTGTCGCTTCACTACCACGCGCGCGTGAACAGCCGGTTCGTCATGTTTCGCGTGACGCGGGAGCCGAAAGCCGGCGAAGTGCATCTAAACGGTTGCCCGCAGCCTACCCGTAAGCCTTCACCGCCTGCTCGACGGCCGGCCCCGCCTTCATGAGGTCTTCCGGCGTCATCGCCGGCGCAACTTCGATCGACGCGTTCAGCGCCAAAAACCATGGCTCCGCAATGGCCGGAAGCTGCGAGAGATCGTCCATGTGGATGATGAGAATTGCGGTTCGCTTGCCGCCCTCCGTCACGAAATAGGCGGCCTCCGGCTTCTGTTGGGCAAGGATGCTCTGTATGGCACTGAAACCGCTCTTCGCGGCCACATTCCCGGCCTCGACCGGCATCGAAACTTTAAACAAAAAACGCATCGTCGTGGTGCTCCTCAGCCGTGCATTCTACATGGACGGCAGCGCGATAGCAACTTCCTTCCACGGTAAAATGGCATCGGGGGGGATCGAATGATCGAGCAGATTCAAGCACCGTTCGCGCACATGGCCTGGGCCGATACGGCACTCTTGAAAGCGGTTGCCACACACGAAGGCGCTTTTGCCGACGACGAAATGCGGTTTTGGCGTCGGCATTTTCCGCCATCATTGTTTATGCGTATGACCTGGCGCCCGGCAAGATTGGCATGATCTCCGGGCTGTTCTTCGGCCTGGCGTTCGGCATGGCGGGCATCGGAGCGGCGATCATGGGCTGGCTGGCCGATGCCACGAGTATCGCTTTTGTCTACCGGGTGTGCTCGTTTCTGCCGGCCATCGGCCTGCTGACCGCGTTTCTGCCGAATCTGGAGATGGGCTATAAACGGAGCGGCGCATAAGATGGAACCGATTCGAATTTTCGTCACCGGCGGCACGTTCGACAAAGCTTATGACGAGCTGACCGGCGAGCTGTTCTTCAAGGACTCGCACCTGCCGGAGATGTTGAAACTGGGCCGGTGCAATCTGGACGTGCAGGTCCGTACGTTGATGATGATCGACAGTCTGCACATGACGGACGACGACCGGCAGATCATTCTGCAGCATTGCCGGAACGCGCCCGAGCACCGCATCGCGATCACGCACGGTACCGACACGATGGTGGAGACGGCCGGTGTGCTGGCGCGCGGCGTAGGCGATAAGACCATCGTCCTGACAGGCGCCATGATTCCATACAAATTTGGCAGCTCGGATGGTCTGTTCAACCTGGGCAGCGCGCTGGCGTTCGCGCAGACGCTGCCGCCGGGAGTCTATGTGGCGATGAACGGCCGCTGCTTCGCGTGGAACCGCGTGCGGAAGAATCGGAATACGGGGATGTTCGAAGAGGCCGAGGCGGGTTAAGTGAGTTCATAGCCGCGCTCGGCGATGTGGGTCAGCAGGACCTCGGCCGAGTGTCCATGAAGCTGGAAGATCTGCCGGACCAGGTCGCAAACAGCCTCGTAGCCGCGCTCGTAGAAGACCAGGATGGAAGGCCCCGCGCCGCTTAGGGCGCAACCCAATAAGCCGGGCGCGCGCAGCTTCAGAATATCCGCCAAGCCGGGCACCAGCGGCGCGCGATAGGGCTGGTGGAAGCGGTCTTCGAGCGCGGCCGGGAACGCCGCCGTGGCTCCGGCCGCCAGCGCCGCGATGAGGAGTGCGGCGCGCTGGACGTTGAACACCGCGTCCTCTTTGCTGTAGCAGGAAGGCAGGACGGCGCGCGCTTCAGAGGTCGGCAGCACGAAATCCGGCACCACCAGCGCCATCCCGAAACGCGCCGACAGTTCCAGGCGCACGGCCCGCACGGCGCCGCCGGAATCGATGGCGCTGGCCACGATGGATCCAAGGACGCAAGCGGCCACGTTATCGGGATGGCCTTCCAGGCGCGCGGCTTCATCCAGGATGCGCGGCGGGCGCCAGCCCAGACCCAACAGGCGGTCGGCGATCACCACGCCGGCAGTGAGCGCGGCGGCGCTCGATCCCAGACCTTTGCCGAGGGGAATCTGATTGTCGATTACCAGCTCGATGGGCGGCAATTGCATGCGCACGTCGGCCGCGACCGAGAGCGCCGTCTGCCAGATGAGGTTGTCTTCGCCCGTGGAGATGGCGGCGGCATCGCGACCCGTGACGGCGATGGATAGCCGCTCGCTGGCACGGAAGCGGCAGTCCAGATACACCGAGATTGCCACGCCGAGGGCATCGAAGCCCGGCCCGAGGTTGGCGCTGGATGCAGGCACCCGGACGGTTGACCAGGACATAAGAGTTTATTGTAGTGCGGGGCGGGGGAGGGGGGCTGGGGGCTAGGGGCTAGGGACTGGGGCTAGGTTCTGAGCATGGACATTCATGTTTCTTGACGATCAAAGCCCATCTTATTGATTTGATTATGTATGGAGACACTACGGCCTTGGAAGGAAGGTTTTTTTTGAAGGTATGAGGACCGTCACCGCCCGGCTCCCTCCTCTACTGAAGGGAAGCCGCGCGGAGTGATCCGAATCGGATGGGAGGCCGCAGTCTCCGGGTCAACCCCAGACTTGCTGTAATCGCCTCTTCTCCGAGACTCTGGCAGGAACCGGTTCCTACTGCTACCGTCCGGGCGATCTCAAGGAGTCGTCCGGCAAGCCTTCTGAGGGGCTCCGGGAGCCAGTATCACCGGCGGCCGGGTTTTGAGGCCCGGCCGCTGACGATGAAGCGCTGCGCAGCGCTTTTCCATCGGGGCGGCCGCGAGTGAGCGCAGCGCCCTTTCTGATTTCACGATGACATAGGGCGATGCGTGAGGTTGTGGGCAAAAGCGGCAACCGATTGAAATCAGGGCGCAAAGATTTTCTCGAAATGTGTGTCACCGGGAGGATCAGCCATTGACCTGCCTGGGTTAAGGCGGTAAGCTCTACCCGAGTGAAGATCTGCCCCACTTGCTCCGCCGGCTACGGTAACGACGTCGGGTTCTGCCCGCGTGACGGTTCCGCATTGCGCTCCAGCGCTGGATTGGAGCCGGGCGCCGTGATCCGGAAAAAGTACGAGATCTTGAGCGAGATCGGCCGGGGCGGCATGGGCGTGGTGTACCGGGCGCGGCATCTGGTCTGGAACGAGGAGAAAGCGCTGAAGGTGCTGGTCGCTTCGGTTTCGGAAGGACAACCGGGACTCAAGAGCCTCATGGCCGAGGCCCTGGTCATGCGGCAGCTTCAGCACCCGCACATCGTACGCGTGGAGGACGCGGACTACACGGAAGACGATCAGCCGTTCGTGGTGATGGAGTATGTGGAGGGGCAGAGCTGCGGCAAAAGCTGGACCGCGAAGGACCGCTGGCCCCCCGAGCTTGCATTGCAGATCGCCGCGCAGACGTGCTCGGCGTTGTCGGCTGCGCACCAAAAGGGGATCATTCACCGGGATATCAAGCCTCAGAACCTGCTGCTGGCCAAGAGCGCGGACGGCAGCGAGACAGTGAAGGTCATCGATTTCGGGATCGCGAAAGTGCGCGAGGAAGCCGGACTGGGCTTCACGGGCATGATGACCGGCACGACTGGATTCTTCGTGGGCACGCCCGCGTACGCGTCGCCTGAACAGGCGCTCGGAATGCGCGGGAGCGACTTGGATGGGCGGGTAGTGGGCTACTTTGAATTTTCCACAGCTTGAACCGCCTACGCATTCGTGCGACACTGGTAGCGTATGCCGAATCCAAAAAAACCACACAGAATGCCCGAACCGGATTTTAATCAGCTTGCCCACCACCAAATCCGCATGCTTACCGACCCACCGGAGGATCGCCCTGGCCCGTCCGAGATTTCCCGCGTCATGGCCGAATTGGGCAGGCGCGGCGGAGCGCGTGGCGGGGCAGCGCGGGCCGCTGGTATGACCGCTAGGCAGCGGAGTCAAGCAGCCTCCCTAGCAGCCAAGGCGCGTTGGGCGCACAAACAGGGGAAAACATGACCAGCGAAAAAGTAGAATTCATCCACATCCTAGACGCCTACGTAAGCATAGACTCGATTGCCTTCATCATCGTGAAAAAGGCCGGTATAACCGTGCATCTAAAGGGTAACGATAGAACATTCTCGGTGCGCTCTCCCTGCCCTCCAGAGGTCGATGATTTTCTTGCCAAATATACAGTTCTGGATATTCGAGGAGAGCCTCCGGCTGGTGGTGCGATCGCGGCGTCGATTCTCTAAAGTCATCCAGTCCATCGTCAACCCCGTCAAGCGCTACCGCTGCCTCCAGAGCCGCTTTCCGGCGCTTGTTGTCCAAGCTGGATTCATGAAGAACCTGTAAAATTTTGGTGACTATTTCTAGCACCTTATGCATTTTTCGCCTCCTGATCTTTTTTTAACAATTCTCTTCAAAAGTCTTGACATGCGTAGACGGTTCATGCATAATAGAATCATGAACCGCCTCACTTCCGAACAGCGCGCCAAGGTCGTTAGTTGCCTGATTGAAGGCACATCCGTAAGGTCCACCGTTCGTATAACCGGCGTGGCCAAAAAGACCGTGCTCCGGCTGGTCGTAGAGCTTGGCACGTTCTGTGCCGAATACCAGGACCGGGCCTTCCGTAATCTGAAATGTGAACGGATGCAGGTTGATGAATGCTGGTCGTTCGTATATGCCAAAGAGAAGAACGTCACGCCGGATATCGCCGCGAATAACCCCGGCGCGGGCGATGCGTGGCTCTGGGCTGCGATTGATGCCGATACCAAGCTGGTGCCCTGCTGGTACATCGGGGGTAACAGTTCAGGTGGTC
>PKYZ01000661.1 GCA_003132865.1 Bryobacterales bacterium
CCGTTGGCGATCAACGGCGATGGCATTCTCGACGTTGCCACCGTAGGCAGCAGCGGCATATGGCTGTTCACGGGCAAAGGCGGCGGGGCCTTCAACCCTGGCGTACTCATTCCGTTCGAGGGCGCCAGCCCCACGAACTATACCTGGCTGAAAGCGGCGGATTCCCGCAACAATGGCACGCTCGACCTCGTGGTGGCCACGCCCTCAGGATTTGCCGTGCTGCTCGGCAACGGGAACGGCTCTTTCCAACCGCAGCAGAACTTCACGCTCCCCCATCAGCCCGAGACCTTTTGCCCTTTTGTGGTCGGTAGCCTGAGCAAGAACGGGTATTCGGTAGCTCAGTGGTCCGCAGTCGTAGTCGCGGCGCCTTGAAAGTTTCAACGAACCCCCCGCCGCGGCTACGGGTTTCGCAGAGACACAGCAGGAAGGCGGTACCCGAATGTTCCCTATCAGCCGCTTGACGACGATGGCCTGTCCGGAAAGCATGTACCCTCGCGGAGAGGATCAGACAGACTACCGCGGAGACAGCCTTCGTCGTGGCATCGTAAGAAGCGGAGAAAGTGCCCTCCGGCATCACTTGCCCACCACGAACAGATGCCCGTCGTTCTGCGAATAGATCTTGCCGTCGCCGCCGATGGATGCCGGCGTGTACGCCGCGCCCAGCGCCAGTTGCTGGAAGATCTCCTGCACGAGCGACCCGCCCTGCCCGATGGCGAACAGGTTGCCGTCTTCGCTGTTGGCGTACACCACGCCGTTGGCGTCTATCACCGGGCTGTTGACGCACCATTCGAAGCCGACCGGATGGTCCGATACGCAAGTCAGCGTGCCGTCCGCGTTGCGCGTGCAGCTATTGGTATTCGTGTTTTGAAAGCTCCACTCGATGTTCAGGTTGGCGTCGAGCTGCGTGACGAAGTACTGTTCCGGCGAGGCCGGGTTGTTGGTCGTGCGGTCCGGCGGGCACATTGTAGCGTCATCGCAGTAAGAACCGACGCTGCCGTAATGGTTGTTCTTGGTCACCAGCGACCAGGTACCGTCGTGCGCATAAATCGCCGGCGTGGTGTCCCAACCGAATCCGAATGCGCCCAGGTAATTGCCGCTGGCATCGAAGTGCATCAGGTGGCCCTGTTCATAGTTGTAGCGGTTCCAGGCGCCGAAGAGGATCGCGCCATCGGGCGCCACCACCGGGGTGGATGACGCATCGTCCAGCACGCTGCCATCGCCCGGCTGATTCGTGTCCGGATCGACGCCCTGCAATGCGCCGGCGCTGCATCCGCCGGGAGTGCCATTGGGTGGAAGCCAGCCTCCGTCGGCCACTGAAACGCCGCAACCATCGTGGAAACGGTTCCGCAGCGAAGCCATCCACTTCAGGCTGAGATCGGGATTCAGCGCCAGCAGGAACGCATAGCGGTCGTTGAAGTGAGCGCGGCTGACGGTATAGATGGTTCCGTCGGGAGCGACGGCCGGGGAGACGTTCAGCCCGGCGCGTTGGCTGCCGCAGATACTGGTCGCGGGAGCCGCGATGGTGCTCGGCGGCCACGGCAGTGGCGAGATCGAGGTATCGAAAGATGTGATGCACTGGCTGCCTGGGCCGGGCGCTTGAGACGATGTCAGGGTCTGATAGCTAGCCATCGAGACCGCGCCTCCCGGAGTAATCTTTACCAGCCAGGAATTAGTTGCGTCGTTGCCATAGAATCCGTTCGACGTGACCACTTGGATCGCGTTGTAGTACAGATTGCCGTTGGCGTCCACCGTGATGGGACCGCTCTCATAGGTGTTCGGATCGGTTCCAAAGGGAGCGAAGCGCTGGATGAGGGCTCCGTTCGCCTTGTTCAACGCGATGACGCTGCCACTCGCGCCCGGCAGATAAACGACGCGGTTGCCGAGCGCCGCATGGAACACCGGCTCCCAAAAATCGTTGCTCGATCCCGGCGCTTCCCAGTCGCTTGCCGTTCCCCATTCGAGAACGAGCTGGCCGTTCTGCCATGTAAACTTGTTCTCGCCCCATGTTTCACTGGCGAACGTGCTGGCGTCATAGGTGCCGGACTTATATTCCATGTACACGTCGTTGCCGTCGACCAGCGGGACCTGATAATGCGCGACCAGCTCGTTGTAGTTGGCGGACTGTTCCTGCGGCACCAGCGGGTCGTAGACGATGTCCGCCAGGATTTCGTTCAAGCTCTGCCCAGCCACGCTGGGGTTGCTCGTGTGTTGCGGATTCTGGGCCCACTGGGGCCAACCTGTGCCGATGGCGATAGTGGTTTGAACGGCACTGGTCACACCGCCGGCTTCGATCTCGACCGGCGCCGCGCTCGCGGCCGGCTCCGTCGAGGGCATGGTGACGTTGATCTGGTACACCCCCACGAATTGCGGCGACAATCCCGCGAAGGTAACCGGCGCCGAAACGCCTCCGATCGTCACAGCCGGCATGGTGGCCACGTTCCGGAGGGTATCCAGCGAGTTGTCGCCGGTAGTGGCGGGCGGGTTCACCGCCCCGAAGCCGCTGCCCCATAGAACGAGTGGGTCGCCGGGCGTGGCCGGGTGACTCGCGACACCGGGAATCGCGCCGGTGGGCGCGGCCAGCGAGCCGTCCGGATTGACGGCCACCGCGTAGCCTGCAATGGTGAACAAGCCGGGCGAGAAGGTTCCCACCTGGACGCTCTGCGGCGCGGACGCGGCCGTGCCGTTGGCGACCACTACGCTGACCGGACCGGTTGTGGAAACCTCCCACGGAAGTTGAGCGTTGATCTGTTGCCCAGAGACGTAAAGCAATGGAGCGGCGATGCCGTTGAAGCTGACCGATACGCCGTCCAGCGTGACAGGCAATGGGATCGCGCTGGCGGATGCGGTCCCCGAGGCAAGGTTGGAGCCGAAAATGGACACCAGCGAGCCGGGCACGACCGGCCCTTTGAAAGAGGCTGCGTCAACGACTCCGCCGGGCTCCACGAGCGGCGCCTGAGCTACCGCAAGCACTGCCGGGACCAGGAAAAGACCGTATAAGGCGAGTACCCTCATGCGCGGAATTCTACCACGCGCATGCTGGTGCTTTCATGGTGGGGCAGGCGTTCAGCCTGCCAGGAATTCTACCACGCCTGCTATGCATGGATGCTCGGCTAGTTGACCCCCGCGCGTGCGGAATTCGTAGCGTTCGATCTTGACGGCGGCCTCGCCTGGCGCGCTATGGAGTATCCAACCGAAGATCTCCAGCTTCATGCGGCAGGTGTTGTCCAGCATGGCTGGCCAGTCCATCGCCAGCCGCATTTTCTGGCCGCGCTTGAGAGCGTGCTGGGTGGTGAACCGCACTTCGCGACTGCTGATTTCGAGCGTTTTGCCTACACCAACGGCGAAGATCCGGCTACCCTTCACGCATTGGTAGCGGACGTCCTGTTGTATGGGAAACCGGCGCCGCGCGCGCCGCCCACTGTGCTCGCCGAGAAAGTTGTTCATCGTTGACATTGGAATCCCCGACTTCCCCCCTACGGTGACCGCCTCGAAGCGCCCAAATCAGGGAGATCTCTATGGCGGCCACGACCACTACCGGCCACCAGGACGATACCCCCCAACTGCTGCTAGCGCAAACACGTTAGAAAGCATATCACGCCGTAAAGATTCTGTAAAGTTTTTAGCAATCATGTCCGCCTTCGAAGGCCTAAGCTAGTGTAGTGCGTCAGAA
>PKYZ01000814.1 GCA_003132865.1 Bryobacterales bacterium
TCAGGCGGTCGAAGACCTAGCGTTCCGCGATGCGGTTACCCGGTATTGGCGGCAGACGTTACGCCGTCGGAGCCAGCGTAGCCGTATCGATTGGGAGCGCATGGACCGTCTGGTGCGCCCGGTGGATTCCCAGCGTTCGCATCTCGCATCCGTATCCGAGTGTTCGCTTTGACGCCATTCATCCAAGGTAGGAGCCGTATGCGGAAATCCGCTCGTACGGATCTGTGCGGGGGGTAGCGGGCGACCGCTATCCCTACCGGGACTGTTCAAAAGCGCATGAGTTGAAATGTTCTTTCCGCCCCGCCGCCACTCCGAAAAAAATCTGGTATATTCGGGGGGAACATCGCATCCAATACGTTTTCGGACCGTCTGCGAGTCCCTCTCGACGGCATGAAAGGAGTGTCCGGTGAGTTCAAAGAACGATTCTGAGGTTTCCGGCAAGCCCAAACGCGGCGTCTCCCGGCGCGGATTTATCCGTGGCGCGGGCATCGGCGGCGGCGTCCTAAGCGCGGGAATACTCGACAAAAAGGCGCTGGCTGCGCCCGCGGCCGCAGACAAGTTCGTGGGCCCCGGCGCGGTCCCCATCACGCTCAAGATCAATGGCAAACCGCAAACTCTCAACCTGGAGCCGCGCGTCACGCTGCTCGATGCGCTGCGCAATCAACTGGAACTGACCGGCGCCAAACGGGTGTGCGACCGGGCCACCTGCGGCGCTTGCACCGTCATCATCAACGGCAAATCCGTATATAGTTGCACGGTTTTGGCCATCGACGCCCAAGGCAAAGACATACAGACCATCGAAGGCATTTCCAACGGCAAGCCGCACCCGGTTTCCGAAGCCTTCGTCAACAACGACGCGCAGCAGTGCGGCTACTGCACGCCGGGATTCGTCATGGCGGCCAAAGCCTTCCTCGACCACAATCCGAACCCGAGCTACGAAGAGGTCAAGGAAGGCTTGTGCGGCAACCTATGCCGCTGTGGCACCTATGTGGGCGTGCGCCAGGCCGTGCTGGAAGCCGCCAAGGAGATGAAGGGAGGGAACCATGCCTAATTTGCCTGATTACAGTTGGCCTCCGATGGACCAGCGGCGGGTGATCGGGAAACCCACCAAGCGCCGCGACGGACTCGAAAAATCCACGGGCAGGGCGAAATATTCGTCCGACCTGAAGCCGCCCGGAATGCTGTTCGGCGCGCTGCTGACTTCGCCTTACGCGCATGCGCGCATCACCAGCATCGATACCAGCGAGGCGGAGCACATCGCGGGCGTCACGGCGGTGCGCGTGATGACCGCGGCCGGCAAAGAGGTGCAGTGGGAAGGCGCCGAGATCGCGGCGGTAGCGGCGGTGAGCGAAGAACTCGCCAACGATGCCGTGCGCAAGATCAAGGTGCAATATGAAGTTCTGCCGCACTTGGTGCGCGAAGACGATCTGGCCAAAGCCGGCAATCGCGCCAAACCCGCGGGCGAGCAGGTGACCGGCGATCCCGACAAGGCTTTCCAGGAAGCCGACGCCGTGATCGAAGGAAGCTACGGCATTCCGGTGATCACGCACTGCTGCCTGGAGCCGCACGGCAACATTGTGCAGTTCAGCGGCGATCGCGTGAACCTGTGGCCCTCGACGCAGAACGTTTCCGGCATCGGCGGCGATCTGGGCAAGTCGCTGGAGGTGCCGGCCACCAATGTGCACGTGCAGATGCAATATATCGGCGGCGGTTTCGGCAGCAAGTTCGTGGCGGATAACTGGGGCGTGCAGGCCGGACTGCTTTCCAAAGCCAGCGGCGGCAAACCCGTGAAGATGTACCTCGACCGCGCCACGGAATTGAAGATCGCCGGCAACCGTCCATCGGCGTTCGCGAATATCAAGGTCGCGGCCAAGAAGGATGGCACCATCACGGCTTGGCAATCAGTCTCCTGGGCGACCGGCGGCATGGGCGGCGGCGGCATGCCTCCTCTGCCCTACGTCTTCACCGGAATCCCCAACATACGGCTGAACCATACGGCCGTGGCGGTGAATGCGGGCGGCGCGCGCGCCTGGCGCGCTCCGAACCATCCGCAGGCGTCGTTCCTGACCTGTTCGGCGCTGGAGGATCTGGCCGCCAAGGTGCGCATGGATCCGCTCGAACTGTTCGGCAAGAACCTCGGCTACACCGCGCGCGAGGCCACCTACAAAGCCCAATTGCAAAAGGCCGCCGAAATCATGGAGTGGCAGAAGCGCTGGCATCCGCGCGGCGAAGGCCACGGTCCCGTGAAGCAGGGACTCGGCCTGGCGGTCAACACATGGGGCGGCGGCGGGCACGCCAGCCAGTGCCGCACCACCATCAATCCGGATGGCTCGGTGGTGCTGGAAATCGGCACTCAGGATCTGGGCACCGGCACCCGCACCGCCATCACCATGGTGGCGGCCGAAACCCTCGGCCTGCCGCTGGGGGCCATCACGCTGCGCATCGGCGATAGCGACTACCCGCCCGACGGCGCATCCGGCGGCTCAACTACTATTGGGGGCGTTTCGCCTTCCACGCTGAAATCCACCACCAACGCGCGGGCAAAATTGTTCGCGGCCGTGGCGCCGGCCCTGGGCACGACGCCCGACCAGCTCGCGGCCGTGGATGGCCGCATCCAGGTGAAAGATAATCCGTCCAAGAGCCTGCCCTGGCAGGACGCCTGCCGCAAGTTGGGCACTACCAAGATCTCGGAGATGGGCGAGAACAATCCGCGTCAGCCCGGCGGATTGATGTCCAGCGGCGTGGGCGGCGTGCAAATGGCCGACGTCTCCGTGGATACCGAGACCGGCATCGTCAAGATGAACAAGTTCGTGGCCGTGCAGGACTGCGGGCTCATCATCAATCCCAAACTCGCCGAGAGCCAGATTCACGGCGCGGCCATCATGGGCATCTGTGCCGCTCTCTTTGAAGAGCGCATCATGGACCAGCAAAGCGGCAAGTATCTGAACGCCGACATGGAGTTCTACAAGCTGGCCGGCATCGCCGATATCGGCGAGATCGTGGTGCAGCTTGACATCACGCCGGAGAACGACAAACGCGGTGTGATCGGGTTGGGCGAGCCGCCGGCCATCGGCGTGATCGCCGCGATCGGCAACGCGGTGGCGAACGCCATCGGAGTCAGGGTGCCGCACGTGCCGCTCACCGCGGACCGCGTGCTGGCCGCCCTGGAAGGGAGGAACGCATAAATGCAAGCCTTCGAATATGCCAACCCCGCGACCGTCCGTGAGGCGGTGGGAATGCTGGGCGCGCGCTGGGGCGAAGTGGATGTGCTGGCCGGCGGTACGGATCTGCTGAGCCTGATGAAGGAGCACATCGAAACGCCGCAGCGCGTGGTGAATATCAAGAATATCAAGGAACTCGGCGGCATCAAAAAGCACGGTGCGGAGGTGCGCATCGGCGCCGCCGTCACGCTCGATGAGCTGGAGCGGAATCCCGACATCCGGCGATCTTACCCGGTGCTGGCCGAAGCGGCGCGCGGCGTCAGCAGCCCGCAAATCCGCAACATGGGAACGGTGGCCGGCGACCTTTGCCAGCGGCCGCGCTGCTGGTATTACCGCAACGGCTTCGGCCTGCTGGGCCAGGATAAGGACGGCAAATCGCTGGTCCCGGGCGGCGAGAATAAGTATCACGCCATCCTGGGCAACGGCGGCCCGGCTTACTTCGTGAGCGCTTCGAGCCTGGGTCCGGCGCTGGTGGCGCTGGGCGCGAAGATCCGGCTGGTTTCGGCTTCGGGCAGCCGCGAGGTGGATGCCGCGAAGTTCTTCGTCACGCCGCAAAACGCGGACAGCCGCGAGATCGCGCTGCTGCCCAACGAGCTGGTCACAGAGATTGTACTGCCGGCCACCGACACCCACAGCGCCACTTACGAAGTACGTCAAAAAGAAGCGCTGGATTGGCCGTTGGCCACCGCTTCCGTGGTTTTGAATATGACGGGGGACACCGTCTCCAGCGCGCGCATCGTGCTGGGGCACGTGGCGCCCACGCCGTGGGTCGCGGCCGAGGCGCAAACGGCGCTGGCGGGCAAAACCGTCACGCAGGCAGTAGCCGCGGACGCTGGCAAAGCGGCGCTGGAAGGCGCCACGCCGCTCAGCCAGAATCGCTATAAAGTGCAACTGGCGCGCGTCGCCGTGAAGCGCGCGCTGCTCATGGCCGCAATCGGAAAGGTATAGCATGGAACTCCCCGGATTGACCAACATCGGCATGGACCGTTGCCAGAACCTCAACTGGAAAGGCCAGTTCATCGAAGCCGAATGGGACCCCACGGTCCAGCACGGCAACGACCGGCTTTTCTGGTGCCAGCACACCTACAACTGCCTCGGCCCGGACGGCAAAGTCGTCGACGACTACGAATGCAACCCGGCCCGGGAGTGCTACAAGGCGCTGTAGCGCACGCTTTAGCGTGCCGCTGTCGGCTTTAGCCGACAGTTCCGCGCCAATCGGCCTATAATAGTAGCAGTGGAGGGCAGATGCATCGAACAATCGTTATAGCCGTCGTGTTGCTGGCGATGGCTGGTTTTACTTTCGGCGCTGAAATTCCCGCGCACAACATCTATGGCAATTATGTGGAGGCCCGCACGGCGGACGTCTACACCGGCCCCTGTTTCGCCAACGCCGAAGTCGGGCTTGTAGGCCAGTTGGCCGTATTCGGCTGGAAGGTGACCAAAGGCTCCTGGCAGGGCGTGGATCTCGACGGCATGTCCGTGGTGGGCGTGGTGCGCGCGCATCACACGCTCGGCGATGTCTTTGAATCCGCCTATCCCGTGAAAGCCGTCATGATCGTGGATAGCCGCGCCAACCCGGAGCAGCGCCTGGCCTTGCAAAGCTTCGCCAAACACATGGCCGGCGGTCTGTTGCAGGACGTGGTCCGCGTGGACTACCAGCCGATCGAGCTGACCTTCGCGGATGACGATATCCACAGCATGAAGGCGAACCTGACGGCCGGCAACCTGGCCAAGATCAGCACGCGCGCGCTGAGCGAAGGCGACCACATCTGCCACAACGAAGAGGTCTGGTATCGGCCGCTGACCAAGCTGGACCACGCCATGCCGGCCTACGCGCTGGCGAACCAGTTCCAAGGGCAAGGTCTCGACACCACCTGGTCGAACCCCGACAAGCGCAGCGCGTTTGTCGGCACGTTCGTTACTGAGTCGGAATAATCGCGGGAGCCTTCAGATAGCGGCCGGCGAACTCCAGGAACGTCGGCCAGTTCGGACCTGTGGTGTGCCCGCCGCTATGCTGGCGGAAGGCCACGTCGCCGTCAATCAGCGCGGTTTCGATGGGCGGCATCTCGGTGGTTCCCAGATCTTTCTTGCCCAGCAGCTTGTACACCGGCCCCGCGCCAACGGCCGCCAGGAACATGCCCTTGGCGTCCACCCATGCGTCGCCCTTGAACGCGCCGGCGCTGATGAACACCGGACGCGGCGCGCACAGGGCAACGAGCTCGTGCGAATCCACCGGCAGATCGTTCCAGTTCAGCGGCCCCGCATACTTGATGAAGTTGCCGGCCATCCAGTGATATTCGCCGGAGCCAGCCACGTTCTCCACGATCTCGCCATAATTGCGGCGATGCAGCTTGACGCCGCCCTCGCCGGATGAGCCGATAAATCCGATCGCGAAACGCTGGTCGTACGCCATCGCCACAATGGCGGCCTTGCCGTAACGCGACAGACCCTCGATGCCCACTTGCTTGGCGTCCACGGCTTTGTCGGTCTCGAAGTAATCGAGCGCGCGGCTGGCGCCCCAGGCCCACGCGCGCAATGCGCCCCAATCGTCCGGCTGGCGCGGCTGACCCTTGTTCACCAGGCCGATGATGCCTTGCGTGAGGCCCGCGCCGTTGTCGGCCTGCACGCTGGTGGGTATCAGGATGGCGTAGCCCCAGCCCTTGGCCAGCACCTGTTGCTGCCAGGTCGGACCGCTGGCGGCAGGTTGCGGCGGCATGGGGCGCCCAGGGCCGGCTGGGCGATTCCCGAAGCCGAACTCCATGATCACCGGCACCGGTCCGCTCGCATTGGCTGGGGTGGTCAGCGTCAACTCGATGTTGACGGTAATCGCCGGATACGCGGAATTGTCCACATGGCCCACAATCTTCTTGGTGACGACCAGTACATCGCCGTTCTTCTCCTGCGTCGTGCCGGTCACTTCCCAAACTACCTTGGGCGTGACATTGGGCACGCGCCCGTAGACTTCCCGATCGAAGTCCTCCACGATCTCCGGACGCCGCTTGCTCCACCAAACCTTGGCCGACTTCACCTTCTTGCCGTTCTTCAGCACCAGCGGATCGGGCAGTTTCGGATACGGATTGGCTTTCGCCTCATCGTAGTTGGCGGCATTCGGCGCTTGCAGGTGATTGCCATCCGCCCCCGGCCGTAGCGAGCTGATGTGCAGCAGGTCCATCATCCGCTGATGATCTTGCTGCGCAGTTACTTGCGGAGGCGCCGGCGTGTCCTGCCCGCGTGCCAAGAAAGCGGCAAACGCCGTCATGAGAACCAACCCGAGCCATCGATTTTTCACAAGGTCATTATAATCCGCGGCGTTAAGCAGGGGTATCGGTAGCCGCGCGCATCGTAATCCCTTCGCATATTGCGCCGTGGCCGGGCGGTAACCTGCACCGCCTGGCTCAGGATCGACAAGCCGCCGTGCTTAATCAATCGGATACAGCGGGAACGCATTGTTAGAAATTATTAGAGCACGATGGGGTAAAAAGTAATGGGACTAGGGCTACTTGTTTAGCTTTATCGGTCCTGATACGATTCCATATGAGCGTTTTTGGTTACGTCCATCGGTTCTTCAGCGGCGGTTGGCTCTGACTTTCGCACCATAAAGATGATAATACTTCAGGAATATAAAGGAAAAGATGAAATGCATTTTATGTTTATTCGTGCTCTTGACTAGCGTAACTTTCTGTCAGGCGTCACCCATTAACTTTGGTTCCTTGGTTGGACAGACCGTCTCCCTTACGGTGGAACCGTATGCGTCCGGAGAGAACAATGGCGCCTACTTCGTCGGTTTGACCGAGGGATATATCAATAACGACCCGTCCCAATCGGTCTGGATGTTCTGCGACGACGCCTTCAATCAAATCAAAATTCCGGCGACCTATGAGGTTACGGTCGTCAGTCTTGTGAGCGGCGCCTTTACTGGCGATAGCTTGGGATTGAGTCTTGCGCAGCTTCAACAGCAAGCCACGCTCGGACTGGATTTCGGCGCTACGCCTTCAGGGAATACCCAGGCGGACGTCGATACGCAAGAGGCGATCTGGGATTACACTGGCGGAACCTACACGCCGAATAGCGGGATGCTGGCGGATACAGCGGCGATGGAGGCAACCTATCAGACCGCCAATTACTCCGGATCGTTTCTGTTGGACACAACTTCGGAACCAGGGCAGCAGGCGTTTATGCCGGTTACTTCGGCTACGACCCCCGAACCAGTGTCGTTGGTGCTGCTAGGCTCAGGCCTGTTGGCTTTTGGACTGTTCGGTAGGCGGCGCAGGGCAAGCAGGTAACTGTACGAAGTTGACTATGCCGCAGTCGCTGGGCCAACGTAAGCCTGGCTGTGCGCCACACATTCCAGACCATAGCAGCGCAAACTGCGGCGCTGGTGATGGTGGCGCAGGCGGTTCCGCCTGCGATCCGCTATTTTTTTCACAGCTTCTCACGGCCGCGGCTCTGAACTGAGCCACGTCCGTAAGGGAGTGGTTCCCGCAAGAGCACAACATCACACGGTCGGAAACACGCCTGGCAAGTGGCGTCACTCGCGGAAGGGATTCCGCGCGACCACTTGCCCGTGCTGCTGTCCGTCGTTCAAGTCCTCGGTATAGAGCACCTGCGCACCGCCCCCCTCAGCCGCCGCCACAATCAGAGCGTCCCAGAATGAAATGCGGTAACGCTCCTCAATGGCTAAAGCCGTCAGGATCGAATCCGCGTCAACCATAACCAGGGGAAGATTGAGCAAATTTCGGACGATGCGGCCCGCCACGTCGCGCGCCATGCCTAGCTTGCGAGTGGTCATCGCGTAAAACTCCTGGACGACCTGGGTACTCACCACCTGCACATTGAATAATTCTGCCGCCTTGGCCGGTTTCGCCGGATCGCCCCGCCGTACAGGTACATCAGAATGGTTGTATCGAAGAACGCCTTAACGTCGCGCATGTATTTGTGCCCGGCGGATCGAGCGTGGATCGCGGTCAAAATACGGGCCGCGTGCGGCTATCGCCAGCAGTCGACCAGCCGCAGCCCGCGTCCGCCGGCCATCCGACAAGGCCTCTTCCAAGAGTTTGCGCACCAGCGCATTCACGGTGCTGTTACACTTCGCGGCATGCACCTTGGCCTTGCGAATCAGATCGTCGGGAAGACTCGAGGTTATATTGCGTGCTGCAGCCATGGTTTTTGCGTAACAAACCGATGTGTGGATAGCCCTGTTCGCGCGGGCCCGCGCGGCCCATGCATTCGGATTGGGTTAACCAAATCCGCCCGGCAACCCCGCCCTGCCCACACTGAGCTAAGCTGGCCTTATGAAGATTTCACGGCGTGACTTTCTGGGTACCGCGGCCATTACTGGCACCGCCGCGCTGGCAGCGGCGGACGCCCTGCCCACCCGCATCCTCGGACGCACCGGCGCGCGCGTATCGATCCTGGCCATGGGCGGCGGCAGCCGCTTCCTGATGTATCAAGACGAGGACAAGGCCCTGGAGGCCCTCAACCGCGCCTTCGACCTGGGCATCTCCTACATGGACACAGCCTACAGCTATGGCAACGGGCGCAGCGAGGAGCGCGTCGGCAAGGTCATGAAGACCCGCCGCAAAGGCATCTTCCTGGCCACCAAGATCGACGCGCGCAAAGGCGATGACGCGCAACGCATTCTGGAAGGCAGCCTGAAGCGCCTGCAAACAGACCACCTGGACCTCATCCACGTCCACAGCCTGACCGACGAGAAAGACTTGGGCGAAGTGGAAGCGCCTGACGGCGTGCTGAAAGTACTGCTGAAGCTGCGCGATCAGAAGGTGACGCGCTTCATCGGCGTTACNNCACCAGCCATACGGATCCGGTCGTTCTGAAGACGGCGCTCGAGCGGCACGATTTCGACTGCACCCAGATGGCGCTGAACGCCGCGCGTGTGGGCATGCGCAGCGGCACGGGCGGCATGGTGCCGAATCCGGATCTGAAAACCAGCTTCGAAGATGTCGCGTTGCCGGTGGCGCGCAGCAAGAAGATGGGCGTGATCGCCATGAAGATATTCGCGCAGGAAGCGCTGGTGGGCCAGGCGCCGCCCGAAAAGCTACTCTACTATGCGCTTTCGCTGGAGGGCGTGACGCTGGCCGTGGCGGGTATGCCGAAGTTCGAATTCATCGACCAGAACGTGGCGCTGGCGAAAGCTTTCAAGCCGCTGCCGCCCGCCGAAATGCGGCGGCTATCCACCGGCCTCGCCGCCCGTAACAAGGTCGCGCTGGACCGCTTCTTCAGCACGCACGTCGACGCGTAACTCTACTAGTCACTCCTAGTGGAGCAGACCTCCAGGTCTGCGCGGGTCCTCCATGACCCGCTCTTCTCGCTAGCCATTCCCGCGGGAAAGTCCCAGGCATTCCCATGGTAGGCAGAAGTTGCGACAATGGCAGGAAGGTGCGTATGACGATCACCTTTCGACCGGAGCATGAAAAACTGATCGCCCAGGCGATCGAGACGGGTGCCTACCAGAACCCGGATGAAGTCATCGAGCGGGCTTTCGGGCAGTTTGACCGCGGTGAGTTCTTCTCAGCCGAGGAATCGCAAGCCGACATGGAAAAACGCAAGGCGGCATGGTTTCGTGAGCGGCACTGATGACGCCGCTCTACGACGTTTCCGCCGAAGCGTAGAACGATCTTTTTGAAATCTGGCGTCGCATTGCAGATGACAGCGTGGCATTGGCTAATCGCATCGAAAGCGAGTTTTCCGAATTGTTCGCATCGCTGGGACGGATGCCGGGCCAGGGACATACTCGCAAAGACCTCACCAAGCGCCCTGTCCTGTTTTTTCCACTGTACTCGATCTTAATCGTTTATCAGCCGGATGTGAAGCCGATCCGCATCATGGCCGTGCTTCGCGGCAGCCGTAACGTCAAGCGCATTCTGAAAGAGCGACTCTGAATAAGCAACAGGCCCCGCGACAAAGTCGCACGACGGCTTGCAAGGGAACTGCTGCACGACTGACCCTAAAACGAGCAAGCAATTCTGGGTTGTGGACTGGAAGGAAGCTTTCAAGCGCACTGCGGACGAGCTTTACCGCGCTTTAACCAGCAACCTCGCCTCAGTGAGCGCCGTAGCCAATTTGGGATCTGACCCCGCTTACTGGACCACCGCAGCGAACGTGATCCTTCGGATCAAGTCAGAAATGCTGGCAGGAACGCATCCTTGCAGCGTCGCGCTAGCGATAGTCCATCGCCCCCGGCCAGCTACCACACCAACATGAGAAGCCGCCAGCCAATGCTGGCGGCCTCTCTGGCTGCGGCCTTTTGGACGGCGAAGTCGACATGGATGCCCTCCGGCGCACCGGCGCACCGCGGCACGCTGCCGCTAAAATAGAACCAGGTGTCCCCCCTCGCCGAGTTCGACCCCATGGTGCGCGACTGGTTCAGCCAGCGCTTCGCCGCCGCCACCGAACCGCAGGTACTCGGCTGGCCGGAGATCCGTGCCGGTCACGACATCCTGATCTCCGCGCCGACCGGGTCCGGCAAAACCCTGGCCGCGTTTCTGCTGTGCCTCGACCGCCTCGTCCGCGCGGCCCGCCTCGGCCCGCTGCCCAACCAGACCGAAGTCGTCTACGTCTCGCCGCTCAAGGCGCTGAGCAACGATATCCACATCAACCTGGAAGTGCCGCTGTCCGAAATCGCCGCCATGGCGGCCGCGCAGGGCATCCCGCTGGCGCCCATCCGCGCGGCGGTCCGCACCGGCGATACGCCCGCGTGGGAACGCCAGAAGATGGGCAAGGAACGCCCGCACGTGCTGGTCACCACTCCGGAGTCGCTGTTCATCCTGCTCACCGCCGAGAAACCGCGCGACATGCTGCGCACCACCCGCACCATCATCGTGGATGAGATCCACGCCGTGGCGGACGATAAGCGCGGCTCGCACCTGGCCCTCACGCTCGCGCGCCTGGATGCGCTGGTCGCGGCTTCGGGCGGCCCCAAACCGCAGCGCATCGGTCTCTCGGCTACCGTGAAGCCCATCGAAGAGGTCGCCCGCTTTTTGAGCGAAACCGCCCACATCGTCAACGTGGGCCATCGCCGCGATATGGAACTGGCGGTCGAGGTTCCCAAAGACGAACTCGGCCCCGTCGCCAGCAACGAAATGTGGGCGGAGGTCTACGATCGCGTGGCCGACCTGATCCGCGCGCACCGCACTACGCTGGTCTTCGTCAACACGCGCCGCCTTTCCGAACGCGTGGCGCACCAACTGCAGGCGCGCCTCGGGGAACAGGCCGTGCTGCCGCATCACGGCAGCCTCTCGCGCCGGCTGCGTCTGGAAGCGGAGGCCCGCCTCAAAGGCGGCGAATTGCGCGCGGTGGTGGCCACGGCCTCGCTGGAACTGGGCATCGACATCGGAACGGTCGACCTGGTCTGCCAGATCGGCTCCCCGCGCTCTATCGCGGTGGCGCTGCAGCGCGTCGGACGCGCCGGCCACTGGGTGGGCGCGCTGCCAAAGGGCCGCCTGTTCGCCACCACGCGCGACGAACTGATCGAGTGCGCCGCCCTGGTGCGCGCCATCCAACGCGGCGAGCTCGACCGCATCGAGCTGCCGCGCAATTCGCTCGACATTCTGGCGCAGCAGATGGTGGCCGCCTGCGCGTGCGAGGATTTCGCCGAGGACGAGCTCTTCCGCTTGATCCGCCGCGCCTGGTCCTACCGCACGCTGGAGCGCGCCGCCTTCGACCAGGTGCTGGAGATGCTCTCCGAGGGCATCGTCACGGCGCGCGGTCGCAGTGGCGCTTACCTGCACCGCGACGCCGTCAACCATATAGTGCGCGGCCGGCGCGGCGCGCGCCTCACGGCCATCACTTCGGGCGGCGCCATCCCCGACACCGCGCTGTTTCCGGTGATTTTGCAACCGGAAGNNTGGCGGGCGACGTCTTCCTTCTGGGCACCACGTCCTGGCGAATCCGCCGCGTGGAACAGGGCCGCGTCCGCGTGGAAGATGCCCATGGCGCGTCCCCCACGATTCCGTTCTGGCGCGGCGAAGCGCCGGGACGCACGCGCGAACTCTCGCATGAAATGGCCGCGCTGCGCGAAGAGATCGCCGTCACGGGCGCCTGCCCCGCGGATTGCGGACTCGACCGTCTGGGC
>PKYZ01000080.1 GCA_003132865.1 Bryobacterales bacterium
CACGGGTATGCGCGTAACCGACCTCGGCAACCGGCCTGCCCCCGACTCCCTGCGCCAGCTATTTGCGCGGGTCGTGCGGGGGCACGGCCCCACAATCTCGGTTCAGCGCCGCCAGATTCCTTACTGGCAGGAGCGGGGCTGGACTCTCAAAGGCCGCACCTATACCGGCAGCTACCGAACTCCCTACGGTGCATTCTATGGGCAAATCATCGAGCATCGCGGCGGACATATTGACTTTCTCCTGTACAACCCCTCAGACGAAATCCGGCGCCACAGCCATTGGGTCTGTTTTCAGCACCGGGGCAATGACTGGTACATGGTACACATGGCCAAGCAGCCCAGGGATGTTAGCTCGGGAGTCTTGACCATAGAACGATTGATAACGGAGGCTTACGAACAACAATGAGCACTACTCACCTGGAAGAAAAGCGCGCAGCCCTGATTGACCGCCGCGAGAAGCTGATCGCGCGATTTGACAAAGCGGCGCGGGGCCGCAAAAGCCTGGTCCGCCTGTTCACCGACATCCACAAGACCAACGATTTTCTGGAGAGTCTGGACAAGATCGCCGCCGAAGCGGCCGAGGCAAAATCAGGCCCTCGCCGGTACGCGGTCAGCTCGCTGTTTCTGCATGAGAGCTTCAAAAAGCTCACCAGCGATCAGGACGAGCAGTTCTTCTTTATCACCGGCTCGGAAGTGGAAGGCGTGCTGGTGCTGGATCAGTGGGCCGAGTTCGCCCACCAAAAGCGCACCATGATGGGCGTCACCGCCGATACCCGCTCGACCCACAGCCTGCTGATTAAGCTGGAGCAGTTCCGGCACCGGCTGCTCGGCCATTTCCACAGCCACCCCGGCAACGGCGCTGAGGCCACCCAGCCGTCAGGCACGGACACCGGCTTCCAAAAACGCCTGGAGAACGCCGGCCACGTGGCGGTCATGGCGATATTCAGCCGCGACGGCTTCGTGCGCTTCGTGCGGCTGGACAAGAACTGTGAAATCGAAATCTACGGGGAAGGAGTGAAAAACCATGCGCCCGGCATTTATCAGCTCACGAATATCAATTAAGTTCACCGGCAAGGCTGTGTCTGGTGCCGAGGACCGGCAAAAGAAGATTACCGGTTTTGACCAAGCCGTCTTTTCCAACTCCAGCGTGCTGTGCATCGGCGCCGGCGGCCTGGTCTCGCACATCGCCCCGACGCTGGTACGCAAGGGCATTGGAAGTATCACCTTGCTGGACGGCGACGTGGTAGAGGAGAGCAATTTAAACCGCCAGCGTTTCTACCAAAGAGACGTCGGCAAGTTCAAAGCCCCGGCGCTGGCCAAGAACCTCAGAGGAGAATGCATTGCCGCAAGCGAGGTCCGCGGACTTGCCTTCCGGTTTGAGGAGGCCCTGGACCGCCGAATCGAGCTGCCTTGCGATGTCGCCGTCTGCGGCGTGGACAACAATCCGGCCAGAGTGATGGCCAGCCGCTATTTCCGCGCCATCGGGGTTCCCGTGATTTTCACAGGCGTCAGCAGCGACGGCGATCACGGTTATGTATTCGTCCAGGACAGACAAGGTCCCTGTATCGCCTGCCTGTACCCGGACATGGTCAACGACGACCGTTATCCTTGTCCGGGCACTCCGGCCATCGCCGACATTCTGCAGGCGGTCGGTGCTTTGGCGGTCTACACGATCGACACGCTGCTGATGAGCCGCCCAAGGACCTGGAACTACCGGCGGATCAGCCTTTCGGATGGTGCGTCGGACGGCGCGGCGCAGGTAGAGGTTCGGGAAGGCTGCACGATGTTTGGGTATGGCAAGCACGAGCCGAGCCTTTTTTGTTAGCAGAGATTATTTCAAGGAGGATGCAATGGCAAAGTGGAGAAAAAGAGAATCATTAGGTCGAGCGCTGGCGCGGGAAGGTGGCAGCATCGCCAAGGGAGTCGGCAAGGAGTTGTTTTCCATCGCGACTTTGGGCCTGTTCAGTCCCAAGCGTTATCCCAATAAGCCACGATCCGGGCGCCGCAGGTAAAGGTTGGAGAGGATCCCCCGCCCCGGAGTAAGCAGCAAAGTAGATCTCGATGAGAATTGAGCAGATCCAAATCGGTTTCCGTTACCGCAAGGACCTCGGGGACCTCCGGCCGCTAGTTGACAGCATTGCCGAGGTCGGCTTGCTGCACCCGGTGGTGGTCACGCCCGACGGCCGCCTGATCGCCGGTCAAAGGCGGCTTGAGGCTTGCCGGCTGCTGGGCTGGACGGATGTCCCGGTGACGGTGGTTGATCTCTACCAGGCTGCCCGTGGCGAAGCTCATGAAAATTTCGTCCGCAAGGATCTGCTGCCAAGCGAAATCGTGGCGCTCAAGCGGGCGATTGAGCCGCTGGAACGGCGGGCAGCGCGGGAAAGGCAGGGCAGTCGGGCGGACCTCTGTCATCCCGCCACAGTGGCGGAAAGACAGGGGGACGCCCGCGACAAGATTGCGCGCTATCTGGGCGTGGGCCGCACCACTATTGAAAAGGCGGAAGCCGTGGTCGAGGCCGCCGAGGAGGCTCCTGATGACTACGCCTATCTCGTTGAGCAAATGGACCGCAGTGGCAAAGTGGCCGGCGCCTACCACAGGCTGACCGTTCTTAAGCAGGCAAAGGACCTGGAAGCCGCACCGCCGACGCTGCCAACCGGCCCGTTCCAAGTCATCGTCGCCGATCCGCCCTGGCAGTACGACACCGGCTCCAGCCTGCCGTATCCCACAATGCCCATCGATGAAATCAAGGCCATGCCCATCAGCCAAATCGCGGACGAGAACGCCACTTTGTGGCTGTGGACAACCAACGCCCATCTGCCCGTTGCCTTTGAAGTGGTCGCGGCCTGGGGCTTTGAATACAAGACACTGCTTACGTGGGTCAAGGACCGCATGGGCACGGGCGAATGGCTCAGGGGGCAAACCGAACACTGCCTGTTAGGCGCGCGAGGCAAGCCCGTCTTCCTGCACGGCAACCATACGACGGCGCTTGAAGCCGCCAGGCGCGAGCATTCCAGAAAACCGGAAGAATTCTATTCTCTGGTCAAGGCAACGTGTCCCGGCAGCAAGCTTGAGTTGTTTTCCCGCGAGGAGCGCAGTGGATGGGTGAACTTTGGTGACCAGGTGAGCATGTTTAACCGTTGGATGGGACGTGGACGATGAATCAAAGGTTGTTGGGAGAATTTGCGATAATCCAGGGCATATAAACAAAGCCGAAGAGTCTCGGAGTGATGCGTGGTGCCTTTGGGCGCGCGAACGTCGTTCCATTCTGCGAGGGCGAGTTGCATCCACGTTTTGGTCTCCGTCGCTTGACGTGGAATAACCCGGCTACCCGCCGACCGGCTTCCTGCAGAGGACGAGAACCTCTTTGGCGTGGTCGTGGTGTGAGTCTAGAGGTACACGCCAGTGACCGGACCGCACAAATCGCGACCACACGACATCAAGACCCGCCGTTTGACACAAAGCTTCGATTTCCGCTCTCATGTAACGTCGATCTCGTACCAGCAACTCTGCTGGAAGTTCGGTCCCTTCTGCAAATTGCTCCTTCCGGTAAACCACTCTGGCCGCACGATCTATCATGAAGAAATCTGGATTGAAAACATCCCCTGTTTGTTCCATCGTTTGACTCGGTTCGTCTCCTCGGGGCAATCCCTGGCCGTCAGAGGACTTCCATTCTCTGCAGGCATATAGCTTTCGCCGCTGAATATTTCGCTCTCTTCGCCGGCCAGCAACCGAAACAAACAGCGCAGCACCAGAGGAATCGTCCCGAAAAAGCCGATATCACACCATAGGATCCGTTTGCCGGTCGAGCCATCCCACGCCAAGGATCTCACAAGAAGATGGAATAGGTCGCCTGCCATCTTCCGAAAGGACAGGTCACGCTCGTAGTCGGCCAGGAAAAGTGCATACATTCCTTCAAAGTAGGGGGCAGACCCACTACAGAGTGCTTGGTAGATCGAGGGATCCTGAAGAAGAGCAGTTCTATATTGGCACGCACGCTCGTAGAGGGGGCCCAGGAGGAAACGGCTTACATAAAGTACCTGGCTGCTAGTCTCTTGGGCCGCGCGCCCATTAAGAATCAGTTCGCACTCGAAATATGACGTGGCATCCCTAGCTAGATAGACCGTTCTGACCCCACTCGGCAATAGAGAGGTTACATAGGGGAGGAATGCTGCAGTGGTTTGAAGGTCACCAAGGGTAGTATCTTCCTCCTCTTTTCTGAGTTTTGGCACGAAGAGTTGAAAGCACAAGTCGCCGGACAGAACGGCCCCTTTAAGGTCGCTGAAGTAACAGCATAAACGCCCCATGGCGGCGTCGGATATTGGCATGCTTAGAAGCTCTTCAAGCTTCTGTTGCAGCCCCGATGCAATCAGCTGGCCATTCGCCGTGATGCCAGTGACGATCTCGGCTGTTGAATATTCGCGGATAAACTTAAAGTGGGATCGGATTCTTGTGGCGTTCTCGTCAAAAAATGCACGGTAAATGTGCGTCACGTTCAGACTACCTTGATGCGCAATCGTGGTTTGTGCAGGGAACGCCAACGCTCCATTAGCCGTCGCGGCGCACTGTTGTAAGTCGAGATTCAGTGGCATAACAATTCACTGCGGCTCGGACTTCGCCCCGGCATCCGGAACAACGGTGGCGAAGTTGCAATCTAACGGCTCGCGCTGTATTCCCTTGGGAGGATACCAAGTGCACCGGTCGGTCACAGCCACTAGTCATCGGGGAACTCCGTTTGCCGCACGTCGGGGTGCTCCAGTTGTTTGGCGACTATGCAGTCCTGTAGTACTAATGCGTCCAGGCCGCTCGTGTAAAGAACAGCAAGAGCATCTTGGGGTGTCGTGGCCATAGGACGCCCCCGAGTGTTGAGACTTGTGTTTAGTACGAGAGGAAGGCCTGTAATCTCGTAAAAAGTCGTGATCAACTCGTGAAAGAGTGGATTCTGGAGGCGATGAACTGTTTGGATGCGAGAAGACCGGTCCACGTGGGTGACTTCTAGGATCTTATCATACTGCTCAGGTCGCACTGAAAAATTAATAACCATGTATGGCGCACTCGTCGCGCCGCAGAAATACTCCGCAGCGTACTCTTCCAGTATCGATGGAGCAAATGGCCGCCAAGGTTCTCGTACTCCTCTCAGCAGATCCATATTATAAAGTCGCGGAAGCCGGAGGATTGCCGGCTGGCGCGCTTTGCCCGGATCTATCTTTCTCCCGGCCCGCTTCCCCCGCCGCCTAGAGTGTCGCGCTTTTCGGGGAAGTGAGGTCTTGCGCCGACTCGAACTGAGCGACCTCCGCGATGACTTCGGGGACTTCGCCGAGGCCGGACCAGGCCAGTGGCACGAGGAAATGATTGCTCGGTCGCAGCAACAGACAGAAGTGCCGGATCAGCCGCTCCAGCGGAAGTTCTGCGGTGGGCACGCGGCTCTTCAGGCCCACGTCGTCAATGTGGCAAAGTTTCCAGCCGTAAGTGTTGACCGCGTCGAGGCGGTCAAGGGTGCACTTGAACGCCGATTTCTGCTTCTCTTCTCCCTTGAGTACCATCGCAAAGGGCATCCGCCCGGCCGCCAAAATGCCGCGGATGTCGTCCAGGCTGAATTCTTCGCCGGCATAGGCCTTTGTGAACGCCCACTGTGACGGGGAATTGTCAGCCAGGATGATCGTCCGGCCGCTTGCATGCCGAATCGGGTTGCCGCGCAGGCCGCTCCGGCGGACGATGAAGGGCAAGTCGGAGGCCGCCCAGTGCCCGACCAGAGCGTCCCAATGCTTCTGCATGCCGCTGCCGATCCGCGGGCGAACGGGAGAAGCCGCCCACATGGCCCCAACTCGCCGTAGGGCCTGGGAGATCTCGTCGGGCATGCTGCTGTCTGGTAACATCGCGATTTGGCCTCGCCTTCCAGTATGGCCGACTGCGTCGGCTTGATGCAGGGGCGGCACGCTGGCTGGTCAGGTTCGCCCGAGCAGCTAGGCGGCGTTCTGAGGGCACCAACCGAAGGGACTAGGGTAGATCACAAATGCAGACGAAACCCCACACAAGTGGGGTATTATGTCTGGTGGTGTCAAGATGAAACCGAAGGTTTTTGTTGGCTCGTCAGCTGAAGGTCTACCTGTTGCCTACGCGATTCAAGAAGAGCTCGAGTTCGACTCCGAGATTACCGTCTGGAAACAAGATGTATTCCGGCCAGGAACTACCACAATCGAAGCTTTGGAGTCCGCTCTACTGAGGTTCGATTTTGCGGTATTCGTGATGTCCCCTGACGACCGCCTCGTGTCGCGTGGACGCGCGAGCCAAGCACCCAGGGACAATATCATTTTCGAATTGGGACTGTTCATTGGTCGGTTAGGTAGAGATCGGGTCTTTTTTGTTGTGCCGCGCGATACCGTTAAGCCGAAGATTCCAACGGATCTCCTGGGTGTGACGGTTCTCAGCTTCGAGGCGAAGCGTTCGGATGGGAACATGCGCGCGTCATTGGGGACTGCCTGCAACCAGCCCCGGCGCAGTTTCGCGAGAGGTAAGCTGCCTGCGTTTGAGACAAACGGCGCGGCCTTAAGCCCCGAGCGCCAGGTACCCACGAGCGCCCTCAAGAACTCTATTGAAACGATGGCGCAGAAACTTCGCGAGACGAGCATTGCCTATACTCCGGCCATCATTTTTGCAGACCTGGATGGATTCAGCGCTATCAACAAATGGTTCGGGTCTAAAGTCTGCGATCGAGCCATAGCGACGATTGACGAGTTATTTCGAGACGTCCTTAGGAATCAGTTTTGGGTGCGTTTCGGCGGGGATCAGTTCATCGTTTGCCTGAAAGTTACCAAAACCAATGAAGGGAAAGCACTAGCCAAAGCAATCGTACGAACAGTTGCGAATCGAGACTGGTCTAGTATAGCTCCCGGACTTTACGTGACGGTCAGCGTAGGGGTTGCCACGTCGGACCCAATTGAATCGATCTCGGACTGGGTGGTACGAGCGATACACGGATCCATCATGGCCAAAAAGTCTGGCGGCAATCAAGTTGCAGACGCTCCCCTGAAGCTGGGCAGAGGAGTGAGCCACGCGTGGTCCGACTACGCCTCATAGCAACACGACCCCGCGATGGGATGTGCCGCGGATAAGTTCTTCTTGTCCGAAGTGAGCCGCGCGCTTTCATTAGGTCACGACTGGCGTCGTCGACGCCTGGGTCATGGCCGAGATGACCGAGACCGCATTTGGATCGAGCGTCTTTGCTGCGTTCTTGCGGTACCTAATTCGCAAGTTGGGACGGCCAATCCTCAGCGAGATCGGATTGTTGTTGCGAAATCCTCTTCTGACCACCGAGCGGCTCGGCGTTTTGAACGGTGTTGCGGATCAATACCTGTCGCCCAGCGTTTGCCCAAAAGCGTTGTATTACCGAACCGCAGTCAAGCTTGCGGCTACTAATCAATTAGTAGAGACTGTAGATAATTTTGTAGCTGTTCAAAGCCTTCTGCTTCAACAGGGTTCAACAAGCCTCAACACACCGCGCGTATCCCATTGAAAGCTAAACGCCAGAAAACAAGGCACTTGCTAAATCTTACATCCACCGCCTTCTAACCAGCGGATCTCCGGTAAATACCCTACGTGTGTTTCCCTGTGTTTTCAACGGTTTACGAAATTCGCCTGTTGAGCCTTGTTGAACCTTGAGGATACCTTAGCTACAGTTTTCGCTACAATTTTCGGCCGGCCTTCTCGGAAGGCCTGCAAACCGGGCGTTTCGAGCATGCCGGCCCTCTGCAATTGCGGCAGAGGGTCGCCGTCCTCAAAATCGCTACGAAGGGCTCAATCCAGCGGCGCGAAGCCCGCCGGCGTCAAGGCGGCCCTCTGTCTTCCCGCCACAGTGGCGGAATGTCAGAGGGCCGCTCAGTGTGGGCGACACGCATTCGACGTTCCAGCGCCGCGCTACGGCGACCGTCCTGGAGGCGCGGAAGTCGATCTATACTGCGGCGTCAGGAGAGATCTATCCCGATTGCTGGTGCGCAGGGCTGTTATTCGCCACCGATCCCTCTGCCGCTCCAACTGAGGGGACTTCACCGACATGGCGACCGCAGGTCCATAGATAACTTCCGGATGGCCGACTTATACAGGACTAATCTGGTCAAACTCTGAAAGTAGATCTATTCGACCCGAGAGACTCCACCGGTCCCAGAAACGCCGCGCGCTTGCCGTCCAGCGCCGCCTTTGGTGGCAGCCGAGCAACTGGCGCTCGACCTGTAATTTGGATTGCATGGTGGTGGACGGACCGGCGGAAAGGCGGAAAGCAGTAAGAAATGCTCTGGAACTTGGACAGCACGAGACGCGCAGCGCAGTAACACCAACCTTAGGTGGCACAGCAACCAGGTTTTTATCAGAAGGTCGACGTTGGGACTAACTCCAATGGTTCCAATACGGAGGAGCGCTCGCTCAGGCTAATTTGCACAGCAGTGGACGCTGCCCGATTCTTTGGAGACAAAATTGCCAGGGTGCGCTATTGCCGATGATTCTTGACTATCCACTGTGGCTTCGGATGACGCACTTTTTCAACTTTCTTTTCTTGTCGCTTCTGATGCGGAGCGGTCTCGAGATCCTGAGTGCTCATCCGAGACTTTACTGGAACGATCACTGCACGCCCGGCAGCGAATGGCTGAAGTTCACGAGAAAGCGGAGGCCCACAAACAAGCTCTGGACGGCCAGTGACGAGGAAACTTCATTCCCCTCCGCAATTGCCCTGCCGGGTCACGAAAATCTGGGTCTTGGGCGGCATTGGCACTTTCTCACCGATTTCGGATGGCTGCTGACGGGTTTGGTCTATGTCGCCATGCTGTTTGCCGCGCCGGAGTGGCGCCGGCTGATTCCGGTTTCCTGGCAGATTGTGCCGGACGCAGGACGAGCAATGCTCAGCTACCTGACCCTTCACGTCGTCGAAGCGCCGGGAGCGTATAACGCACTACAACAATTGAGCTACGCAGCAGTCGTATTCTTGCTTGCGCCATTCAGCATCGCGACGGGCGTGGCGATGTCCCCCGGCGTCGCCGCCCGTTTCCCGTGGTATATCAAAATCTTTCACGGACGGCAGGGTGCACGGAGCCTGCATTTCCTGGCCCTTTGCACATTCATCGCATTCCTCATCGGTCATGTCGCGCTGGTGGTCGTGCACGGTTTCCGCAAAGGGCTCGCGGCGATTGTTCTGGGAGAGACGCGCAATCCGCACCTGACCCGTGCCTTGGTCGTCTGGCTGGCCGGGCTGATCGGAATCGTGATCATTCATGTCGTGACAACCGTGTGTTCGCACCGCCGCCCGCGTTTTGTCCAGAAGGCCACGCAGGCTATCACCGATCCGTTGCGCGCACTGCTTTTCGGTCATCAACTCTCCGCGCAGCATTATGCGCATGCAGATATCTCGCCATACCTCTGGGTAAACGGCCGCGCACCGAAAGAAGAGACCTATCTGGCGATGGCGCGCGATCATTTCGCAAATTACATCCTCGAGGTCGGCGGATTGGTCGAAAAGCCGCTGCGCCTGACGCTGGCCGACCTCCGCGCAATGCCGAAACAGACTCAGATCACCAAGCACTGTTGCATCCAGGGCTGGTCGGGAGTCGCGGAATGGGGCGGTGTATCTTTGCGTCATATCGTCGGACTCTGCCGCCCGCTTCCGGGCGCCCGATACATTGTCTTCCACGCATTCGACAATAAATCCACATCGGAGCCGCACGCCCAGGGACCGGGATACTTCTACGGCACGATTCGCCTGGCGCGGGCGGACGATCCGCAGACGATTCTTGCCTACGAAATGAATGGTCACTCGCTCCCGATCTATCACGGAGCCCCGCTCCGCCTGCGCGTGGAGACCCAGCTCGGTTTCACGATGGTCAAGTACATTCGCGCAATCGAATTCGTCGAGACTTACGCGCACATCGGCAAGGGCCAGGGCGGATGGCGGGAGGACTANNATTTCAGCCAGGAGGCGGGGATATGATTCGCGAGGTTTGTAGCGTGGATGCCAGAAAGAGGCGCGCCCGCACCCGGTTGCATATATTCAGGATCGACCCGCGGACCGCCTAGGAAGAGGAGAAGAACTATGACGACCACCCCAATACTCCCACTGACTACAGCCAAACTTTTGAGCCGGCATGAAGTCGCGGAGGGTACAATGGCCTTTCGCTTTGAAAGGCCCGCCAACTGGGCATTTAAAGCCGGCCAGTATCTCGACATGACTTTGCTTGCTCCTCCGGAGACGGATTCCGAAGGCAATGTGCGAAGTTTTTCGATCGCAAGCGGGCCTAACGAAGAAACCCTGATGGTGGCGACGCGGATGCGCGATACGGCATTCAAACGTGTGTTAAAGACGATGCGGCTAGGGACCGCCGTAAAGATTGACGGACCGTCCGGGGATTTGACTCTCCCGGATAGTTTCACGCGAGCGGCCGTGTTCCTCGCGGGCGGGATTGGCATTACACCGTTTCGAAGCATGATTTGCCTGGCAGCGGCGGAACGGCTCCCGCATCAGATTTTTCTCTTCTATTCCAATCGGCGGCCGGAGGACGCGCCCTTCCTCGCAGAGCTTGAGAGCCTGGAAAGAGACAATCCGAAGTACAAGTTGATTGCCAGCATGACTGACATGGCAAAATCGCGGCGGTCCTGGAGCGGGGAAACCGGATTCATCAATCAAGAGATGCTCGGGAGGTATTTGAGGGGCGCAGCGTCGCCCATCTACTACGTCGCCGGTCCGCCAGCCATGGTGAAGGGTTTGCACGAGATGTTGACCAAGGCAGGAATGAATGACGACGACATTCGCACCGAAGAATTTGAAGGCTACTGAGCCGAGCTTCTCAGTGGCTCACCAAACGTACACAGACGCCGAATGCAAACCTGGAACAGATTTATATTCTGCAAGGGGGAGATAAGTTATGAAGCCGACACAACAGCTCCATGATATCGGCCAGAGTCTTTGGCTCGACAATATCACCCGCGGGCTCCTGACCAATGGCACGCTCCGCCGCTACATCGACGAACTCTCGATTACCGGGCTCACCTCAAACCCCTCGATCTTCGACCATGCAATCAAGGAATCGAACTTCTACGATGACGCCATCCACCAGAAGGTGAACCAGGGCAAGTCTGGCGAGGCTCTCTTCTTCGAACTCGCAATCGAGGACCTCAGGCAGGCTGCCGATCTGTTCCGCCCGATCTACAACCGGACGAATGGCATCGATGGCTGGGTCTCGCTTGAAGTTTCGCCGCCGCTCGCTTACGACACGCCAGGCACAATCGTCGAAGTCGAGAGGCTCCGCACTCAGGTCGAGCGGCCCAACCTCTTCGTCAAGATTCCCGGTACTCCCGAAGGCGTTCCGGCGAATCAAAGACTGGAACGAGATGCTTGCCTCGATTGCATGGAAGATCCCCGGATTCAAAGCTGCCGGCTAAAATGGATCGTCATCTTGTCCGAGCGGGTGTCCGCAAGAATATAGTCGTCCTTCTTCCGGATGCCGTCCAGAGCGCGTTCGGCCACCTGCCGNNTTGAGTTGTCTGCACACGCCGTCAGTCAGCGCGATCAGACTTTTGTTTTTGCAATCTTTTGGAGAGCCGACCCCTTATGCATCGCCAGGTGGTCCGTCTTATCGCTCTTTATCAGATACTGCGGCTCTTCCTTCGAAGCATGAACCGTGTAGCCTTTAAACGTNNTTTGAAGTCGTGTGTCATTGGTGTGTCTCCCGTTGTTCTATCTTTGTGTTCAGCAGGATAAGTGACCTGCGTTCCGTTTACTTTCCCCCAGGGCGTAAGCGTGTGACGCCGTGTACGAATGGCACTTGTGATTTCCTGCACTTCAATTCCCCGTGCCAGCAACGCATCTGCTATCAAGGAGCGATGACAGCGCCAGGGAACGGCTTCGGCGCACATAATTGCGATCCGCTCTGACTTCGCAAGTATTATCAAATCGTCCAGGTTTTTCCGGAACTCAGGCGTCTGCATGTAATCGGCGAAGCCGCGGAAGCTGGCATTATGCCAACCAGTGTTGAGGGAATCCGGGT
>PKYZ01000630.1 GCA_003132865.1 Bryobacterales bacterium
GCTGCTACCAGGAGGGCTGGCCCTACCACACCAGGTTGTGCGGCTACGTGTACGTGATCTTGAAGAAGCCAAACGATTTTATGTGAGCGCGCTCGGATTGAAGATCACGAAAGAGGCTCCCGGCCTGGTGACCCTTGCGGACGTTCTAGCCTTGAGTTCACGTGAGTCTCGCCGCGAGCAGCAGGGCTTCAAGTCTGGAACCGCGGAAGTGGAACCGATGCACGTCTATATCGAAACAAGGGACCTCGACGCCGCACATCGGAACGTTCGAAACGCGAGGACGACAAGGCTGACAGAGATCTCCAGCAGCGATAATCGTCGCCGGTTTACATGCTGCGATCCAGACGGCAACCTGGTCGAGGTCTTTGAATCCCGGCGTTAAGAATAACTGGCCTTCCGCGCAGGTGCCAGGCCAACTTCAGTAGATGAACGAGCGGTCGTCGCTCGTGGGCCGCGGGATCGGCTAGCCGGACGTTGTGGTTGCATATCGGTAGCGGTTGCTGTCGTCGTTGGGTGGGAACCGGTGTTAGTTCCCGTTATCGGGGCCAAAAATTCTGATCGCGCCCTTATGGTGGCTACTTGGCTTCCGGCTGAAACTTCCAGATAGTGGCGCGCATGACAACCTGATTGGCGAGAATCCGGCCGTCGGGGGTCCACACGCCGGAATGGCGATCACTTAAGCTCTCGGCTGGGACTCGCGTGATGCGGCCGGTGTGGGTATCCAGAATGCCGAGCGGGTTGAACCACGAATCGAGCGGGCTGAGCGCGACGATCAGGTGGCCCTTGTCGTCCATGGAGCCCGATGTGAAGAAACCGCCGTGAGCTCCGTACAGGGGAAGCGAGCGGTCCAAAGGGATTTCGCGCTCGGGAGCGCCGTCGAGCGGAACCTGAAACATCAGGGTATGCGAGCTTTCCCCTCGTACTACGATCAGGCTGCGGCCGGAGCGATCCATGATGGCGTATTCGCCGGTAGAAACCGCGCGCGCTTCGCCGCCGGATGCGGGAACCGCCCAAACGGAACCACCGGCGCAGAAATACAGGGTTGCGCCATCCGGCGAGGCGGTAAGCCCGTTGACGACTCCTTTACCGGTTGCGATGCGGCGGGTGACGCGCCCGCTGGAGGTGTCCGCCAGGGCGATCACGCTGTGCGGCGCCGCCCCTATGGCGAAGGCGATCTCGTGCACACCCGCCAACGTCATGGGAGCGGCGGTCTCTTCTTGAGTGTTGACTAGGGGAACTGGATCCTTCCCCTTTTCCGCCGCCATGAGGCGAGTGCGGCCGAAGGCGCCGGCGGGCGTCACCGCGCGCCCGTCGGGGAGTAAAAGAACCTGTTCGGGCCCGGAACTCAGTGGAAAGGCGCCGATCCTCTCCTGGGTTCCGCCTCCATCCGCCGAAAGGCGCATTAGTTCTTGCGGCCGATCAACTAGGTTAACGAACAAGCTCTGGTCTGTACCGGCTTCGAGATACCAAACGCGGCTGGTCACCGTGAACAGCGTTCTGGCAGCGCTCTGTTCGCCCGGGATGGCGACCACACGGGTGATCGATCCAGTGGGAAGCGCAGCCAACACGGATTTGCCGTCACGCGCGACCGTCCAGGCCTCCAGGGCGGCGGCTTCCCGCTCCGGGAGGGCCAAGCGGCGGATGGCATTGGAAGCCAGATCGATGGCGTACAAGCCGGGACCCTTTCCCGCAGATCCGGTGGGTGTCGCATAAGTAATAGCTACCTTGCCTCCAGGCGGCGTGCGAGAGCAGGCGGGCGCAAGGTATCGCGGCTTCTCCAGAGGAAACTCCTTGAGAACACCGGTTTCCGGCCAAAACCGGTACATTTGCCCTGTTCCCCGGGCGTTGAGACGGCACAGGAGGAGACTGCCATCCCCCACAACTTCGGGCGAGAAGGCGTTTTCCAACACCAGATGCTCGTCGCCGCCCAGGACCGGCACGCTATAGACACCCAGCGGGACGCCGGTAGCGCGGTCATAGTAGATCTGGGAGCCGTCGGGCGACCAACTGATCACTTGGGTTTGGCCGCGGTCGCGCCGATGAGTCACGATGGACCAGTTGCCGGACTCGGGTTTCATTACGGCCACCTGCGTCATGCCGTTGTCGAAGGCCTTGAAGGCGAGCAGATTGCCATCCGGGGAGAGTCGGGGATTGAGGGCCATCTCCGGACCGCCCAGTAAGACCCCGGACCATTGCGGCAAGGCTGCGTCGCGCCACAACCAGCGAGTGCCGGCCACCGCCGTGGCGATCAATACTAGCGCTGCGAGTGTGCGCCAAACCCAGGCCGTCCCCGGCGACGTCGATGCCGCCAGCGTACTATGGCTTCCGCTCGGCGTACCCACTTGCGACAGGGCGAACCGCAGGTCGCGCGCCGATTGGAATCGCTCGCGCGGGTCTTTTTCCAGGCAATGCGCCACGATCTGCCGCAAAGCCTCGGGCACGGTCTCCGGCAGATCCGGCGGTTCCTGTTTGAGGATGGCGGTCATAGTCTCTACGTTGGTTTCGCCCCAAAAAGCGCGCCTGCCCGACAGCAGTTCGTACAAAATCACGCCGAAGCTGAAGAAGTCGCTGCGGTGGTCGGTCGAAAAGCCGCGCACCTGCTCTGGGCTCATATAGCCGGGCGTGCCCATGACCACTCCCGGTTCAGTCCGCATGATTACAGTGGAGTCGTCCGTGGAGCCTGCGGCCTGCACCTTGGCCAGTCCGAAATCCAGGATCTTCGGCCGCCCATCGCGCGTCAACAGGATGTTACCCGGCTTGAGATCGCGATGCACGATGCCGGCATCGTGCGCCGCCGCCAGGCCGCTCGCGATCTGCACCGCCACCTCAATCGTCTTCCGCAGCCCCAGTTTGGCGCTCGACAGGGGTGGGCCATCCACGAGTTCGCTGACGAAATACCCCTCGCCGACATCGTACACGGCAACGATATTCGGATGGTTCAGCGCCGCCACCGCCCGCGCTTCCTGCTCGAACCGCTGGCGACGGAGGGGATCGTTGGCCACTTCCGGCGGCAAAATCTTCAGCGCGACATCGCGCCCCAGCCGCTTATCGCGCGCGCGGTACACTTCGCCCATTCCGCCCGCGCCGAGAGGGGACAGAATTTCATAGGGGCCGAGTTGATCACCGGCGACCAGGGGCATTGGGTCTAGTGCCAGTCTACCGCGGGCGTCCGCGAATTGGCCAACTAGAGATCTTTCTGTCCGGCTGGTCGCTAGCCAGAAGCAATCCATTATGAGCGAGAATGCGCCGAACCTCCAAATTGTCGTGGGGCCAACATCAGACTGTTCGTGAGGAGGACGTTGTCCCTTGTTATCGGTAGCAGTCGCATGACCGTGAGCGTGCCAGTCTCCGAGTGCCGCGTATTCCGACCGGAGCAGGCGTGCCTGAATGCTCCAATCAACGAGATGGCGACGACACGTCCAAGTGGAACGTCCGTGCTGCTCCCGCGATCTCGTTTTGCGCGACGGCGTCGCAACCGCGCACGATCTCGAATTAAGACCGAACGGACGAAGGAAATTCTGCTCTCTCCTTGCTGATTCTCATTGCGTTGGAGCGCCCTCGCTCGCCTCTGGGCTTTTGGCTAACACAATTGGGATTACTGGGTAAGGCAGGCTGTAGCCATTTCAGAGCTCTGCCTGAAGGCGTGAGGAGGGCCGGTAGGCGCTACCGGGTCGGTGCGAGTGTTACATCCCTGGCGACATACAGGACCAACGCGATGCGGCCGGTGTCTTCCAGCCAATGATATTCCAGGACACCGGTGCCCGCTTTCTGCGGCGTGCTTCTCAGCCGAACTTCCGTCTCGCCGATCTTGAGGTGTACGTTTTCCACCGAAAGGTGCATGGAATCGACCGCGCCTGAGGCGGACGGCGCGGCTGTGGAAGTGACCTGGCCCTCTACTTTGGTCCCGGCTTTGGCGGCGATGACACCGCCTGCCTCCAGGTCTTTGGAAAGCACGAAGGTAAGCGGCCTCGCGGTTCCCGTCGTGGCGGAACGCAGGTCCTCTACGGAAAACAGCGGCACCGGGGTGCCGTCGCGCAGAACGGGCTGCCGCCGTGCCACCGTTTTCGGCACATGGGTCGTCAGCCAGCGGTAGACGAATTCCTGTATCAGATGATCGGTTGCCCTGCCGCTGAAACCCAGCAGAAAACCATGAAAAGCGCGCAGTCCCGGGCGGGAGGTGTAGGAGTGGAGGGGGGATAAGATCTCCCGCGCGGCAAGTCCTCCGATCATATCGGAGTAGTCGGGCTGCCAGTGGCCGTTATCGCCCTTGGCAACGAACGCGGTCCCGACGGCGTAAAGAAATCGTGAGCGGAGACTGCCGGTTCCTTTATAGAAGTAGCGCGGATCCTGGTGAAACACGGATTGGGTGAGGGTATGGCCGATCAAGACGTGGGTGACGCTGGCGGCGTAGTCCACGCCAAAGCGCTTCCCGTACCCTTCCATCCCCTGGCCGAATTGCCGGTCGGTGGTGTTGCGCCATTGTTCGATTCCGGCGCCGGCTGCGTTGCCCAGGATGGTCTCCGGATCGATCAGGGTTCGCAACCCAAGGTGAAATTTCTGGGCGGCGGTCAAAGGCGCGGCATTCGGATCGTAGGTGACGTAGAAGTTCGGAACAATCCCGAGCAATCGCTGTTTCTCCTCGGCGTGCACCTGCTGGACGGCCAGTTCGTGCGGCGGCAGAGTCACATCCACTTTGCTGATGGCGGGTGCGATCTGCAGAACGACCGGAGGGAGCGGTGGATTCTCGCCGGAAACCACGGAAACATTGGTCTTCTCGTCCATGAAACCACCAGCCGTGATGGTGAGGGTGTAGGCCCCGGGTTCGACCGCGGAGAAGTGGAACGAGCCCGTCTGGTCGGTAAGAGTAGTGCGCAGGGCAGTGGACCCGGGCGCCTGTAATCTGACGATGGCGGCCTCCACCAACGATCCGGAGGAGTCCGCGACGCTGCCGCGGATGGTTCCGGGCGCAGGGCTAGTTTGTGCCGCGCATGACTGTGCAACCAGTAGGATGCAAATCGATGACGTAACAGCAGTCCCCCACCCGCCGCGCGATTGGCCGCGTTGTAGCTGCGCTCGCATGAACTGATTCTCTCACCCCCCCAGTCGGCGGGGGAAATGGGCCGCCAGGCAATTGAGTACCGATATTGACGGTTCTCACGGCATTATGAGTACATATCGGTAGCGAACTGTGGCGCGCGCTCGATACGCGGATGCGGCCACGGTTGCCGTTAGCCGCCAAGCCGCCCCTTCCTCTCCACGTAGCTCACCCGGATGATCTGCTCGTTGCTGAAACGGTCGGCATCCTCGGCCGGTCCCGGCCCAGGCCGCTCTTCCCACTCAAACCAGTTCTCCGCGCGCTCGGCCGGCGGTAGCTCCTCCGTAGGCTTGCCGAAAACTCACAACAAGTCTGGGCGCCGCGATCTTGAATTGGAAGCCGGCCCGATACCTCCAGGACGCCAGGACATGGTCGTAAGCTGCCGGGTCCACGGTCCTGCCGTCTCATGCGACAGTTGCTGGTGGAAGGCCTGCTGCTCTCGCTCACCGGCGGCGTGATGGGGGTCGCGGTGGCCCAGGCCGGTGCCCTGGCCCTGCTCGGTTTCCTGCCGCAGGGCAGGACTCCGCTGGGCCTGACGGCCACGCCGGACGCGCGCGTTCTGCTGTTCAACTTTGGTGTGGCCCTGGTGACCGGACTGCTCTTCGGCCTGGTCCCGGCGCTGCAGGCCACCAAACCCGACGTGGCCTTCAGTCTATCTTCACAGACTCTACCTTGAGGGTGTCGCTGGTCAGGGTTCCGGTGACACGCGCCTTAATGGCACTCGCCGTTTTCCCGGTTCGCCAGTAATTGAAGACAATCTTGCTGGCTTTCGAGCTCTTTCGAAGCGCCGTCACAGCTTTGCTATTCCCGCCTTCATCAAACTTTACGAACTTGCCATCAGCCAGCATCAGGCCAAAATTCACTGTGCACATGCTTACCGGACAGCTGCCGGGTTTAACAGCATGTTCCACTTCAACGCCACAATCCGTGCGAGTCGCGTCAGCGAGCGCACCGGACCAGTTGCCAGTTTCGGAACCGACTGTTTGTGCGGGCGCTGATGGATGCTGAGGAAATGCAGTGAAAGCGCAAAAGCTGAGCATTGCAATTCTTGTAACGAACATGCTGCAACTCCTTTGTCGGAATTTTCATTTTGAGTTTTCCGACCGGCATTAGTATACACCTGGATTGTACCTGGTGGCGGTGATCGACTGGTTCAGCCGGTACGTGTTGAGCTGGCGGCTGGCGGTGAGTCTGGAGAGCGATTTTTGTGCGGACAACGTGTTGTACTGCGGCGAGGTGCGCCATAAGGGGAAGGTCTATCCCGGCGAGCAGGCGGCCATCGTTAATCGGCAGATCTGGCAGCAGGCCCAGGCTCTGCTGCGGCAGACCAAGGGCGGGGAGCGAGTGCGAAAGAGGCCGTTGCGTGCTGGCGATGGTTGGCGCTTGTTTCGCGCAGAACCACCAGTATCGCGCAACGCTCGCCGTCGAAGGCGGCGCCAACCGGGTTGAGGCATTCGAGCCCCCTGACTCTTCAGTTGATCCCAGATGAGCCCAGATGACCCAGTTCGGTTAGAAATCCGTAGTACCGTAATAATTATGTAAGTCGTTTAACATCATGCACATAGACTTACAACTACTCACCCGTAACCTGCGAGATTCGGTTGGGANNGGCTTGGGTGGCCACGTTATCTGCGGTTATCGGTAGCTATCGCGCGAGCGGTGTGTCCGCGCGTCAATATCGGGTGAATGCAGGCTATGCAGGCTTTAGTGCCCGCCACGCGGGCGTTTCCTAGCACCAGGGCGCGACAAAGATGATTTTGCGCGCTTTCGCCGTGGCGGCTTGACCTCGTCACCAGGCCAGTTGCATCTGACGACCGGCATCAATGCTCTGTAGGACACCAAGCACCCGCATGCGCTGCCGCAACCATAGGCCCGCCTCACGCTACTTCCACCAGCCCCGGTACCTGTACATTCTCCGATACCGGCTTTTTGTCTACCGATTCTTGCATACAGTAAAGAGAGAGGGTTTGTTGGCCTGTTGCCGGCTTTGCTGCCCGCTTAGATTGAATCCCCAGCGCCTTGTAGTCCTTGAAGACGGTTTGATGGTTTCCCATGAACCCCATGCCGTTGATGGCCTCCGCCATCTTGCGAAGGGGCGGTACGCGGCCAAGATCCGCAATGATCTCGGTGATAATAAAACGCCTGTTCTGTACAGCTTGCCGCTGAGCGTCTCGGGGCCGTGGTCCAGGTGGCGGTTCGTTTCCTGTCCTGAATTGCGATGCCGGCGGAAATCGCTTCAGGACTTCCGATTCCGCCTTTGTCACACCCAACCAATCAGAAATGGTTTGGTTTTTCATCCACCTGAGTTTCGTGTACTTCCACGCGGCTTTGATCTCGGCTTTCGACAACCCTGGATGACACTCCGCCCCGAACATTGCGAGCTTGCCGGGCAAATCGTACCGCGGGCACCTGTTAGCCCGTAGTAGCCAACTGTAGATCTTTGCCGCGTTGTTCCGACAGCCTTCAGAAAAGCCGCCACGCAAGCCGCGCAGCATATTGAAATCTTCCAGCCGTCCTGCGTTCAGTGCGACATGTCCGCGACGCTTGGCTGGATTATGTGCGACCAATTCGCACTTGTGTCGTTTCGCCGGTTCCACGCGGAAGAACTTCGCGAGTTGAGGCAGTGTGTAGATATACCCGGATTGACTTTCTCCCTGAATCCACCATTGAACCGTGGTTTCGGATTCGGTGTTAAGCGAGCCGGCCAGACGGATATGCCGCGTAGCGTCCGTGGCTCCAGTGTCGGCACCAAGATTCATCAGCCGTTCAATGATGGCCCGCTGGACGCGGCTGTACAGGTCGAGGGTATCCGTGAACGCGCGCTGCTGATGCTCTGGAGATTTCGGGTCGCAAATCAGCCAAAGCAGCCATAGCCCACGGCCACTCTTGACGATCATAGTGGCGGGAGGCAGTTGGCCGCTTTTGCGACCAATGACTGTTCCGAGATCCAGGTTTAGCCGGTAGAAATCGATGTCCACATAGGACGCGTTGATGTACCGGAGCTTGTCAGACCGGTGAAGAGGATAGCCATAGGAATGGCCATCTTCACCAAAACTACGGAGGCGCCAGTCTGCATTGATGCCCACATAGGCATCCTTCAAGAGTTGATCGCGGAACTGCGGGAAATATGTTTCAAGCTCGCTGGCCCGAATCGCCACAAGCGGGCGGAAGTCCTCGCCATCGCGCTCAGTTGCAAATGCGATGTAGCCGTCCTGGTGACGGTGTAAATTCAGGATTGGCGCGGCGCTGATCGCGCTGTATCGTTCAACTATGGATAGAACCGGATGCATCGCTTCTCCTCCCGGGGTAGAACCTGATTTATGTGGTCAACGCTCTCGTGGGCTCAGGGCGCGCTAGAGCC
>PKYZ01000626.1 GCA_003132865.1 Bryobacterales bacterium
CCTGCAGTCCGAGGAAGTACCAGGGCGCTTTGGCCGGATTGGGGGTGTGCATGGGATCGGCCAGTTGTTCGAGCGGCGCATCCCAGATCAGCGAAATGGCGGCCAGCGCGATGGCCAGAATCTCAATGGCCACGGCCGCCCGGAAGAGGCCTTCCGGATAGGTCATCACCACGGAATCGTCCTGCGCTTTTACCTGCGGCGATGTGCGGCGCGTGACGAACGCCACGCGTACCGGTGTGCGGCGCGCGTCGGAATCGAATTGCGCGGCAAACTTCGGATTGGGCGGCTCACTCATGGGATTCCTTATGGCCCGTATACAGGCCTCCATCCTTGCGGATACGCCAGAAGTGCACGGCGATGAACAGAATCGCCGCCAGCGGCAGGATCACGCAATGCAGCACATAGAAGCGCAGCAGAGCGTTGGCGTTCACGGTATTGCCGCCCAGCATGAGGAAGCGGACCTTTTGGCCCATCACCGGAACGGCGGACATAATATTCGAGCCGACCGTGATGGCCCAGTAGGCCAACTGGTCCCAGGGCAGCAGGTAGCCGGTGTAACTGAGCAGCAGCGTGAAGATCAGCAGGACCACCCCGATGACCCAGTTGAACTCGCGCGGCTTACGATACGCGCCGCGATAGAACACCTTGAACATGTGCGCGAAGACCAGCAGGACCATGGCGTGCGCCGACCAGCGGTGCAGGTTGCGCAAGAACACCCCGGCCGAGACCACGAATTGCAGGTCCTTCATGTCCGCGTAGGCTTGCGGCACCGAAGGATGGTAGTAGAGCATTAGCAGGATGCCGGTCACGACCAGGATCATGAAAGTGCCGAAGCTGAGCGTTCCCAGGTACCACGTGACGCTGAATTCGAGGGCGCGCTTGCGGGCTTTGACCGAGGCCAGATGCAGGAAGACGTTCTGCTGAATGGCCATCGACCGGCGCAGGTTGGTGGCCCCACTGCCGCCGCGGAATACGGAGCGCCAGACGCGAGTGTCGCGGAGATCTTGGAGAGTCATCAGGTCCTCAGGTACTGCTTTGGCGGAATAATGGAGGCGCGATCGACCAGCAGCTCGCCTTCATCGCCGATCCAGACTTTGAGCCAGGGCAGGCCGCGCGGCGCGGGCCCCTCCAGCTTCACTCCCTGTTCGCTGAACTTGCTGCCATGGCACGGGCATGCGATGATGCCCAGATCGGCATTCCACACCGTGAGGCAGCCGAGATGGGTACAGGTGGCCGAAAGCGCGTAAAAACCCTCCGGGCCGTGAATGATGTAGATGCCGGCTTCCAGATCCTGGGTGACTGAGCCGCGCGGATAACGGTCCGGTTTGCCAGCGTTGGCGATCGGCGACGGCTCGTAGAGCACATTGGGAGAGAGATAGGAATATCCAAACACCGCCGCCCCCGCGCAGGCGACCGCCACCGAGCCAACCCCCAGCTTGATGAATGCCTCGCGCCGGCTAGGTTGTATTTTGTCGTCTTCTGGCATGTGTTTCCTCCTTTAGTGGGACAGTCCTCCTGGTCTGTTTTGCCGCCGGCGTTCGCGGTGGGGCAGGACTCCAGTCCTGCGGCCGACGTCCACGTCGGCCTGTTCGCGCTCGGACATGGCCGGTTCCTCTGCGCGAAGAGCGTCCTGGAGGACCCGCGCAGACCTGGAGGTCTGCCCCACAATGAGCATGTGTTGGGCACAGTAGCCCTAACGCCTCCCCGCCACCACCGTGGCCGGGCGTTCGGCCGCGGCCGCGCCAATGCTGTACGCCTCCATCGTGATCACATTCACCGGGCAGCGCTCGGCGCACAGGCCGCACCGGATACAACGGGTTTCGTCCTTGAGCATGGCCGTACCGGTGATCACGCCCAGTTCTTCGGCCGCCACGTCATCCAGTTCCACGCGATAAAGCTGCTGGTTGCCGCGGATCTCGCCGCGTACCTCCGGGGGAAATTCGATCTGCTCCAGCGGCACCAGGCGCAGGCATTCCTCCGGGCAGACATCGGCGCAGCCGCCACACAGGATGCACTGCGAGCCATCCGGCTCATTGCCTTCGAAAACGGTGTTGATCCAGCAACGCAGACACCGGCGGGCCTCGGCCATGGCCGACTGTTCGTCGAAGCCGATCTCCACTTCCGTCACACCGGTGCGGCGCTCCAGCGGCAGCATGGGCACGGACTGGCGCGACAGATTCATGTAATCCGCGAACATGCGATGGTGATCGAGCACTTCCACCACAATCTCCGGATCGGGGTGCTTCCGGCCGGTGAGGTGCTCGTCGATGGCGATGGCGATGCGCTTGCCGTCACCGACGCTGTCTATGATCAGGCGCGGGCCGAACACGCAGTCTCCGCCCGCAAACACGCCGGCCGCCGAGGTCATCAGGGTTTCGCGGTCCGCCACAACCAACCCGCGCGGCGACACCCGCACGCCGTCCTCAGGCTTCAGGAAATCCAGGTTGGGAGCCTGGCCGATAGCCAGGATGACGGTATCGCACTCGATGACGGATTCGCTGTTTTCGTAGAACGCGGGGTTGAAACGCCCGGTGGCGTCGAAAACATGCATGGTCTTCAATGTTTCGAGACCGGTCACTTTGCCGTCGCGCCCCAGGACGCGATGCGGTCCCCTGCCGTCATGCAAGACGATGCCCTCGGTTTGGGCTTCCTCGATCTCCTCCAATGCCGCCGGCATCTCCTGGCGCTTTTCCAGGCACACGATGCTGACCTCCTGCGCGCCCAAGCGGAGGGCCGACAGCGAAACATCCACCATCTCGTGCGCAGCCACGGCGGCGACATTTTCATCGCTCGGAACGGCGTCCTCCGGAGCGGTGGCGTGCTGCCGCAGCACTTCACGAGCGGCCGACCGGGCCACGTCCATGGCCACGTTGCCGCCGCCGATCACGATTACCTTCTTGCCGACCCTGAACTGGTACCCCAAATTCACGTTGAGCAGAAAGTCGATGCCCTTATGCACTCCGTCGAGGTCCACGCCGGGAATCGTCAGATCGCGGCTCTTGTGCGCTCCGACCGCAAGCAGCACGGCGTCATAATCCCGCCGCAGTTCCGCGATCGTGAAGTCGCGGCCTGCCGCCGTATTCAGCTTCAGGTTGATATCGCCCGTCGCCAGGATCTCCCGCACCTGGGCCTCGACCACATCCCGTGGCAGCCGATATTCCGGAACGCCGAGGTACAGCATCCCGCCGGCCACCGGCGCCGCCTCAAAGATCGTTACCGGATAGCCCATCAGCGCCAGGTCGTGGGCCGCGGACAACCCCACAGGACCTGCGCCCACGATCGCCACTTTGTAAGGAAGTGCCTTCTGCGCCCGTCCCTCGTTCACATCCACCGGTCGCTTTGACTCCGGCCCGTGGCGCTCCGTCAGGAATCGCTTCAGCGCGCGAATCGCAATCGGCTCGTCGATTGCGCCGCGCCTGCACGCTGTCTCGCAGGGGTGCGCACAAACCCGCCCGCAGATGCTGGCCAGCGGATTCGGCTCCCTCGCCAGCCGGTATGCCTCTTCGTAGCGGCCCTCTGCGATCAGTGCCACGTACCGCCCCGCGTTCGTGTGCGCCGGACAGGCCATCATGCATGGGAAGTTGCTGTTCAGCCAGGCCGGGTCTACTCTTCGGTTCTCGTCGCGGGTCAGCATGATGGCCTTCTCATCGCCTTCGGCTTTGTT
>PKYZ01000866.1 GCA_003132865.1 Bryobacterales bacterium
GCCTTCACGATGCGCTGCACCAGGTTGTGCCGGACGACATCGCGCTCGTCGAACTGCACCATGCTGATGCCTTCAACGCCGCGCAGCACGTCCAGCGCGTCGATGAGGCCGCTACGCTTTCCGGGGGGAAGATCGATCTGGGTAATGTCGCCGTTCACCACCATTTTGNNTCGTCGAGGATGATGAAACTGTCGTTGAGGGTGCGGCCGCGCATGAAGGCGATGGGCGCGACCTCGATGGTGTTGCGCTCGAGCAATTTGTCAACCTTCTCGGATTCCATCATGTCGAACAAAGCGTCGTAGAGCGGGCGCAGGTAGGGATCGACCTTTTCCTGCAAGGTGCCGGGCAGGAAGCCCAGGCGTTCACCGGCTTCGACGGCGGGGCGCGTAAGTATGATGCGCGAGACGCGCTTCGAGAGCAGCGCGGACACCGCCATGGCCACCGCCAGATAGGTTTTGCCGGTGCCGGCCGGCCCCACGCCGAGGACTAGGTCGTTGCGCTCGATGGCTTCGAGGTAGCGGCGCTGGTTCACCGTTTTGGGCGCCAGCATCTTCTTGCCGAAATTGCGCTGGCGGCCGCTCTGGACCAGCGCGCGGAAGTTCACCTCGGGGTCTTCGGTGACCACGCGGAGATAGCTGTTGAGGTCGCCGTTATTGAAGACGTGCCCTTCGCGGACGAGCGCCACATAGTCTTCGAGAATGTTTTCGGCGCGCGAGACGGCTTCGGCTTCGCCTTCGATTTCCAACAGGTTGTCGATGAGTTGAGTGTTCACTTTGAGGCCCGATTCGATCAACCGGATGTTTTCATCGCGGGTGCCGAACAGGCTTTCGACGCCTCGGCTGATTTGCACGCTGGATTTCATTTAGTTGGTGTGTGGGTACCTCCAAGAGGTTCGAAACGCAAACAGGGGATAACGACCGGTGCTTCGCGGCCGGTTGGTAAACAGGATGTCCGCAGTGCGGGGTGGTCAAAAACCATCCGTTGTCAGTATAGCAGGTTGGCGGGGAGGCGGGTGCTGGGTTCTGGGTGCTGGATTCTGGCGGCGAAAGCTCTATGCTGGTTTCGTAGCGGGCGAGTTTGGCGAAGGGAGGGAATTTTCGTCGGACTGTGACCAAAAACCGGCAAATCTCCAGAACCATCCTGTTTCACGCCAAGCCAGTCCGGGGGACTGGTCGATTCTGGGAGAGAACTTGGGTTTCGCGTTGTTGTACGATACCGGTAGCCCCCAGCGGCGGCAGCTAAGACCGAAGGCGTCAATGGTGCGTTACAGCCCGTCGCCAAGCATGGTTCCAGGCCGTGCGCTCAATTCAGTGATGACAAGGTGGTGCGCATTTTGCAGCACCTTGATCTCGTTTAGGAGAATGCATTTTCGTCGTAGGCCCTGGGCCGCCGTTGCGGCTGATCGAAAAACCGGAGGCAGCCTATGGCAAAGCAGACGAGATCGGTAAGCCGCGTGCGGAATGCAGCCCGCAAGGCGGAGCGGAGAAAGCGCGCCAAGAAGGGGGTAAAACAAGTGCTCTCGCTGCCCATTCTGCATGCCGACACGGCAGGCATTGATATTGGGGCCACCGAGATCTTTGTAGCGGTACCGGCAGATCGGGATGCAGAGCCGGTGCGCTGATTCGATAGCTTCACAGAGAGCCTGCGGCAGATCGCCGCATGGCTGAAACAGTGCGGCATCCGGAGGGTAGCGATGGAATCGACCGGGGTGTACTGGATTCCGTTATGGCAGGTGCTGGCCGACGACAAGTTCGAGGTATGTCTGGTCAACGCACGACATTTCAAGAATGTGCCCGGGAAAAAGACCGACGTGGAAGACTGCCAATGGTTGCAGTTTCTGCACTCGGTTGGTTTGCTGCGGGGGTCCTACCGGCCGGAGCAAGCCATTTGCGGGCTGCGGACGCTGTTGCGGTATCGCGGCGAATTGATTCGGTTTGCGGCGGAACATATCCAGCACATGCAGAAAGCGCTGGAGCAAATGAATGTCAAGCTGGGCCATGTGATTAGCGACGTAACGGGCGTCTCCGGCCTGGCGATTATCGATGCCATTCTGGCCGGGGAGCGGGATCTGCGGACACTCGCCAAGTTGCGAGATCCGCGGGTGAGAGCCAGCGAGGAAACTATCATAAAAGCGCTGGAAGGGGATTATCGGTTGGAGCACCTGATCACCTTGCAGTACTCGCTGGACTTGTACCGGCACTATCAGAAAAAGATCGGTGAGCTGGACAAGGAGATGGAAGCATTCATGAGCGAGTTGCCCGACCGGATTGACATCGGCAAGTACCCACTACCGCCGCGCAAGAAGAAGAGCCGGCCCAAGAAGCAACATAATGCACCAGCCTTCGATTTGCGAACGCACTGCTATCGGATTCTGGGGGTGGATCTCAGCGCCTTTGACGGGATGGATGAAGTCACAGCGCATATAGTGTTAACCGACGTAGGGCCGGACTTTTCCGCGTTTGGCAGTGCATCGGAATTCTGCAGTTGGCTGAGGCTATGTCCGAACAACAAAGTCAGCGGCGGTCGAATCTTGGCGCGTCAGACCAGGAAGGGGAAACCCAGGCTGGCCCTGGCACTGCGCACGGCAGCGCAAACGCTACACGCCAGCCAGAGCCCGATGGGCGAGTATTTCCGCCGCATGAGAGCCAAATTTGGGCCAGCCAAAGCCATCACCGCCGCCGCGCATAAGATGGCCCGCGTCATCTTACACATGGTGACCACCAAACAAGCATACGATGACAGCATCCTGGCCAAACAAGATGCTCAACAGCGTCAGAAGCGGGAAGCGAAGATTCGCCGACAGGCACGCGAGATCGGCTATCAGCTAACGCCTCTCCAGGCAGCTTAGGCGGGGGGGGAGTTCTTTAGGAGAACCATCCTGTTTCGCGCCAAGCAGGGGGGCCAGTCCGGGGGACTGGTCGATTCTGGGAGAGAACTGAACCAGAAAATACGTGGCAGAGTCACCTACCGTTGCGGATTATGCGGCCAGCTACCGGCACCTCGTCCGAAACCTCATCGGCTCCACCGACGAGGCCATGTCCCTTGCCGTCGGAGGACAATACGACTCCTTCGGTTACCTGATGCGGCAAATTTTGTTCGACGCCGGCCTCCGGGGCTCAGACTACCTTATCGACGTAGGGTGCGGATCCGGAAGATTGGCTCACGTCCTTACTGTCGAGAGATACCTTCGGACTGACATCGTTCCCGAGCTGCTGGCGCATGCGCGAGCGCGTTGCTCCAATCCCGCCTGGCGCTTCGAACTCGTGAACGATATGGTTATCCCGGAGCAGACCGGCGTTGCCGACATGGTCTGCTTGTTTAGCCTGACTTTCGCACTTCGTGGCCTATTTCGGGGCGGTCGCAGCACAAGTGTATTGCCTACAGCGTAAGTTTTCAGAAAACCGCTGAGTGAAGACCTTCCTCCTATTCAAACGGTTGCAGTTGTGGCATCCTGATATTTCGATGCTGCGGGATTCCACCAACTGTAAGAAGCGACTCCTCAAGCCTGCTGCCGACAACGGCTTGCAGCCGACGGCGGCCCTTTTTGTGGTGAAGATCTTTGGCTAGCTTTTGCCGGCTTTCATGCACTTAGGCTCTGGAAAAGCCACGAAGTGCGAAAGTTGGGTTAGTGTGTTGTCGCACCTGCTGCATGAGGATTCCTAACGCTACTTGCGGGAGGCATACCGGGTTTTGAAACCGGGAGGAAAGGTGGTCTTCAGCGTCCCAGAGTTCAAAATCCCCAGCCACTGGACTGTTTTCGAAGAGATGGTCAATCACCGCGAAGAAGGCCGGCTCCACACCCAGTTCTAAGCTGGGACGCCATCGCCTCCTGGTCCGCACATTTGGGATTCTCGATGGAGGGGACTTATGACGGAGATACGCCACACATCCCACTCCAGCGCCCGCTGACGCTCGACGACGGCCGGGTGGTCGAAGGCATGACCAGCCTCGGGCAATCGGTTTGCGTTCTCCACAAGCCCCGCTGAACAAGCCCGCTGAATGCCGCATACTTTTGGGCAGGACTAGTGGCGCGAAGAGCGGGTCCTGNNCTGGAGGTCTGCCCCACCACTATCATTCATGGGCGGCCCAGGCCAGGCCGTCGGGTTCCTGGCCGGCGTCGATGCGGCCGGTGACGGTCAGGGTTTTCAGGTCGATCACGGCCACGTAATTATCCGGCGTGCAGGCCACGAACGCGCGGGATCCGTCAGGATCCATTTGAATCCCGGCGGCGCCGCGGCCCAGTTTCACGCGCTGGACTTCGCGGCGCGTGGCGGCGTCCAGCACGGCTAGATCGGACCCGCCCAGGGAGGAAATGAGGACCAGCTTGCCGTCCGGCGTAAACTTCAACCGGTTGGCTCCGCGCACGTTGGCTGCGAGCGTGGCGACGACCTTTTTGGCGGCGACATCGACCACCGACACCGTGCCGTCCCGCGCGTTGGCGACCCAGATCTCGCTGCCACCCGGCGCGACGTCGAAGCCTTCCGATCCGCGGCCCACGGCAACGATCGTCTGGGTCCACTGGGGCGTGGGAGGCGGAGGGGCGGGCGCGGGTCCACCCGGAGGCGGGCCGCCCGGAGGAGGCGCACCCGGCGGAGGTCCACCCAGCCCTGGCACCGCGGCGCTCCTTTCGAAAATACTGAGCGTGGCCGAACTGACGTTGGTGGTGACGATGCGGCTCAAGTCTTTCCAGACTGCCACCATGTGGGTGCGATCCTGACCGGTGCCCATGATCCAATCCACCTGGCCGGTGGCGGGATCGTACCGGGCGACGACTTTGTTGGCCTCGGCGGTGAAGTAGAGTTTGCCGCCCGTGTAATCGAGGCCGTGCGGCCCGTGGAGCACGCCCAGGTCGATGGCGCGCAGCGTCTTTTGGGCTACGAGGTCGACGACCGTAATGGTGTTGTACGCGCCGAATCCGTAGTTGGAAATGTAGGCGAGTTTGCCATCCGTGGAGGCCGCCACTTCGTGCGGGTCGAGCCCGGATGGCATGCGCGCCACCACTTGCAGGGTGGCCGGATCGACGATGGAGAGCGTCCGGTCCCTCTTGGAAAGAACCAGCAGCGCCGGCGAAGGAGTGCTCCGTGACTGTGCGAGCACCGTACCAACGACAGCGAGCAGAGCGATTGAAGCGATTCCAGCTTTCATGAGCACCTCCAGTAAACTCAAGTCAAATTCTTAGGCAGCGGGCGAAATCGCCTGTGCCACCAGTGTCACCTAAAAGATTTTCGCCATTCTTTTATATGCCTTAATCGCCGCGTTTTGAAACTCCCACGCTGGTTGCCCGGTTGGCGGTGTTCCCTGCCACTCGAGCTGCCAGGCGAATCCTTTCAAAAGCGGCCGGGCGATGACGCGCAGGGCTTGCCCGGCGAACTCGGGATATTGTTGGGCGGCTTCGGCGAGAGCCATGCGGCTCAGCTCAGGGTCGATCTCGATCGGCTGCATGCGACTATCGTAGCCGAAAATTCGGGAACTGCGCGCGCGGTTCCGTCGTATTGATGGTGAGGCTATCTATGTCCAAGACTATCTTCTGGGCGTCTGCCCTTTGCGCAGTGGCGGCTGTTCCCATGCTGGCGGATCAGTGGGGCAAAAGCTTCAGTGTGGGTGCGGCGCCGGAGCTGCGCATCGAGACCAGCGACGCCAACGTGACCCTGCGCGCGGCTGACGTGAAGACGATCGAGGCGCGGGTCTACACCTCCGGCTGGAGGATCGGCCCGGGCGACGTGCACGTGATGGATCATCAGACCGGCGACCGGGTGGAGATCGAAGTGAAGGTCCCGACACTGCATTTCAATCTGGGAAACCGGTGGGTGAAGATCGAAGTGCAAGTTCCCAACGCGACCAAGGCCGACGTGCACACCGGCGATGGCAACATCCGCGCCGATGGCCTGCGCGGGCAGACCAGGCTGGTGACGCATGACGGCAACATCGACGGCGAGGGATTCGATGGCGCGCTGGAAGCGAGCAGCGGCGACGGCAACATCCACGTGCGCGGGAAGTTTAGCGGGCTGAACCTGCGCAGCGGGGACGGCAACATCGAGGCGGAGGTGGCTGCGGGATCGCACATGGCCACCGGTTGGATGATACATACCGGCGATGGCGGGGTTACGCTGCGGCTGCCGGAGGGCTTCGCCGCGAACCTGGACGCACACACCGGAGACGGGCGGATCACGGTGGATCTGCCGCTGACAACGGAGGGAGGCATCCGCGAGGACGCGGTTAGCGGAAAACTGAACGGCGGCGGGCCGGTGCTGACGGTGCGTACCGGGGATGGGTCGGTGCACGTGGCGCGGTTGTAAGCCGTGGGAGGCCGTGCTCCCTGCGGCGGTGCTGGATGCTGGGTGTTGGGTTCAGGTTTCGCCCAGTTCCGCGAGAACCTCTGAGTAGAGTTCGGGTCCGATCCAGAATCGAGCGGTGTGGACCAATTCATCGAGCACCGGCTTGGCCAGATCGATCAGGCCAACCCTTTTCGCTTGGGCCACTACACCGATGAGTCCCGTAACCGTCAGACCTGCCGCAGTCGCAGTTCGACGGCCACGTCTTTCGTCCACAAGCAACACGTCCGCTCGATGCTCGATCGCAACGACGATGGCCTCAGCCTCGCCAGGTCCGGAATCCCACGAAGCTCTCGTACGCGTTTGTGGTTTGCCGCAGCCACGACTATCAACCAGGGCATCGAAGCAAGATCGATTGCGGGCGGCAGATCGCGCTTGGAGTCCGTCAATTCCCGATATACGGCGGAGGGAATGAGCACTTGGCGATAAAGCGACCGCAACAGTTCGAGACGGTCTATGCGGGCGAGATTCAGGACGGGAGATGTATCGGAGACAACGATCAAAGATGTTCCGTTTGGCGCAGAGTCCGAAGGTCCTCGCGGAACTCCTGTATTCCGTAATGAATCGGAATTTGGCGTTTCGCCAGCAGCGCCTGAAAGGCGAGCTGGCTCATCTCCGCAAGACGGCTGGCTTCCGCGAGGGTTAGCCGCTCTTGTTGGAACAGCGTCAACGCAAGCTCCTGCTTTAGCTCGGGTTCGCTGATGTGAGCCGCCGTGAGGACTTCGTCTGAGATGGTGACCGGCATTGTCTCTTTGGTATCATACCGCCCGCAGCCCACGCGGGTGAGCTTCGACGCTAGGTAGTATAGTGGGCATTCGTACTCACGCATGCCCACAGCTCAGTTTCAGATACACAGACCACACCGGGTACTCCGCTACATCAACGCCGCCATCGGGATCGCGCTGCTGGCCGCGGCCGGGGCGGTGTACTGGTTCGTGTACCGCGCGCTGCCGCAGACTTCGGGCACGATCGCGGCGCCGGTTTCGCAACGCGTGACGATTGCGCGCGACGCGCTGGGGGTGCCGCACATCTCGGCGGCGAGCGAGGATGACGTCTTCTTCGCGCAAGGCTACGTGGCGGCGCAGGACCGGCTTTTCCAGATGGATGGGCTGCGGCGCCTGGCGGGCGGGGATCTGTCGGAAATCGTGGGTGCGGGGGCTTTGGAACTCGACCGCGATTCGCGCCGGCTGCGCATGCGGCGCATCGCGGAAATGGCGTATGTCTCGCTGTCGCCGCAAGACCGCGCGCCGCTGGCGGCCTACGCGCGGGGCGTGAACTACTTCATCGAAACCCACCTGCACGCTTTGCCGGTGGAATTCACGCTGCTCGGGTACGAGCCGCGGCCGTGGAGCGTGGTGGATACGATTCTGATCGGGCTGCACATGTACCGCGACCTGACCACGTCGTGGAAAGACGAAATCCTAAAGCGAGACATGCGGGCGGCGGGCGATCGCGCGAAGGTGGATTTCCTGTTTCCTCCGCGGAGCGGCGGCGAGTTGCAGCCCGGCTCGAATGCCTGGGCGGTCGGCGGTGCGCACACGGCCTCCGGGAAACCGCTGCTGTGCGACGACATGCACCTGGCTTATTCGATTCCGGGCATCTGGTACATGGTGCACCTGCGGGCGCCGGGCCTGGATGTGTCGGGCGTGTCGCTGCCGGGCACGCCGTCGGTGATCGTGGGACATAACCAGCGCATCGCCTGGGGCGTGACGAACTTGCAGTTCGACGTGCAGGATCTCTACATCGAGAACTTCGATCCGGGCACAGGCCGCTACCTGTACCGCGGGCAATGGGAGCAGGCGCGCGAGGAACGGGAAATCATACGCGTGAAGGGCGCGCCGGCGGTGGAGATGCCGCTGTGGATTACGCGCCATGGGCCGCTCTATATAAACGATGCGAAGGAGCGCCTGGCGCTGCGCTGGGCGGCGGCGGAACCGGGATCGTTTCAGTTTCCATTTCCGGAACTGAACAGGGCGGGGAACTGGCAGGAGTTCACGGGGGCGCTGGCGCGGTTTCCCGGCCCCGCGCAGAACTTCGTTTATGCCGATGTGGACGGCAACATCGGGTATCACGCCGCGGGGTTGTTGCCGATCCGCAAGGGGTATACGGGGGACGTACCGGTGGATGGATCGTCGGGCGAGAACGAGTGGCAAGGGTTCATTCCGTTCGATCAGTTGCCGGCGTTCTATAATCCGCCGGCCGGTGTGATCGTGACGGCGAATCAGAATCCATTTCCGCCGGATTACGCTTACGCGGTGAATGGAAACTTCGCTTCGCACTACCGGTCGCGGCAGATACGGAACCTGCTGATGGCCAGAAACGGCTGGCGGGCACAGGACATGCTGACGGTGCAGAAGGACGTGTACTCGAGCTTCTTTCAGCATCTGGCGCAGGCCATTGTGGAGGCTTACGACCGGCACAAAGCGCAGCACGGCGACCTTGCCCAGGCCGAGAACGCGGTGCAATTGCTGCGCGGCTGGGATGGCCAGATGGACAAGGACGCGGCCGCGCCGCTGATCGTGACGCTGGCCTACGAGCGCTTGAAGGTGTTGGTGGCGCAAAGCGCTTCACCGGCCGTAGGGGCCAGGTATAAATATCAGATGGCGCCGGCGGCGATCGAGACGCTGCTGCGCAGGCGGCCGGCGGGCTGGTTCAACGATTGGGACGAAACCATCCTGCGCGGCTTCGGGCTGGGGTTGGAGGACGGCCGGCGCAAGCAGGGGCGCGATCCCGGCCATTGGGTCTACGGCAAATATGCGCCGCTGTTGCTCGCCAATCCGGTGGGACGGCATCTGCCGCTGGTGGCGGGATTGTTCGATATCGGTCCGGTGGCCATGAGCGGATCGCCTACCACCGTGAAGCAGTATACCGAAGACCTGGGGCCTTCCATGCGCCTCGATGCAGATGTTGCGGACTGGGACCATTCCCTATTGGAAGGGACCACGGGCCAGTCCGGCCAGGTTCTGTCGCGCCATTACAAGGACCAGTGGGAACGATACTACAACGCCGAAAGCTTTCCGATGCAATTTCGGAAAGTGGAGGCTAAGGATGTGTTGACGCTGACGCCGTAGGGTGCGACATCCACACAACAGGCCAGGAGGCCTGTCCCACCTACTCGCCGCCGCCGGTCTGGACTCCGGTGTCGAACGTCAGCTTGGTGGTGGTGCCGCCCAATTCGATCTCCTGAATCGAGAATTTGCCGTTGTTCTCGTTATAGAGGACCCGGGTGCGGTCGTACTTCTGGTTCGTGTTTTCGACCTTGGCGGGGACTTCCACCTGTTGCTTGTTGGCTTTCAGGATGACAACGGAGTTTTCCTTTACGCTCAACTGGTAATCGCCGGCTTTCAGTTCCTTGCCCTTCACGACGGAAGGTTCGACAAACGATATCTTGTAGGTCGCCGCGCTCGCGACGGAGAGGGCGACGAAGGCGAATGATGTGAGAATTTGCTTGATCATGACCATATTATAGCACCACTATATTCTGGTGTTAATACCTGATTATGCGACAATCATGCCGTGGCCAGCAGGGCGCCCCAATGCAGCCCGGCTCCGAATGCGGCGAAGACCAGGGGGCCTGTGGGCGGCGACGAGTGCTGCTGGCGCCATTCCGCGGCGGCGATCAAGAGCGAGGCGGAGGAGGTGTTGCCGTAGCGCTGGATGTTGCGAAAGAAGCGATCCTCGGGAACGGCGAGCGCTTGCGCCACGCGGGCGATCAGGTTGAGATTGGCTTGGTGCATCAGGAAGGCCTCCACAGCCGCGGCGGGGATGCGGTTTCGCTCCAGCAATTCGGAAATAGCGCGCGGGATTTTGCGGGCTGCCTGGAGAATAATGGTCCGGCCATCCATATATAAGGGTGCGTCCAGATCGAGGCGCAGGGCTGCGGCGAAATCTCCATCGCTCGCCAGCAGCGAATCGCGGATTTCGGCAAATCCGGTTTCGGAACCGGCCAGGCAGGCGCCCGCGCCATCGCCGAACAGAATGGCGGTGTCGCGGTGCGCGGGATGCCGCTCGACTACGCGGGACATCACCTCCGAAGCGACAACCAGCACATTGCCATAAGCCGGAGCGAGATGCGCGGCGAGAGCCATGCCAAACAGCGATCCCGCGCTGGCGATGGGCAGATCGATGGCCGGCACGCCGTGGATGCCCAACCCGGCGCCGATCGCGGAGGCTGGTCCGGGAAACCGGTGCTCGGCGGAACTGGAGGCGACGAGCAGCAGGCCTACATCGCGCGCGATCAAGCTGGCGTTTTCGAGACAATTCGTGGCCGCACGGATTCCCAGCGAGGCAACGGATTCATCCGGGGCGGCGAAGCGGCGCTCGACGATTCCCGTGGCGCGGAGGATCCATTCGGCATCCGTGCCCGTTTCGGCGGCCAACTCGTGGTTGTCCACCACGCGAGAAGGCAAATAAGCGCCGAACGCCCGGAGGAAGGCCATGGGTTTTCAGTGCCGCTCCGGCGAGACAGGCCGGGAGGCCTGTCCTACCAATGGCGAAAGCACCAGGACAGGCCAGGAGGCCTGTCCCACCGATGGCGAAGGCACGAGGCAGCATTCCATACAGGTCAAGCGCGGGTTTCGATGTAGGCTTCGATGCGCGCGATGGAATCGAACTTACGCGGCGTGAGATCGGAATCCGGGATGCGGATGGAGAATTCCTCTTCCAGCGCGCCGACCATGTCGGTGAGGGCGAATGAATCGAGCACTCCGGATTCAAACAGCGATTCGTCCGGGCCGATGGGGAGCGGCTTGCCGGACAGTCTCTCGACAATCTCAGTGATCTTGGCTTGTTTGTTCATCTGTAGCTTGGGAGGCTAGTTCCGGACGGACCTTCAGATAGCTCTCGTATAGCCGCATTATATCTTGAAAAAGCACGGAGGCCAGGCGTTGATAACCCTGGGAAGTAAAGTGCGCGTAATCGCCCTGGGCCAGGCCGGCCATGACCCAATTGACCATGGAGCCTTCGGCGCCCATGCGCGCGCGGGTGTTCCAGTAGGCGCAGCGATTCTGGCGGCAAGCCTCCTGTTGAGCGGCGACGATGCGGTCCACGCCTTCGAAAGGGCGCCAGCGGCCTTTGACGCGAAGGAAGCGGTCGGGTGGGCCCAGGACCAAAATGGAGGCGGCCGGCACGGCGCGCCGCAGCCGCTGGAGGATGGCGCCGAAGGTTTCGAGATAACCGGCTTCGCTCCACTTGGAGTCGCTGGCCTCATTGGTTCCGTAGGCCAGCACAATCAGGGCGGGGTCGCGGCGTTTGAGGTAAGCGGCGTGCATGGCCTCGTCCCAACGCTGGATCAGCGCGGCTTCGGCGCCGTTGATGCCCACGGACTCGTAGGTGATTCCTTTCGGGTTTTCGGTGACCCATCCGAACAGACGCACGGGCGCGGGTTCCAGCGTGCGCACCTCGAAGCGATGGCGGCCGGGCGTGGTGGCGTACTCGAGGAAGCCGGCCGCGAAGGGTCCCTCGGTGGAGGCCTCCTGGACGGTTGCGCCGTTATCGGAAAGGGCCACGCGGCCGCCACCGGGCTGCTGCAGATAGTCGAGCTCGACCGAGGCGCAGTCCGCATCCAGGTAGATGGTTTGGCCGGCGCGTTCGGTGGAAATACTGACGCCGCCGAGGCCGAAGAGGCCGTCGCCTTCGCCGGTGCGCAGGCCGGCCGGATCCCAGGCTTTGCTGGCGCCGCCGCGCACGTCGAAGCGGCGGTAGCCCTTGAACGGAATTCCCGCCAGCGAGAAGCCCGCGCCGGCATTGCCGAAGCGGCTCTGGAAGAGATCGCGGAGCACGCCGGTCCAATCGTCGGACGCGGTGTGGGAATCGCCAAAATGCAGGATGTGCACGGCGGGGCTGTCGCCGGTCGAGAGGCGATAGAGGCGCTCGAAGAAGGGCACCAGCGTGCCCGGCCGATCGATGACCGGGTCGGGGCGCTCATCCAATTGGAGCGCCACTCTCTGCAGCGATGCGGCGCGCACTTTGACGCTCGCGCGCGGCGGGGGATAGTGGCGGACGCGGGGCGCGCGGGCTTTCTTCTTGGATTTTTTGGCGGGCTTCTTTTTGGCGCTTACTTTCGGGGTTGCGTCGGTCTGCGCCACGGACGGGAGCGCGGCACAGAGGCAGAGCAGAGCGATGGCGGCGCGGCGCGGCATGTGGTCAGCGCACCTCGGCCACGGCGTTGCGTTCGAGCACCTGGCGCAATTTGTACCGGTTCAACCCAGCGGTCAATTCGCGGACGAAAGCCGTGGCGACGATGCGCGCGCCGGCCGGCGTGGGATGAATGAAATCCGCCGAGACCAGGCGGGGCTGGCTGTCATACCAGCGCGCCATGGTGCCCGCGCCTCCCATGACTTCGAACGTGTTGAAGAATCCGCAGTGCAACTCGGCGGCCACGCGGCGCTGAATGTCGACGATGCGGGGTATGGTGGGCAGCGTTTCAATCTCGCCGCCATTCTTCTGGCCGCGGTCCATGGGACTCATCACCAGTATAGAAGCATTGGGCAGCGCGGCGCGTACGCGGCGGATGGCTTCGCGCAGCTCAATCTCGTATTCGCGGGTGAGGAAGGCCGCGAAACTGCTTTCGTTGGTGCCGTAGTTGAGGACCACCAGGTCGGGGTTGCGGTGGCGCAACTCCTCCGCCCAATGGCTCTCGTTGAACAGCAGCGCCAGCATGGAGACGGACGCGCCATTCAGACCAATGCTGTCGTAGACCACGCCGGTTTTCCGCTTCTCCAGCGTGATACCGAAGACGCGGACAGGGCCTTCGGTGCTGAATTCGAGCGTGCCGGTTCCCGGCTTCAGCTCGAAGCTCGCAAAGCCGGCCGTGCGAGACGGCGCGGCGGTGGCGATGCTGCCGATGGGCTGGCCGGCGGAGGAAATCGCGATGCTGCCGCCATCCGGCTGGCTGAGGAACCAGACTTCCAGGCGTGTTTGGGTGGGGTCGCGCAGCGTGACGCGGCTGTAGGCGCCGGTGCGGCCGGTGAAGGCCACACCACCGAGGCCGAACAGGCCATTGCGCAGATCCCAGCGCGTGCCGGGGTCCATCTGCCAGCCGTGGCTGGATAGCTCCACGCCGCGATGTTCATACCAGGCCCAGGGTTTGCCGATCAGGGTGAAGCCGTGGCCCGCATCGCCGAAGCGCTTTTGCAGGAGCTGGCGGGTGTCGCCGGTGATGAGGTCGGCGGTAGTGGGGGAATCGCCGTAATGCAGGATGCGGGTGATGGCCAATGGCGCGCCGCGTTCGGTGCGCCACAGCGCGGCGTAGAAGTGGTCGAGGGCGCCGTGGCGGTCGTCGAGCGTGGGGCGGATGGCAATGCGGCCGGCGAGGAGGCTGGGCGGCGGGCCGACGGCCTCGGGCGCGGTATGCGGCTGCCATGGGCGCAGTGGCGTCAGTTCGGGGGTGAATTCGACGATGGCGGCGGCGGCCGGCAGGCTGAGGGCTTCCACTCCATGGAGGACGCGCGATACGGCGGCCAGAATCAGGGCGAAAGTTGCGATGGTGAGTGCGGTGCGGGTGGGGAAGGCGCGCATGTCAGTTCGTGGGGCAGGACTCCAGT